>JANOIV010000224.1:0-116038 GCA_031407875.1 Desulfobulbaceae bacterium | reverse complement strand
GCCACTCCGGGAACCGCCTTCAAATGGTAACGCAAATACCAATCCTGGCAGGAGCGCAGGTCCGCCAGGCTGTGCTTGCCGGACTTATCCACCAGGGCATACTGGAAAATCCAGCCTAAACCGGTGGCATCAGGCCCCAGTTCGGTTTTCACCCCCTGCGGCAGCCCTGGAAGCACGCCGGAGAGATATTCCAGGGTGCGCGAGCGGGCCCAGTAGATATCGGTTCCTTCCTCGAAGATCACATAGACATAGGAGTAACCGAAATCGGAAAATCCCCGCACCGCCTTGACCTTCGGCGCCCCCAGCATGGCGCTGACGATGGGGTAGGTCACCTGGTCTTCGATGATGTCGGGGCTGCGGTCCCAACGGGAATAGACGATCACCTGCGTATCGCTGAGATCGGGAATGGCGTCCAGGGCCAGTCGCTGCATCGACCACCAGCCGGCAATACAGGCGGCGGCGACCAGCAGAAAGACGACAAACCGGTGCTCAACCGAAAAATCGATAATGCGGTTAATCATGGTTATGCTCGCCTTGGCCGGGGGCATCCGATTGCGCCGGTATGTCAGCAGAAGTTTCAGGATAGCGCTGTGGATCCCGCGCGAATTGCTCCTTGCAGTCTTCACTGCAGAAATAATGCGTCTTCCCCTGCAGTTCGACGGTCAGGCCTGCCGCCTTTGCCTGCTCCTGGTCGACGGTCATCCCACAGACCGGATCTTTGGTTGTTGATGCAACGGCTTCCTTTTGTGAGGCCTGCACCGTGTTGTGGTCTACTTGTTCGGTGGCAGCCGGTGCCGGTGGCGCCGGTATGTCAGCAGAGGCATCAGGGTAGCGCCGTGGATCACGCGCGAATTGCTCCTTGCAGTCTTCACTGCAGAAGAAATGCGTCTTCCCCTGCAACTCGACGGTCAGGCCTGCCGCCTCCGCCTGTTCCTGGTCGACGGTCATGCCGCAAACCGGATCCTTGACAACTGGTTCAGTAGCTTCCTTCTGCATGGTCTGCAGCGTTTTTTGCGGTTTAGGCGTTGACGACGAAGGTGGTGCCTGACCACCGAGGGGTTTTTCAGCCTTATCCGTCATCAGCCCGGCAGCCGCCAGTTTCATACGGCTTTCCGAATCGATAAGAAAGTTGCCCGAAACGACGATCTTTTCCCCGGGTTTCAACCCCTCGACGATCTCGACCCGATCGCTCAATTGCCAGCCTGTCACCACCTCGCGAGGCTCGAAAATTCCCTCTCCCGTTACCACATAAACGGTCTTCCTTTGGCCGGAATCGATCACTGTGCCTGAAGGTACGGTTGTCGATTCCGGTAAACCAATGAGGAATTCAACATCGACAAACATATCGGGGCGAAACATAATCTCGAGATTATTCATCTCCAGACGGACTTTAAGGGTGCGCGTGGCCGCATCGAAGCGTGGCGGGACTTTGCTTACTCTTGCAGCGTAATACTTGCCCTGCCCTGGCAGGGAGACCAGTGCCCGCATGCCCGGTTGAATGTATTGCGCCTCGGTATCGTAAATATCGGCTTCTACCCAGATTCTGCTCAAATCGGCGATTCTGAAACACTCTGCACCGCGATCGATCTTCTGGCGTGGGGAGATGCTGCGCGAAAGCACAAGTCCGTCGACCGGCGACCTCATATCGATACGAGTTACATAAACCCCCCTGTTGGCAAGTTCCGCCAACTGGGTTTCCCCCGTCCCAAGGTCCAGCAGTTCCAGCCGCGCCTTGCTGGCATAGAGAATGTCATCTTCGCGAATGAAGCCGTGTTTTTCATCATCTTCCATCTTCGCCATGGATTTCGAGTGGTTCACTTCAGCTTTTGGGGAAATTTTTTGCGTTACCGCCGGAGCTATCTCAGCGTGATGCGGCGAACCGGTTTGAGCGGTTTTTGGCGAGGGCATCGGCATCGTCATAGGCGGATCTTGGTTCACTGTCTTTTCGGAGGATTTTTTCGCGGCAGGCAGCGTCCCCGGCTGCGGGGCAGCCGGCATAGTTTCCCCGTATTGCGAGGCCCCTGGCGGGATACCCCAAATTTTTGACGCGCCTTGGCGAGGTGTGATGTCCGCGTGCGGTTGCCCAGTCGATGCCGTTACAGGCGAAGAGGTAGAGGGAGGTGGCGGCTTCTTCATGACCGGAGCCTTGCCGGCAGTTGTCTCTTGCGGGTTGACGGCCGAAGGCATGGTCATAGGTTCCCCGGTTGCTGGGGGAGATGAACCGGCTTGTTGCCCAGTCGGCATCATTCCCATCCGGGGCTGGACCGCTGCAGCAGGGGGTGTTACAAACACAGGTCGGCGCCCGGTATTACCGAGCTCCGTGAGATAACGCTGTTGCCAGGTAAAAAAGTCATAGTCGTAAATCTTGATCTGGGCCATGAGCTGATTCTTGTTGACCAGGCTGCCCGTAGTGCTCTCATGAACCTCACTCATCCAGCCATCTGTGGCGGCGATCAGGGCAAAGATCCGGTTCTCATCGGCTGCAATGCGACCCAGTGCCCGGATCTTATGGGTTTCCACCGTCCTCGTGACTTCGCCGATTTGCACGCCTATGACTTGCTGTTTTTGCAGATTGACCTTGACCGTACCAGGAGAGGCCGAAATTGCTGCGCCGGCGGTGCCTGAACCGCCAACTACATCCTCGTCGGCGTATACCGGTTCCATGGGCATCCCGCAGGGTGCAATGCCAGGTTCTTTGGAGGTGTGCGTCGGGTTCATGGGGTCGACGTAATGCAGAATCTGACGTTCTCCAGTGCTGATTGTGTTACTGCTAGTTCCACGCTGGTTGAACCAGGTGCCTCCCAGAAAGGAAACCAGAAGAAGAAACAGGAGCGAAAAGGCATACAAAGGCTTCTTCATAGTTGTGACAGGCCTTGCAAAAGAAAAGGTGAACCTCCTCCATGCCAGAGGAGCAAGGAAGATGCCTGCTGAATCGAAAGCGATACATTCAGACTCAGGTTTTCCAGATTATCAACGGTTTCAGAACAATACCATCCCAACTTCACGCGCTCAAGGTCAAACTGGATAAAATGCGTGATCCTGAGAGCGGAGAGGAATTTCAACGGAATTTAGCGGTGAGCATGGCCCGTTGGGGTGAAATGACGTCATCCGTTCCCGGTCCGTCGTAAAAAAGGCAACAGTCTGGCCGTCATTCGGCGAATGCACATCAACTACATAAGGGATTGTAAATAATGATTGAAAGGAGGACGAGGGTAGATAAAAAAACTCCGTTGAGGGACAAGCTGTGCAAACGCACCCCGCAACGGAGTTGCTGAAAATAACACTCGAATCAATAACTACCCGATAAGGCATGCCGAAAACTGCGACGACATGCCTTGTCAGGCCCTAAATGACGCTGTAAAATCAGAATCCAGCGGCAATGTTAGTTGGAGCAGTAGCGGGGGCGCCGGAAAGGAGGCTCCACCCACCGGCGGCGGGTTCCCATTTCCATACGCCGCCACTTGCAGGGAAGTTCGCGTATAAGATCGACCCAGAGGCTGACATATTATTGGGAGCAACCGAGGCAAGCTGAGCCCACGTATTTCCGTCCCATTTATATAGTCCTGTGGGGAAGTTCGCATATAACTCATTATTTGAGGCCGACATGCTGTCGGGGAGGACCGAATTAATCTGGGTCCATGCACTTCCGTCAAATTGATAAGATCCGGATGCATTGAAGTTCGCAAACAGCATCGATCCGGAGGCTACCATGGTGTCCGAAGAGACATTAGCAAGCTGGGTCCACGTATTTCCATCCAATCTATAAAGTCCGATTGCGGGGAAGTTCACATACAACGCCGATCCGGAGGCTACCATGTTGTTGTCGGGAAGGATCGTATTAAGCAGGATCCACGTACTTCCGTCCCATTTATAAAGACCAAACCCGGTAAAGTTCGCATACAGCACCGACCCGGAAGCAACCATGCTGTCCGAAAGGACCGTATTAAGCAGAGTCCACGTACTTCCGTCCCATTTATAAAGACCAAACCCGGTAAAGTTCGCATACAACATCGAGCCGGAGGCTACCATGTTGGTCGGGGCAAGAGAATTAATATTTCTCCAATTATACCCATTCCATTCCCACAAACCATTTGCGTCAGTTGCATAGGAATTGCTTCCAGAGGCAACAATATTGATTGGGTTGATGTTTGCAATCAAGCTCCAATCGCCTCTGCTCCACTGCCAGAAGCCAGCAGCATCATTGTCCGTATAGAGCAGACTGTCGGCATTCAAGATGATCGGCCGCATCATGTCCTGTTCCTCATGGCTGAGGATATGGCAGTGCCACAGGTATTCATTGCCGAAATTGAACATCTCGTTGATAACCGGCGTAGTAAGCGGCTGGGCCGTTTTGGGATCTATATTAGTGAAACCTGCCGGGCCGCCCAGAGGAAAGGCCGGGTTAAGGGGGCGATAGCTATTGGGTACGTTAAAAGGCACCGGAATCTTGGCCGGTCGCAAGGCCACAATGGTGTCCTCCAGCGGGCTTATCCGGACGGTGTCCTTCCAGCCCAGCTCGTTAGGATCGGGCAGGTAAATAAAGCCGTCCCAGCCGACACGGTTGAGCACCTGTACCTCAAACAAATGGAAATGGACGGGGTGTGTATCCACACCGTTGTGGGTGATCTTCCAGATCTGGATCTGATCCTTGCCCACGAACTCGGTGGGTGGGTCGACAAAGTTCTGCAACACAAAGGTCTGAATCCCGGCCGTGGTTTTGGCAAGTTCAAGCCCAAGTTTGGCGCTCATTCGGCCAAAGTCGTCGAAGACCTCGCCCATCTCGTCCTGGATAGCCTTGGGCTCAATGGGATAGTTGTTCACAACCGCACCATCAGGTCTCATAAAGCTGAGCGAGTTGTCGGTGATCCGCGAAACCCCCCAGGTGGGCCAGGTTGCGGGGAAGGTTTTTCCATAATTAACATTGTAGGCAGTTTGCCCTACGATGAGCGGTTCCTGCCCGGTGGCGAAGACGCCGCCAGTGCCGGCAAAAGCGGTTTCCAGTGCGGTAAGCGTCGCTGGAGCATAATCATCGGGGGGCGCAGTACCGCCTGCTCCCGCGACTTCAATCTGCATGATCGTCCGGGTGTTGGGGCCACGGCCGATTAGGGTCCCTGCCGAGCCGCCCATTCCGGTGTTATCAGGAGCGCCCGTGTAGTAATCGTAATGCGGGTCGAGAGCCGGCCACGGCGCCGGGGCGTCGTTGTAGAGAATCAGGGTCTTGCCGGCAAACTGGCTAAAGTCGACGATTATGTCGGCCCGCTCGGCCGGTCCCAGCATCAGCGTTCCGCCACCCTGGTTCTGCTGCAGCACAAGCCCGGCGGTGAAGGTGGTGGGATCGGTGTTCCAGACGACCGGTTGATTGGGAAGTACCACGGGTTTCGGCAGGAAACCTCCTTCAGTCCCGATCTGGATCATGGCGGGACCTCTGGTTGCCGGGTCGGGGGAGCCGCCCTCACGATTATCTACCGGCCAACCGTCCGGGTAGCCGACGACCGTCACGGCGGGAACCATCTTGACTTCCGTTTGTCTTGTCTCGAAAGTCTGGGCTGGATCCGCAACATAAAACTGCAGATTCCAGAACCGGTCGTGGGCTGCGTTCAGGATGCGGAAGCGGTATTTCTCGGCGTTCACATTGAGTTTCGGGTAGGCGGTCCCGTTGACGACCGGAGTGTCCATAAACGCTTCGGCTCCCCAGGAGGGGTTGGGAGTGCTGGGCATCTCCGGGGGTTCGGTGGGGTCGTTAACGGCGTCGTAATAAGGATTGGTTGTAGGCCCATAAGGGACATCGGTGGGTGGCCAGAACCAGGGACCGTAATGCCAGCGGCCATAGGTATTAGTCCCGGTGAAGTCAGGGTTGAAGGGGTTCTGGGCGGGAACGTAGACATGTGGCCACCACAGATCGCCGGTAACGGGAACAGCACCTGTTGAGTTATAACCGCCTACAAGAGTTCCGGGCTGGCTGCCCCAGATCCAGGTCGGATCGGTACCATCATTTGCAACAAGCGGCGTGGCCGGGTCGTCGACGATTGTGGCGGCATTAACGTAGGTCTTGTCCTGAATGACCAAGGGAACCGTGTTGGCTGGGCCGGGGATTGTCCCGGCCGCGATCAGAGCAGCTTCAGTAGCGTCGGTGACCATATAGCCCGCGGCCCCTCCGATATAAACGCTAAGGCGGGTGATTCCCCAGGAATGATCATGGTAGAACATCATCCTGGCGCTCTGTGCATTGGTATAGTAGTACGTCTGGGAACCGGGGCCGGGATTATTGGTAGCACCTGCGACGGCACAGGATGTTTTTCCTGCGCACTCAGGAATTGTGACTCCGGAGGCGTTGAACCACATATCGGGCACATAGGCTACACTGACACCTTTGGGATAGGCCGTCGTTTCTGCCGCCGGGGTAATCCACTGATGGGCGGTCCCGTCACTGATCCACGGGGTGCGGCCACCATGGAGATGCAGGTCGGCGCGGTTCTGGCTGTAACATAAAGCTGGAGTTGCCTTGCAGACTTCGGCATCCGTAGCAATGCCTACCCGATCATAGTTCGATCCGGGCCCGGCTCCCATAACGGTGGTGTCGGTCGGGATAAAAAGGTTGCCGCCGGTGCCGGTTGGCAGGCTGTTGGTGAATTTGATGCGCACCGGCCGATCCTTTTGGGCGCCAATGAGCGGTCCTAAATAGTGCGGTGTAAGTGCATCAACATCGGCCGTATTGGTTTGCCGGTAGCCACGCAGCAGTGTCCCGCCGGTGGAGGTGGGGTCCATTTTCGGACCGACGACCGCGGGAAGATCTGTGTGCATCTGCTCGCGATACTGAACAATCTCAATCTCATAGTAATCGGAGCCGGGGTAGGTGGTTGTATCAGCCTGGGCTACCGGAATACATTGACCGAGCAGGTTTTCTCCCGCCGTGCCGGCACCACAGATACCGGGCAGGGCGTCGACAAATTTTCGCAAGGGCGGGCTGTTCGCCCAGTTGGCGGCGCCATTGACATCAGGCACGCCGCTTGTGCGAACTGCGTTTAATTTATCCTGTAAAACCAATGCCGTGACCGGCTGGGGGGCGGCAACCCCGTAAAGTGCAGCTGTGGCCAACAACAGGCCAATAGAAATCCGTAATCGTTTTCGCTTCATAGTATCCTCTCTAAGAATGTAAGGTACAACCACTGTTCAGGCCGGCCGAGAACGGCAACGGCAAAAGGGCCGGCTATTTGGCGGCCGGTTGGCCGTCGGTCCCTGCGCTTTCGCTCTGTTGCTGTTTCTCCATCTCGGCCTGGATCAACGCATTTCTACTTGCAGCAGCGCGTTTTTGAATGGCCCGCTGCGCTTCGACCCTTTGCCGAAAGTTCATATCAGGGGTTATTACTCTGATATCGTTCTCACCGCTTATTTCCTGGCCGCTGCCTACAGCCTGTCCTGCTGCGCCGTCGCCGGCGACTGTCGATTCCTGGCTGCTTTCCTGCTGGGTTTTGCCGGCATCGTTCGTTGCGGCGCTCGCAGCGAACGACAACGCTAACGACATCACAACAATTGCAGTTACAGAATAAAACTTTTTCATGCCTCTCCTCCTTTGTTGTTGCCTGGTGACATACATTTAAGTCTTTGAGGAACTCAGGCTGGTTTCCTCAAAGGTGCAGCAGTGTTTTCCCACCTGATCATTCTTGAATTCTTGGCCATCGGTTTACTTTTCGACGGGAAGAAGTTTTTTCCCCATGGGGTCAAAAATATCTTTCCACCACGTCATATCGCCACAAAGCAGGTGCTGCAATTTTTTGTGGTGATAGAAGTATCAATCAAAAAAATAAATTTTGCAATGTCGCAGAGCATGAGAATGAATATTGTATTTAAATTAAAATGAATTCTTCACAGAGTGTGGCGCAAATATTGTTTTCTTTGATTCTCCTTTATGAATGATAACTGGGTGATACCCTTTATGGTGCCAAAATGAAGGAATCATTATGGCAGACTATATTAATAACTGATGCTCGGAAAAGGACAATGGAGCATGATTAGAGATGGAATGGATAGCGAATATATCCATTCAACGGCGGCGGCAGTCCCGCCAAAAAGCGCTAAAGGATCTGCATTCGCAGCAACAAGAGCAGTTTCCGGGCAAACCGGACCTTTGAGTCAGGTCTTGCCGATAGAGGAGTGACCGAACGCAACGATATTATGGACAAAACAATGAACAATTAACAAGTTAGGAATTAATTGCAAGAATGGTCTGGAGGTTGGTTTTTTTGTGGGTCAAGTCAAGTTTCTTCCTGATGTTTTTTCGATGAATACTGATCGTCCCCGGACAGAGGTGCATGATCCCTGCGATTTCCTTGGTCCTCTTGCCCAGCTTGACAAGATTGGCGACCTGAATTTCGGCAGGGGTGAGCCGAACCAGATTGGAGGAAAAATTATTGGCGAAAGGGGAGGTCAGTTCGTTGATGTTGGCCCGGAGGATATCGACCAACTCCTGCTGCTGCTCGGTCAATCGGCATTCCTTCAGTCGGTCGAGAAAGGGCTCGACCAGTTTGGTGGTATTGGCAAGCACCTGATCGGTAAGGATCTGCCGGTCTCCCTCCCTATTTTTCAGCAGCACCTTCAGGGCAACATTTGCTTCGTACAACTCGGCGGTTCGCTCCTGCACCCGCTGCTCCAACTCAGTTTGGGAGCGCATGAGTTCGGTCTCCACCTCTTTCAGCCGGGTGATGTCGGTGAGGGTGCCGATAAGCCGTAATGCCCTTCCTTGTTCATCCCTTGTTACCGCATTCCCCCGGGACAGGATCCACTGCCAGCCGCCGGCCTTGTTGCGTAACCGGTACTCCACCTCATAGCGCGGGGTTTTGCCCTGGACGTAGTCCTCACGTAGGGCCAGAACCCTTTCCCGGTCATCGGGATGCAAGAGGTCTTCAAAGGACTGATCCTCGCCGTTTTCGTTTTCGTTCTCATACCCCAGGGTGCGGTACCAGTTTTCCCCGTGATAGATTTCATCGGTGAGCATATTGCGATCCCACACACCGTTGGATGAAACATCCAGCGCCAGACGGAACCGACTATCGCTTTCGAGCAGCTGTTCTTCGAAGAGACGGCGTTGGACTATTTCCTCTTCCAGCTTGAGTTTCTGCGCCATCAGCAATTGCAGCAGACTTCGCTTCTCAAGACAACGCCGAATCCTGAAGACGAGCTCCTCGATATCACAGGGTTTGAGGGTGAAATCGTCTGCCTCGAAGCGCAAGGCGTCAATGGCAGATCTCATGTCGCCATAACCGGTGAGGATGATGACACTGGTCAGCGGCGCCAGTTTTTTTACGGCCTTGAGTACGCCAAAGCCATCAATGCCGGGCATCATCAGATCGGTGATCACCACATCGTATTGCGCGTTCCGCAGGGCCCTGATCGCTGCACTGCCGCTGGCCACGGCGGTGACGGTAAAACCCTCCTCCCTCAGTTCCCGGGTTAAGGATTTTCGGATAACGTTCTCGTCATCGACGAATAAAATTGATGCCTCAGTCATGGCCTTATTTTCCATCCGATATTCATCCTCTCAAGATTCCCAACCGGCCCGGCAGCTAAAAAAATACGTTTCTGGGCCGGCTTTACGAAACGCCAGCACTCTCCTTGATAGGCAGCAGGACGGTGAAGGTTGAGCCTTCTCCCGGCTGGCTCTCAACACGAATTTCGCCCTGATGGTTTTGGACGATACCATGGCAGACCGACAAGCCCAGACCGGTTCCCTTGACTTCGGGTTTCGTCGTGTAGAACGGCTGAAAGATCAGCGCCATTTTTTCAGGCCTAATACCTATGCCGGTGTCCTTAATCGCCACGGCGACTCTCTCCTCTTCCTGCCACGTGCTTATCGTAATCACTCCACCGGTCTGGAGGCAGGCGTCCGCTGCATTGGACAACAGATTAAGCAAGACTTGTTTGATCTGGTCCTGAACCGCCAGGATCTGCGGTAACCGTTCAGTATAGTTGAGCACCACAGAAATCCGCTTGCTCTTAAAATCGCTCTTGCTCAGCAACAGCAGGGAGCCGATGGACTTTTGCACATCCATCACCATTTTCCTGTCCGATGACGGTCGGTTAAAATCCTGGAGACTACGGATCAAATTTTTCATCCGCTCACTTTCGCCAATAGCCGCATCCAGCAATTCCTTATCTTCTTCTTCCAGTATCGCCCTTTTTTTCAAGCCTTTGAGTATAGTCATAATACCCTGTAGAGGGTTATTGAATTCATGGGCAATAGAGGCGGACAATTTGCCGATTGCCGCAAGCTTCTCAGCATGCAGATAGTGTGATTGCGTTTCCTGCAACTCACGGGTCCGTTGCTCAACTCTCTGTTCCAACACATTATTAAGAGTGTGAAGCTGTTCTTCATGCTGCTTGCGTTCGGTGATGTCGCGGCAGAAACAGACGAACTTGCCGCTGCCCGTATTCATGTACGTCGCCGAGATTTCAACATGAAAGACGCTACCATCTTTTCTTCGATGGCGGGTCTCGAAGATTTCGGATCCCTTAGCAATGAGTCGTTGGATGTGAGCTGAGGTTGCAGCCGGTTCCTCAACAACATCAATAGCGGAAACGTTCAATTTCAGAAGTTCGTCACAGGTATAGCCCGACATGCGGCAATAGGTTTCATTGACTTGGGTAATTTTTCCCTCAAGATCGACTACCCAGAAACCGTCTATCGTCGTCTGAAGTATGGTGCGCAAATAACGGTCCTCTTCTCGCAACGCCACCTCGGCTTGCTTGAGCTCGGTGATGTCGTGAATAATGGAAAAGAGAAAGCCCTTGCCCGCGCTCTCGATCTGGTTGCTGAATACCTCCACATCCAGGATGGAGCCGTCCGCCATTCGGTGACGAACTTCAAACCTGGTACTCTTTGATAATGCAGCCTTCGCCATACAGGCTTTCACGGCCTCAGGCGGCAGGGTGTTGATCTCTTGAATGCTCATCTGCGTGAGTTCCTCAAGGGACCATCCATAAAACTGCGCCGCCGCTGCATTGGCGTCAATTATACTCCCCGTCTCTGCATCAAGTATGAGCATGACAGCGGAGTGCTGTTTGAACAGTTTGCGGATTCGGTTCTCGCTCTCCCGTAATTCGTTTTGCCGCAAGGCCTCTACCGCCTGCTTGTGCTCAGTGATGTCACTCAGTACTAGCCGGGTCACAGGTGTGCCGGCGGAGTCATGAGCTGCGGTGGCATTCAGCCGCGCCCAAAATACCGTTTCGTCTTTTTTTACCATCCGCAGTTCAAACGCCTGCGGGATACCGGTCTCAAAGAGATGTTTACGGTGCAGGTAGTAGATGTCCTGGTCCTCTTTGCGGATGAACTGGGCTATTCGTTTTTTGATCAGCGTTCCCCGAGCCACGCCCAGCAGGGTGGCGGCAGTGAGGTTGGCCTCCAGGATCAGTCCGTCTTCGCTAAGAGTACAATAGCCTATCGGCGCCAGGTCATATAGATCAAAATATCGAGCCCTCGCGTCGTCCAGTTCCTCCTGGGCCCGACGCAGGTCCTTGTTCTGTATTTCGAGCTCGATCTGGTGCACTTCCAACTCGTGGAGTAACCTCCGAATGTGTTCGGAGGACATCGCCTCAAGGTCTTCGGGCGATTGGGACTTTTTTTTCAGGAAGAGCTCTTTGGCCCGCCGGCGCAATTTAGTAGCTTCTTCGTAGTGGTTATCACCGCGTTTCATCGAGTCTTTTAAATATTCTCCATCATCGTTTTTTTGCTTTGATATCCGCCCGATCTTGACACCTTTGGCGCGTGTTGGGCTGGGGTAAAAAAAATACGATGCACAACACAACAGGAGATTTCAGTATTAGGTCAACCCCAACATTCGCATTGCCAGGTGCAAAGTAACGTCTTATTTTCTATTCAACTAACTGGTATAAAAGCTTTTATATTTTTGCCGACCATCAATATTACAACTCCAGAGATAAGCTAGAAAAAAGCTCCCTGGAAATTAATCGGGTGAGTGATAAATGCTCTTAATACTGTCATATTACGTGAAGGCAACATTTTTGGCCATCACTGTTTTGAATTTTTTTTTGTAGGAATGTTGTTGTCAGCCTCTTCAGGACGATTCAAGAATTCCGGGAAACTCACGGATTTCAGATTTACGGGAGAGAGCATTTAACGCTCATGAGTTTACTTGTTTCTTCAGAACGAGCATGACCATCTATGATTGTCTTTCCAGTAGCTTTTGCATTTGAAAAATAACTCTTGTTGATTATATTGTATTATTTCAAGATATTATCATATGTTTAAATATGTCGACTATCCATTTTCTATATAATATCGCTGTATTGTCCTCTCGTCGATATCTAAGCATAATAGACACTCTAGAAGTCTGTCCGAGATTTGAAAGGAAAATCCATAAGGTAGTGCATTTTAGCATGCTATAAAAACAATGTTAAAATTTGGCGTACAAAGAAGCAGTTTGGCGGCTGACAAATTCCTTGACCGCACCCCCATCCCGGCAGGCGTTTCCGGCTCTCTTGTGTCTTAAACTAACGGGGTTTCGGTTTTTTTTTGTGTGCAAAACAGCCATTCTCATGATGCCGCCAGGGAGTGATTTAGACAAGGCATATAAAGAGTGAATAGAAGGTAGAATTTCTGAAGTCCACCAACAAAAGCAGCAATATTTGAAACACCAGTTTCTTTATTACGTCAAGCAAACCTGGGTCGGTGAGCTTTCGCTCGTGCATGTAGGGTCTTAGTTTGGGCGGAAAGGTGGGCTGGAGAGAGAGGCCGGAAAACAAAAATGGCTTGCATAAACCGGATGGGAAAGATAGCCTTACAGTATTGAAGGAGCGGTTCTAAGCAGGAATACCGTTTGTAAAAGGCATCCTGAGAAAGTGATGTCTTGTCACCTCAACGATTGGAAAAAGCAAATGAAAATGAAAAAATCTTATTATTGCCTGTTGGTTTTCGGCATGGCGGTGTTTCTTCTATCAAGTGGGTATTCAGGCACGGTTGCCAAGGCGCAAACGGCCAATTCGGCTGAGCCCTCCCCCGTCACTGAGAAGAAAAATATAAACACCTCCGCGAAAACAAAGGAAGAGTCCACCTTAAAGACCCAGAAGGAAAAAATAAATTACGCCATCGGCGTCCAGATGATCGGCAATTTCAAGCGGCAGGGAATGGAGATCGACCTGGATCTGATCATGAAAGGAATGCGGGACGCCTTCGCCGGTAACCAGCTTTTGCTGTCGGATGGTGAGCTGCGAAAGGCGATGATGATTTACCAGAAACAAGCAATACAACGGATGGCTAAGGCAAAGACGGCCGATGCGGAAAACAACAAAAAGGAAGGAGATGCGTTTTTAGCGCAGAATAAAGGAAAACAGGGGGTGGTGACTCTACCCAGCGGTTTGCAATACCGGGTCATCAAAAACGCTGAAGGTAAAAAACCGACCGGGGCTGATACCGTCGACTACAATTACCGGGGCACTCTCGTCAACGGAACCGAGTTCGATAGCTCCCGTCACACCGGAAAACCCGCGACCTTCAAAGTTAGCGGCGTGATTCCCGGCTTGCAAGAGGCGTTGAAGGTCATGCCGGTCGGCTCCACCTGGCAGATCGTCGTCCCCTCACAACTAGGCTACGGGCAGCGCGGGAACGGCAGTATGGTGGGGCCGAATGCCGTGCTCATTTTCGAGGTTGAACTGTTAGCGATTAAATAGATGATGGTGTGAAGAGTTGTCGATTGGAACCCTGTTGACCATAGGGGGGGAAAAACCTTATTCGTATCGGATGAGCAGGGGAGCATTTTTACAGCGTCGATCATGGCGCTGAGCATGAACCCATTTTGAGGACACGATACCCGTAGCAGGCAATTCTCCTCAACTCTTGCCTGCTATTCCATTTAATTTCAAGGAGACTACACATGAAAAAAAGGATTTTAATCTTTATGTTTATTGCATGTATAGTTTCAATCGGCGGCGTCGCCTTCGGAGCCGCGGATATGCAAAATAATCCTTCCTGCAAATACTGCGGAATGGATCGGACCAAGTTTGCGCACAGTCGAATGGTTGTTGAGTATGATGATGGAACATCGCTTGGAACCTGCAGCATGCACTGTTTGGCGATTGAACTTGCCCTGAATATTGATAAAACACCCCGTTCTCTGCAAGTAGGGGACTACAACAGTAAAACTCTCATTGATGCGGAGAAGGCATTTTGGGTTATGGGCGGAAACAAGCCCGGAGTCATGACAAAAAGGGCAAAATGGGCCTTCGAAAATAAAGCAGATGCCGAGAAATTTATCGCCGAAAACGGCGGATCTCTGTCGAGTTTTGATGTGACCATAAAGGCGAGTTATGAAGACATGTATACAGATAGCAAAATGATACGGGAAAAGAGAAAAATGAAAAAAATGATGAAGAATTAAAAGACCGCATGGAAAGGAAAGTGCGGGACCACGGCATGGAGGCATCTGTTTTTTTTAGGTCATGCGATAGTTTCCACCCTTGTGTTGACTGTTGTATTGCCTCCCGGATATGCCCACATGTAGGTCTTTCCATATCTTACTTGAACTTGCGAGAGTCAAGACAATCCTTGATTCTCGCAATGTTCTAAAAGTTGTCCATCAATCAGGAGCCAACAAGTGAATAAAATATTTCTCACTCTCTTTTTTGTGCTATTCGTTTTTTCCACCAGTCAAGCAAAAGACTTAATACAAAAAAACGAAAAAGGAGGGCTTGATGCTCAAATAGAAAACGTAAAGCTATCAGAACTCACCACGTTCATCAAGAAAAGTTACGGAGTCGAGTTCAAAGGCCAGGACACACTTTTTCAAGCACCGATAACTGTCTCTTTTAAGAACCTTAATGTAGAACAGATGTTAAAGAAAATCTTAGCTAGAAAAAATTACGTGTTTACGTACAACAATCAAGGAAAGGTAACAGAAGTTACTCTGCTTGCGGCCGGTAATAATAAATCAGATACAGGGCAAACCACAAACATTGTTAAGAATGAAGAGCAGAAACCGGGACCAGGGTCATCTCCTGATATTAGTGGAGGGAGCAATTCCAAAGTAGATGCTATTACAAGCTTTAAGCCGGTAAAAATTGAACAGGGAAGCGATAAGAATCAAGCTTCAGACGATATTACATCATTTAAAGTTGTTCCAAACGTGCCTCCTCCTGGAGGTGAGCTTACAAAGGATAAGACTCAGGCTCCAGACGACATTACATCATTTAAAGTTGTTCCAAACGCGCCTCCTCCTGGAAAATAATCGTAAGCGACCTCACTATTGATTGTAATTCTTGATCACTGATTTTCGCGTCTAACCGCGCAGATGCTGATGTTTTCGTGGCCACGTCAATTTCACCTTCGACAGTTGAGAATATGTAATTCTACAATAACAGGATAACAGGATAACAGGATAACAGGAGTTTGGAGTTTCAGGGTAGCCAAACTGGTGTGGATAAATAAAAATGGACAGATTGCTAAGCCGCTTTTTCAAGAAGCCTCATCTTCTCAAATTCTACTGGGCTGACATACCCCCAATATGAATGGCGCCTTCTGCAGTTATAGAACTGAAGTGGCACTGAAAAATTGAACAAGCCCCTTCTCTTCAATCAGTTGAACAATACATCAATATGCTGTTGGTGTTTTTCAGAATGCAGGAAAAAGAAATTGGTTTCTACCGTATCATCCGTCATTTCAACCAACTCTTTTAAGGTGGATCCAACCGCATAAAAGCAGCGATAGCCAACGGATGAAAAAAGACCAATAATTTCATTAGGGTGATAATTGAATTTAGCAGCCCATTTCCGCAGCATTTCAGTAAAAACAATGGGTTTATCTCGCTGCAATGTTTCCTTTGCGCCTTGGAATGCAAATAATTCAGCACCCTCAACATCACATTTAATGAAATCGACATGCAGTTTGTTGGCGCTCACAAAGTCATCTATCCGCTCCACATGGCATGTTATTAACTCTGCGTCTGTGCGTTCACTCAGGTTGGTTGAGGAAGCATTGCCACTCCCTTCCGGATAAAAATAGAAAGTCAAATCCTTGCGCTCGTTGGACAAACCAAAGTGATGCGCCACGATATTCGGCACTTGGTTGAGCTTAATGTTTTGCTCAAGGTACGAATACGTTTTGGGAATTGGTTCAAACGCGTGTATTTGACAGCCATTGTATTTACGAGCGATAAGCAACGAGTACCAACCAATATTTGCGCCAACATCAAACACAACGCCCCGCTCTGGAGCTAACTTCAAAATCATGTTGGCGTCTTTTTCTTCGTAGCTCATGAAATTAAGCGATTCTATGGGTGCAATACGGTGATCCCCTTCCGGACAAAGCATTCTTACGCTATATTTTTTAGACGTCATGATAACTTTCCCATCACGAATTTCTATTGACTCAACATCCGTCTGTGATAGATATTTTGCGTACTCAAACAATTGAGCATGACGAAGTTGGTACATTTTCTGAATGTATTGCGGTTTTTTCAGTGCACCCGAAAGATGCTGATCACGCATTTCTTGTAATGCTGTCATATTGAATAGCTCCCTATCGTTCGTTTAAATCCATCTGCCAAACTTGTTCCGGGTTCCCACCCGAGAGACTTTATCCGTGATATATCCGGGCAATTTCTTGCAATTGGACTCTGCAGATACTCGCTAGTTTCCTGAATATTTTCTTTGATTACCTTAAGCTGCCTTTCAGGAAAAAGATCAACCAGCAAGTTCGCCAAATCTATAATACTAATCTCTGCCTGACTGTTCCCAATATTATAGGGAACTCCGTTTTCTCCTTTCAGTAGCACCGTATAAAATCCAGATGTTGCATCTGCCAAATAGCAAAACGACCTAGATGCTGCGCCTTCGCTTCTTACAACAATTGGTCGATTCCTAATGACATCTCGAACAAAATCCGCATAAACACGACCATCATCCAACCTCATGCCCGGACCGTAGGTATGGAACGGGCGAACGATCTTGGTTGGAACTAGATACTGTGCATGCCAGGAGACACACATGTTTTCTCCCATCCGTTTGCTTTCAGCATAACACGAGCGGACGGAGGTCGGATCAATATAGCCGTAGTCCGACTCTTTTGTTGGTATATTCTGTGTTTGACCGTAGACTTCACTGCTGCTAAAATACATAAATGAAATTATCGGATGATTACGTGCCAATTCCAATAATTGCATTATCCCCAACACATTAGCCGAGAGAGTTCCCACCGGGTCAACACCGTAGTATTTTGGACTCGCTTGACTGGCTGCGTGAATGATGAAGTGGTGCGGCAAAGCTAAGCTGATGGGTTTTGAAACATCCTGTACTAAAAGTGTAATATTCGGATTGTCCACATGATGTGCAAACCGTTTTGTAAAATTCTCGCGATTACGAACCAGCGCAGTAATGTGAATATCAAGGTCCCTTGTTCGGTTTAAATGGAGTAGCGTTTCAACCATGTATGCTGGCAAAAATCCTGAGGCACCTGTGATCAATACACGTTTGCGTGCGAATATATCCCAGTCTACTAAAGTTGCCGCGACGATCTCTTCAATATCCTCGGAAATAATACGATTAGTTGTAGGCAAATGTATTTTGTTCATGAATCAGTGTTCCACTCCTTCACGTCGTATTACACTTAAAGCTGTATGAATGATAATTTTGATATCCAAGAAAAAGGACTGGTTCAAGAGATAGTAATTATCAAACTCTACCTTAACTGGGATAGGCAGTTCATCCCGGCCATTTATCTGTGCCCATCCTGTTAAACCCGGCGTCAGCTTGTGTATCCCCTTTTGAGTTCTGTATTCAATTAAATCATTCTGATTGAAGAGCGCAGGTCGAGGGCCAACAAAACTCATGTCTCCTTTGAGGATGCTCCACAGCTGTGGCAATTCGTCTAAACTCGCTTTACGCAGAAAACTTCCAATAGGGGAAAGATAAATTGAAGGATTCGCAAGAAGATGCGTCGCCACGACAGGAGTATCCGTCTTCATTGTACGAAATTTGGGCATCTTGAACGTCTCGTTGTTTTTTCCAACACGGTAGGACCAATACAGAACCGGACCGCTGGAAGTTAGCTTTACTAAAAGTGCTACCAGTATAATCGGAAGTAACAGAACAACCACCGCACAGACGGCTAGAATCAGATCAAACAGTCGTTTCATGCAAAAAACCTTGTGCTGTCCGTCGTAGTCCCTCATCCACAGTAATGGGCGGCTTCCACCCCAACAGCGTCCGCGCCTTGGAAATATCCACTTGCAAGGATCCGCACAACCGCTTAGCCATATCACTTTTCCCAACCATCTTTAAACCCATCTCAAGTAATTTCTGGGGTATCGGCACTAGGCGCGCAGACACCCCGGCCGCACGCGCCAGGCTGCGCACCAGCTCGGTGGTGGACAGGTCGTGTCCATCACTTACCAAAAAAGTCTGATTGGCCGCCTGCGGATTGGACATGCAGGTAAGGATGAAATCTACCAAATTATCCAGCGCCACCAAACTACGCCGGTTGTGCACAGCTCCCAGCGGCAAGGGCCAGCCGTGCTGTACCGCGCGCATGAGGGCACCAAAGTTGCCCGGCGCACCACAGCCATAGACCAACGGTGGGCGGATGATGACCACCTCCAGCCCGGTTTCATTAGCAACACGCAACAGACCTTGCTCAGCCTCCCATTTGGAAAGCGTATAAGCGTTATGAGGATTGGGCTTGTCTGCCTCTGTAAACACCTTGTTAGGGGTAGACTGCACTCCGTTCACGCCGATTGAGCTGATGTACACAAAGCGTCGCACTCCCATTGCAGCGGCTTGACGGGCCAAGTTCAATGTGCCCTCCACATTGACGGCGCGAAACACTGCCAGCAAGTCTGATGCCGTATCATTCATCTCATGCGCCCGAGCGGCGCAATGCACTACAATATCTACGCTTTGCAACGCGGCCAACCAGACGGTCATAGGACCCAGATCGCCTGTCTCGGAATGTTCTAGGCGATGGTCTGTTGCGGTGGACTTTCGGCGAGAGCTAACACGCACCTTCATGCCTTGTATTAACGCACCTTCAGCCAGCGCCTTGCCCACAAAACCCTGTCCCCCTGTGATCAATACACGTTGCATCATGCACCACCTCGGATTGCAGGCTTGACCATTGCTAACAATACACACGAAATGAAGAACCACATTTGATCTATAGGCTTACGTCTACATTGTTTGGCACGAAAGGCCAGCCACAAATAGCCTGGACGGCAACCACGCAACCCACTCTGTACCACAGGTAACGAGGATGCATGGATCAAATCAGCAATTAATAAAGATTGCTCAAAACCGTAGCCGCTTAGGATTTTGCGAACACGAAACCAAAGCGAACGCCATCCTGCATTGACCCCAATTTGGTTATAGGCATGCTGGCGATATCGCATACTGGACCAGTCATCAATCACCCAGGTAAATTTATGAAACCTTGCAAAGGCGTAGGTCAACCAATCATGGTAATCAATAAGCAGCAGGCTTTTATCCGCATCACACACCAACCGTTGGAGCGGTAAGGCTAGACTGGAATGTAGTACATAGGTACAGCCCGGTCCTGCCGACTCAAAAAGGAAATCCCATGACCGCTGCGGCCAAGCTTTGTTAATCAAACGAGACTTTCCAGAAGGCCAGAAGGCTGTAAAGTTACTTGAATATCCCGTCGCATCTTGAACCGTCAGCAAACAGTGCGCACGCCAAAGTTTATCTGGTTGCCAAATATCATCTTGATCGGCAAAACTTAGATAGTCAAAGCCGGTCAAGTCAATATCCCGCAAAAGCCGATAGAAATTCGGTCCTGCTCCGCCAAAACGCTGGCCAAAAGGTAACAACGTCAAACGCGGCTCATACAGAGCCCACTCTGTTAGACAGTTTTCAGTACCGTCTGTTGACTTATCTACACTGACGAAGACCTGAAAATCGACATTTTTCTGCAACAGGATGGTTTCGATTTGCTCCACGATATAGGCCATACCGTTGTATGCGGCTAAGCACACTGCAAAACGCGGTCTTTTTTCTTCTAACAACATCATTGGTGCGCCCTGGAAAAGCCATATTTCAAGCCACCATCAATTCGGTGGCTTGATTTCTTTGTATACTCTGAAAAGCCCTGGCCAAAGATCAACGCGGACGTGTGTATAGATGCTCGACACAGCGAGCAGATGACCTTTCTCAAAAAATAATAAGATATTCCACAGATAACAACGAATACTTTTTATCTTGTCATTTCGCGCGATCTCCGCCGTTTGGCGAGACATGCGACAATCCATTGATGAGAATGCCCCACAGGCTCGCCCAATCAGGGGCGAACGGAGGCTCGGGCTCGGAATAGTGGTTCCCCGTCGGCTGCCATGTCTGCTCGACCATCGATTGCATAAGATCAGCTAGGGACACGGCAGATTCAGCAGGAAAAAAGCTCACGAGATCGTAGGACCCGACGGTTACACGAGCATATGGGAGGTCCGCCACGAGCAGCGGTCGCCGATATGCCTTGCCTTCGGTAATGGGCAGTCCCCAAGTCTCCAGCTTGCTCGGGAACACGACTGCGGATGCTTCACGATACAGGGAAACCATCTCATCTTTGGTTTGGATGCCGATGAATCGGACTTGCGCTATTTCTCCATACAGCCTCCTAAGCCAACGGGCGTATCGATTCTCTCTACCATCAAGAGTCAGTCGCACCTCGAAACCGCTGACTCCCCGCGAATTCAGTATCTGAGCTGCTTTGCACAATGTCTCGATGTTCTTGAAAACCCGTGGCAGAGCGGGATAGATAAAAACGAATGTCGATCCCGGCACCGGAGCACAGGGGCACTCATCAGCTTGAAAGGAGGGGTAAGCAACGGCCACTGAAAGTGGCCCCATGCGCCGCCTGAACTCAGCACGTAGCCAGTCCTGCTGCACGATAACGCAGTAGTTGCGGCGGATGAAGATACGGTACAGCAGTGCATATAGCTGGTTGAACATGAGAAATTTTGGTTCTTGCAGAGCCTCACGTAAACCAATGCGATAGAAGGGCGAAGGGTTATGGCAATAAACTGCTTGACGCTTTGCATATACGCGAGGAGTGATGTCATGCAGCGACAGCCACAACGTGGGATTCAGGTCGCGGGAAATATGACTGAAGCCGAACCATTCCCAGTACAGTCTATGGAACCAGGATTTCTTAGAGCTCGGAATCGATATCAGACGGACCCGTGGCTCGCAGATCAGGTCGGCACGATGGACAAGCGCTACCAGCTCCCATTCTCTTGGCAGCACGACGGCTGCGGACGCGAGGCACTCACGCAGCACGGTGAGTGGCCCACCCTCCGTTAAATTGACCGCGGAAACAACAACGTGTATCTTGTCGATGTTTGTCGCCACTTCTGGGGCGTTGTATTGAGCATGCGAATAACGCGTGTTCGATTTTCGATGGGGATCGAGTTCGTCGGAACGCGAAATTGGCAAGCGGCGAGCACAGGAAGACAGGGTCGCCCGTGCAAAGTACAGTGCGACCCGCGCAGAATACACTAGAGCCCAGGGTGTTTGTGCACGGCGCAGGGCGATGACGATACTTTCCCATGCAGACCGGCGAATAAATTTTGCGCTTGATCCCATCTCGCTGAAACGCACAATCGGTCGCGCAAGCCGCTTGAAGCGGGCACCATCTGCCTGCCAGCGCAAAAGGAGGTCAAAATCCGCACAAAGCCGATATCGGAGATCAAAACCCTGCTGGATTGGAAATATGGCTCGCTTGGCGACGACGGCCTGGTGGCAGAGGGAGTATCGCCATCTCAGACTGTGGTCAGCGCGTCGAGGATGCTCAGCGCCACTCGCATCCACGCCGACCCAGTCACCGTAAAGCACGTCCACCTCGCTTAGCTCCCTACGAAGGGCATCCAAAATTGCTGTGATCGCACCCGGCAGATAGATATCGTCGGCATTAAGAAAGGCAACGTAGTCGCCAACCGCCTTCGAGAGCCCTTTGTTCATGGCATCGAAGATGCCTCCATCTGGCTCGGAAATCAGCAAGTCGACCACTTCGGAGTACTGCCGGATAATATCCAGAGTTCCGTCAGTGGACGCGCCGTCGATGACCAGAAATTCGACCTCCGGCGATTTGCCTTGAGCTACGGATTGAATACAATCACGGATGGTCGAATCAGCGTTGAAGCAAACCGTGATTATGGAAAGAATAGGCTTCTTCATGTTTTTTTAGAGATTTCCGTCGGCCGACTATGGCGCCCATCGAGGGCGCCGCGATGACCAGAGCGTGATGAATATGACGAGGGCCAAAGCGTAGTGCACGTACAGAGACAGGAACGGGTGCGTCAAAGGTGAAAGTGAGAAGCCAATCACAAATACCTTCAGCAGGATGTTTTTAAAGCTTGGATTATTCCGAGCACGCCGCATGATCAAACCGGCCGCGACATAAAAAGAGGCTACGATAATGAACGTGCCTGCGACACCAAAGTCCCATATCAGGTCGCCGTAGGGAGTTGCCCACTGACCAGCGTTTTGTGATATCGTTGCCAGATGCTGGTTGTTAATCGCTCCGAGGTATCTCCATTCCGATAAGCCTTGCGGCACCCACTCAGGGAAGAGCTTAGTCGCTATAGATGTATAGAAAAAGAAAAACTTATATCCCATGGAAACGGTAATTGCATCCAGTTCCTGATAGCGGATCACCAAATTATTGAAGGTGGAGGCGGCATAGGTCACGGTCGTGCCCAGGAAAAATGCTGCTGCATTAGTCGAATGCAAGAGATGATCAGTCACACCAAAATCGTAGACATCGAAGTAGGAGTAAAAGACGTCGCCACCAAGTTCCTCGGCTTTCATACGTGAACCCGTCGTCACCACCATGAATGCAATTCCTGCTATCAATGCCAAAACCAAGAACCTTTTCTGCCGCAATAGCCATGCCATGTCGCGGGAGTGCCAGCTTGCCACGCCCATGGCGGGAAGCGCCTGCAAAAATACGGCGACCAAAGGTGATCTTGAGCCTGTCGAAAGGACGTATAGCAACATCAGGAAAACACTGACTCCCAGAGTGATTCTTGACCTACGATTATCATGATAACCCAGAATTGCCCAAGCAAGTCCAATGAGGGCCATCGCAAACACGAGCGCGTCGATATTCAACAGCAGCGGGCTCTTCTCGGAAATGTCTTGTAGACGTATATGTTTCAGGCTGACGGCGTCAGTGAGCACCCGCCAGGGCTGTCCTTGAGTCAGCAACTGGTAGAAAACGGTGGAGACGGCTACCTCTGCCCACAGATAGAGGGCAGGGATGGGCTGCATGAGATAACGCGCATCCTCATGACAGACCTGATGCGCATGGCGCATGGCAGGGGATCGTACAGCGCACATTCTTTCCCCGAGGGCGAATGCCACGGCACTGGTTAGGACGAGTGCCGCCACGAGGAGCTCAGCGCCAGCTGAACTGCCATTAGCGAACCGAATTCCGGAGAAACAATAGCAAGCGTAGAGCATTAGAATCCCCAGCCCATTCCAGAGCGGAATATTGGCGAGACCACGCTTGCTGATCACACGTGCCAAGCACAGGCTGGATGCCAGCAACGTAAACACCAGAAGGTGTAGCAGGAAATTCGGTTCGAGTATCGAGTTCATTCGCGCCTATGGTGACACATGTTGCTGCACGGCATGCGAAGCACTAGGCTTTCGTCCGGCAAAATGCGGTGGGGTCCCGGTTATCAACATTCTTAACTCATCCAAGGGCAACTCACCGGCCTAGAGCAAGAAGATCCGGATGGATGAAAATGTCGTCCAGGTTCCATATCCGGGCGAAGTAAATGTAACCGTGGCTGATCATCAGGTCCCTGAGCTGATTGCCTCCCAATCCCAGGTGGCCGTTGTTCTCAACTATGACCACGTACGAAACAAACTGACTGAAATCTATACCCTGCAATGCCTGAAGTTCGTACCCTTCGATATCCATGCTCAGGATACCGACGCGCTGGATGCCTCTCTCGGCCAAAATGTCCTCAATCCGACGAACCTTAACCGTTCGGGTCGTAACAGCAGTCAAAATCTTCTTCTGGGATGCGCCGCTGACCGACGAGAACATCGAGTCGATATCGTCGCCTTCCACGACTTCGAAGCTCAATTCACCGTTGTTCGCACCAACCGCGCATTCAACAAACTCTGCGTTAGGTCGATGCGTACGCCACAACTCGTGAGCTTCCTGAAGCGCATCCACCGCAAGCACCTTGTACCCATGATTCACTTCGAAGAAATACGAGTTGCTGTGAATCATCGGATGATTACATCCGATATCGATAAAAAGTCTTGGGAATGCCTTCGAATCAATAAACTTGAAGAACTCGGAAAAGATCAGCTCGTCTTGACCCATCTGCGAGAAGAAGCCTTTTGGCGGCGTGCGGCAAGAAATCCCGAAGAACTTGACGAATGAGGGCGCGCCGAAGTAGACAACGTCGGGATACTTCAACCTGAGCTGAAGCAGGTAAGCGATTTTTCGAATATTCTGGACCATGGAGGGAGCTGCACCTTAAGTTTATTGTTTGCGAACGACAATACGCCGAGGAGTAAAGGAGGTCAGGCGCTAATGTTGCTTACTCAGACCTGCGCCTAACTCGGCCTCCAGGCGCTGTCGAACAGTATTATTTAGCTGTATGACATCTGCCCGAGTATAGCCGTGCTCCCACTCCCAGAGGCGCAGCCAAACAGTGAATTCCATGTGGCCCCTGTAGTAGCAGTGCAGAAACCCTAGCATACCGAAGCGATACGAGCCAGAGCGCAGATAGCTGGAGAGAAATGTCTTGCATGAGTGATAGAATGCGCGAGACAAAGAAAATCGCTGGCCGGCACCGTAACGCTGTTTGGCGAGCACGTCATCGTAGCGGCAAAGCGCCGTTTCGGTATGCGAACAGTCGTAATCGCGAAACTGATAAAAGTGAAGCGCATGGTCAGTGACGATATTCAAGACCCTGTCCTCTGTGGACAAAACCACGCCTTGCCCGTGAACCTCAGTGCCAGAATAGTTCACCGCGCCTTCACGGAGAAAGCGCAGCTGACCTGCCTTCTTCCCCCTGCGCGCCACGCCGCTAATAGGTATGTGGTGTCCGGCGGTGATGCTTACACGGTAAGCTAGTACAACATCGTAACTCCCTGTATTTGCTACCTCGGCATACTTTCGTAACAATGCTAAAGGCACATATTCACTGACGGATGCAATCAGAATATAGTCGGTATCGACTTCGTCAAGCACCGGATTCATCACTTCAGGGGTTGCGATAAAGTTTGGATTCTTTATCGATACACAACGAATCCCTTTGTTTTCGACGATTGTCTTGGTGGCATCAGTGCTATAGTTGTCAATGACAAGAATTTTCAGGTGGCCTTCGAAATTACGAATACACCGTAGAATTCTATGTTCTTCATTGAAGGCAAAAATACAGACGGTTATGTTATCGCTTAACATTTTCGTTATTCTTTAAAATTAAGTGTGAGTCCTGCTCGGTGGTGTGCGCAATAAAATACGCAGGAGCGCCGTGACGGCAGCGCATTGACTTATCACAAGGGCGAAGCCTATCGTTCCGAAACCTACACCTTGGTAGGAATTAAGGGTCAAAATGATGGTGATAAGCGTTACGAGGCCGACTATGCCAGCGAGCATCGATGGAATGAAACTCCTGCGGGTCAGGCTTGAATGATTCCCAAGCACGCCGAGAATAAAGTTACCACCTTCTACAATGACTCCGAAGCTCACCAAATACTCGAGGCCATAAAGTTGCTCTTTGCCCAGAAACCGCAGGAAAACATAAGCCACAGGATAGGCTAACAACGTAAGGACAAGAATGGAAACACCAGCCAACTGGATGTATCGGCGGCTTGCTTTGCCATTCGTAGCGAACTGTTGCGGTGTCCATATCTGTGCTAAAACACCTAAAGTCGCCGATGCAGCAGATGCTCCGATTGCAGTTAGGAATGATACTGCTCCAACAAGTTCGGATTGTTGAAAGAGCTGTCCGAATACGGGGCGATATGACTGTAATTGCAGCCAGTTCAATACTCCACCTGCACTGACTGGTAGAAATATTTTCGCCATATCGCTTGCATCAATCGCATAACTTGCAGGCTCTGCGACTGGTTTCAGGCATCTGATCATCTGAACATAATTGAAGAATAAGCTGAGTAATCCCGCAATGATGAACGCCACGATGACAATAATGGCGGATGCTTCCCAATAGAATAATAATGTATAAGAAATGCCTAATTTTGCTACTTGTTCGAGGAACAATGAATAGGACACCCGAAATTTCTCGCCCGCAATTTGCAATATATTACGCGAAAGAGAAACCATAAAATTAATCGCCGACAGCGCGGCACAAATTAGTGCAGTTTCCAGCCAATCTTGCACATTGCCCATAAAAAATACGACAGATGACAATGCAAAGACTGCAACAATTCCAAAAGGAAGTGCCTTCGCACAGTAATCCCGAAGCGATGAATAATCTAACAACTTCGTATTGGAAATATTGCGAATTTTTCGCTGTAGGGCAAAATCGAAACCAACAAAAAACAAGGCATTTCCAAAATATGCAATTGTTCCGAGAGTGTAATAGGCACCTACTTCGCTCAGCGGAAGAAGTTTTATAACCAAAACATTGATGACGACAACAATCATTATCGACATCATACGTAACATCAGTAGGGCGAAAGCACCCTTCATAACAAGATGCTCTTGCAAGCGACTTTGTTCCTGTTAAATATTGATGACATCCTATCTATAAACGCCAGTCATTTGGTCACCTCATCTGGGCGACGAGCGAATAAGTTCAATTATTTGTCTTCCGTCGCGAAAAACAAAACGGTCAAGTCTCTGGCAGTCTGGCTGGTCGCTCCAGGAATCGTTATTCATATCATATGATGTATCGGCTAACCGTTCAACTTGGGAAATTGCTCATCCAGCTTCGCCCCAAAGGCCAAGCGTGGGCGGCATTCCGTTGCACCGTCCATTATGATTTCAATGAGCAACGGCCTTTTGCGGTCAGTTATCAAATTCAACACACGATCCATATCCTCTGCGTTAGTGGCACGATGGGCCTCGATTCCATAGGCCGTTGCAATATCAGTGAATGAGGGACTGCTATAGCCTTTCCGTGTCGATTGATCACGGCCATCAAAATACATATCTTGAAAATTTTTGACCATACCTAATACCAAATTGTTCATTACGATAATGATCACATCCAATCCCAAGCGATTAAGGGTGTCCAGTTCTTGAATATTGATTTGCAGGCTTCCGTCACCAGTAATCACGATAACCTTGTTCTGGGATTGAAGAGCGATTCCCAATGCTGCAGGCAAGGCAAAACCCATCGCGCCCATGCCACCGCTGTAGTGAACCGCCTGATTGGAAGACAAACGCAAGCTTTGCGCCGCCCACATCTGATGATTGCCAACATCGCAGACATAATCAACGGGTTGATCGGCCAAATTGTGATTCAGTTTCTTGAAAATCTCACTGGGGCTGATTTCCCAGTCAGCATATTCATTAAGCTGAGCCCGATCGCGTTGTTTTGACAATTCAGTCGCCCAGTTTTTTTCCAAATTTGGGAATGCGACGGTTCGGGGAGGAAATGTTTTGAAAAAACTTTCTGCCGTTGCGCAGATGGTCAGATCAGCCAGAACTCGATTACCTAATTGAAAAGGATCGATGTCTATCTGAACGATACGCGCTTGACGAGCAAAATCTTCCACGTCGGAACCCGTTTGCCGAACATCGAGTCGCGCCCCCACGACGATCAGCAAATCGCAGTTCTGGACCGCCCAGTTGGCCTCACGATTGCCATAACTGCCGATCATATTGAAGTAATTGTTGCGCGCGATCACTCGTTCATGGCCCATGAGTGTCGACACATACGGGATACCCAGCGTATCTGCAGCCAGCAGCCACTTGTCCATCGAATCGGCCCAGCGTGCCCCTCCTCCGATACAAATCAACGGACGCTGCGCAACCTTACAAAGAGTCTCTAAATTCTTTAAATCGTTGAAACCTATTTCAGGCCCCGTGTTGAGTTCCAGTGGCATGTACAACCATTTTTCAACCAGCACATCTGGGATATCAGCTCGCTGAACGTCGTTGGGAATATCCAACAACACCGGGCCTTGGCGTCCACTCAGCGACACAGACAAAGCCTTGTGCAATTTCGGCAATAATTCATCCGGGTTATCCACTCTTGCTGCAAATTTGGTCAGCGAGCGTGCGATTTCAACGATGTCCAACTCCTGAAAACCTTGTTGTCTGATGGCCCGTTCGCCTTTGAGTTCACGGGTGTTGACTTGCCCGGTAATAAATAAACAGGGTACAGAGTCGAACCAACAACTCCCGATACCGGTTATCAAATTGGTTGCACCAGGACCGCTGGTCCCCATGGCCACCGCGATCGTTTTCCCCTTGGTATGCCTTGCCACACCTTCCGCGGCGAACGCCGCAGATTGCTCATGATGCATCGAGACGATGTTAATTTGTCCCGATTCGGCAAAGCTATCAAGAAGGTGGGTGATCATTCCGCCCACGAGTTCAAAACAGGTTTGAACCCGATGTGCTATCAGAAATTTGGCGACTGCGTCAGAAGTCTTCAATCTGCATCCTGATTTCTTGTCGTGTTAGGAACTTAACCCAAAGAACACTTCGATTTTCTTGACCACAAAACTCAGCATCTCGTCATTCAGTCCTGGATAAACGCCGATCCAAAAGGTGTTGTTCATGATGTTGTCGGTATTGGCAAGTCCACCGCTGGTGCGATAGGTACGGCCTTCGAAATACGGTTGACGTGTGAGATTACCGGCAAACAGCAGACGCGTGCCGATTTTGTATTGATCTAGATATTTCAACAGCTCGACCCGCTCGACGCCTGCCGATTCACGTATCGTGATCGGGAAGCCGAACCAAGACGGCTCGCTCCCTGCGGTGGCTTCAGGCAGGATTAGGAATTCTTCGCAGAATTTCAGACGTTCTTTGAGGAAAGCGAAGTTATGTTGACGCGCCTCGACGAATTCGGGCAAGCGATCCATTTGCGCCAGGGCACAAGCTGCTTGCATGTCGGTGATCTTGAGGTTGTAGCCCAAATGCGAATAGGTGTACTTGTGATCATAGCCAAATGGTAACGAGCCAAGCTGCTGGCCGAAGCGTTTACCGCAGGTGTTGTCACAGCCCGGCCCACAGTAGCAATCACGCCCCCAGTCGCGAAAAGATTCGATGATAGTGCACAAGTCGCAATCTTTGGTGAAGACCATGCCGCCTTCACCCATGGTGATGTGGTGTGCGGGGTAAAAACTGCAGGTGGCGATGTGGCCGAAGGTGCCGACGTGTTGACCTTTGTAGCGTGAGCCGAGGGCATCGCAGCAATCTTCTATAACCCACAATTTGTGTTTACTCGCCACGGCCATGACCGCATCAAGATCGAACGGGTTGCCCAGCGTATGCGCTATCATGATGGCGCGGGTGCGCTCGGTCACAGCAGTTGCGATCTTTTTCGGGTCGATGTTGTAAGAGGGGATGTCCACATCCACGAACACCGGAACCATGCCGCTCTGCAACAGGGGATTCACGGTGGTGGGGAATCCAGCCGCCACGGTAATGACTTCATCGCCTGGTTTCAATGCCCTCACATCGAGCTTGGGTGATGTGAGGGCAGTGAATGCCAGCAGATTCGCCGATGAACCGGAATTGGTAGTCATCGCATGTGGTACACCGACGAATTCGGCGAAGCGCTTCTCGAACGCTTCATTGAACCGCCCTGTAGTCAGCCACCCATCGAGCGAGGCCTCGACCATATTTTTCAGCTCGCTCGCCCCAAGCACTTTGCCGGAAGGCGGGATGACGCTGGTGCCAGCTTGAAACGGCTTCTCAGCGAAATGTAAAGCGCTGTATTGCTCGACCAGATTGAATATCTGTTGTTTCAACTCTGCCTTATCCACTTCTAACCCCCGCTCGGTATTTTTGAAAGCCATCATTATATGCGTCGATTTGACGCATCGTCAGCTCACGCATGTTTTTCCCGTTCAGATATGTGCGGTGCCAATCGATGATCGCATCCAACGTGTCTTCGAGATGCCATCTTGGATGCCAACCCAGGCGTACTTTCGCCTTGGAGCAATCGAGCTTCAGGTAATGCGCCTCGTGCGGATGGTCACCGTCATCGAACACCCAACTTGCGCCTTCACCCCAGGATTTGGCCAGCTTTTCCACAATCCATTGCACAGGTTTAATATCATCGTCGTTCGGCCCGAAGTTCCAACCCTCCGCGTAGGCGGTGCCTTCCTCATAAAGTTTTTGTGCCAGTTGCAGATAACCGAACAGCGGCTCCAACACATGCTGCCAGGGACGAATAGCATGTGGGTTGCGGATAATGATAGGCTTGCCTTGTGTGATGGCGCGCATGATGTCCGGGATGAGCCGATCATCCGCCCAATCGCCACCGCCAATGGCATTGCCCGCCCTGACAGAGGCCAAAGCAATGCCATGTTCTTTATATTTATCGGGATGAAAGTATGAATTACGGTATGCAGCGGTCACCAACTCCGCACACCCCTTGCTGCTGCTGTAAGGATCATAGCCGCCCATTGCTTCGGTTTCACGATAACCCCACGACCATTCCCGGTTTTCATAACACTTGTCACTGGTCACGTTCATCACCGCCTTCACGCTGCCTGTGCTGCGTACCGCTTCAAGCAAATTGACGGTTCCAATCACGTTGGTAGAGTATGTCTCAACCGGCTCGATATAGGAGAAGCGCACCAGCGCTTGCGCTGCCATGTGAATCACGATTTCGGGTCTGTGGGCGTCGAATACCGCGCGCAAATGTTCCAGATCGCGAATATCGCCGGTGATGTTAGTCATCCCCTTGCCAACTTCAGCGACCTCGAACAGGCTCGGATTCGTCGGCGGAGCGAGTGCATATCCCGTCACTTGTGCGCCCATGGATTGTAACCAGAGCGACAGCCAGCTTCCTTTGAAGCCGTTGTGCCCGGTCAGCAGAACACGTTTGTCTTGCCAAAATGCCCGTTTCATGGCCACACCTTCCACGGTGCCTTACCGGATTGCCACAACTCTTCGAGATGAATCTTGTCACGTAAGGTGTCCATCGGCTGCCAGAAGCCATGATGCTGGAATGAAGCAAGGTCTCCTTCTTCTGCCAAACGCACCAACGGCTCGCGTTCCCAGATCGTCTTGTCACCTTCAATGTAATCGATAACCTTCGGCGATAGTACGAAAAACCCGCCATTGATCATCGCACCATCGCCCTTGGGTTTCTCTCGGAAGCTATTGACCTTATTACCGCTCATATCCAGCGCACCAAAACGCCCGGGCGGAAGGATCGCGGTCAAGGTACCTTTGACTTTTTGCGCCTTATGAAACGCGATCAGCTCGGTAATGTTGACATCGCTCAAGCCATCACCGTATGTAAGACAAAAAGTATCTTCATCCTTAACGTAATCCGCCACTCGTTTCAACCGACCACCGGTCATGGTTTCCTCGCCGGTATCCACCAAAGTCACCTTCCACGGCTCGGCATAACGCTGATGCACCTCCATTTTGTTGTCCTTCATGTCGAAAGTTATATCAGACATGTGTAGGAAATAATTGGCGAAATATTCCTTGATAACATAGCCCTTGTAGCCGCAGCAAATCACAAAATTGTTCACGCCATGAGCGGAATAAATCTTCATGATATGCCACAAGATGGGCCTGCCGCCGATCTCCACCATGGGCTTAGGGCGAAGGGATGTCTCCTCGCTAATCCGTGTTCCCAGACCACCCGCGAGAATCACTGCTTTCATACGATCTCCTTGTTACGTCAAAGATAATCCAAATATGCTTTGAGATTAGTACCACGTAACATTTATAAATTCGAATAAAGACGCTTCAACTTGATCCGAGAGCCCGAAGTAGTGAATTGCCAATCAATCTATTTCAAGCTGTTGTTTCGGTCTTTTTCCCATGCCACCGCATTGGTTTACATGGTCATCATATCGGCAATTCGGCGATCAAGGCATTGATCCTTGGGAACGCTGAGTTCAATCTCATCCATGTTCAGCTATGTTCAGCCAACTACCATGCTTGGGAGTAATATGAATATCAAGTCGTTCTGCCAATCGCCTGGCTTTCTCGGGCGGAAATGTTTGGTAGAGAGAGTGGTAATGATGTGGGTGTTCAGATTATCCTTAACAAAGAGGGTCTTGATCGCATCCAGATACCGTTCTTTAAAGCATCTTCTTGATCTGCAACTCCCAATCCTTTCTGGCCCGTTTCTCTGTGACCGAAACATGCCTTGTGCCTCTCAGTGATTCTATTTCCAAGAAAATCTCTACTAACCGTTTCTCACGTATTCATCTTTAATGCGGACTGGCTGTCCGAGCACACGGGCTTGAATCGCGGACTTCGCCGATAAATTGCTTTGCTCGATTCGTTCAACACACCACCGGAAAGTGCAGATCATACGACAGGTGGTCAAGCTTTCAGGATATCCTCCACGAATACTACAAAGGTCTCGCTACTTTCAGGAGGGGATTTCCAGTATTTGCTGAGATGAGGTTTAAATTCATTTTTTTTAGAACCCGCTGTATCGTAATGTGCGAAACGGGTGAGGCATTGTTCAGCTCGACAACCTTGTGAGGCATTGTTCAGCTCGACAACCTTGTCAGTAAGGAGTCTGGTCGTCTATCGCCGGTGCCCCTTCTTGGGGGGGATCCATGCACGCCAAGGCGATGAGTCGTGCTTCAAATGTCCCGTCAAATGTGACTTCACGTGGTGGCTATTCCCTGGACTTGTGCTCCAGTGCAGCTTCGAGGCCTTCCTCGACAAAACGCTTCATGAGATGCCTCAATTGTCCGACTACTCACTCCAAGAGCGGCTGCCGAATCTGCGACATTCCGCGAGTCCATCGGTGCCGGCGTCGCAGAGCAACAACGCCCATGCATGGATAAATTTTCTAGCTTGAATCTTTCCCCGTCGACGCCCCAAGCTTTTTACGCTCCCCTCCGCCCCTCATGGTAATTCTCAGCCCTCGCTTTTTTGTGCCTTCAAGCTCACTTTTACGTTGCGTATCGAGCGGGACTCGGTGTCTGGATGGTATTCCGGGATAATAGTTTGTAACGTCTCTTTGATCGCCCGGCCGCTGTAGGCACTGGCGTCACCGGCCAGTTTTTCTAAAGAGTTATGCAAATGGCGGCATGAAAGGCCATTCTCGCCCCGCAGCACCATGATCTTTTCATGGTGGGTATCCACAATCCCCTCACCAACTGTGATAAGTTCCTCATAGAGCTTTTCGCCTTCCCGCAGTCCGGTGTAATGAATTTCGATATCGACATCCGGTTCTTTCCCGGCCAGTTTGATCATCTCTCTGGCCATGTTGTCAATCTTGATCGGCTCACCCATTTTGAGAATGAATATTTCGCCATCGCCGCCCATGGAACCTGCCTGGAGGATGAGTTGAGCTGCCTCCTCTATCGACATAAAATAGCGGGTTATATCCGGGTGGGTAACGGTAACCGGCCCGCCTCTTTCAATCTGTCGTTTAAAAAGGGGCATGACAGATCCCGAAGAACCGATGACATTGCCGAAGCGCACAGCCATAAAGCTGGTGGTATGGCTTGGGGTCTCGTTTCTGAAAGGGGAGAACAGTTCATTACATTCAGGTATCTTTCGCCATGCTCCGCTGAAACTGCCATCCCAGTTGTTACGGGCATAGGCCAGCATAAGAAGTTCAGTAAGCCGTTTCGATGCCCCCATAACATTGGTCGGTCGAACCGCCTTATCGGTGGAGACCAGGACAAAATGCTCTGCCTGATAAAGAATAGCCGCCTCGATCAACAGTTGTGTGGCAAAGACATTATTATACACCGCCTGCCAGGGGTTACGCTCAATGAGGGGCACATGTTTGTAGGCTGCGGCATGGAACACCACGGTCGGACGGTGCTGCCGAAAGACCAGATCAAGCAGCCGCACATCCTGGACCTTGCCAAGAACAGCTACCGCATCGGCGATGTGGCGTTCATGGAGCAGTTCCATCTGAATGGTATAGAGATTTTCTTCACTGCTGTCATAGAGGATGAGCCGGCCAGGCGAAAAGCGGACGATCTGGCGGCAGAGCTCGGAGCCGATGGAGCCTCCGGCACCGGTAATGAGCACGGTTTTGCCGGTGAGATAGCAGCCGATCTTCTCCTGCTCAAGCACCACTTCTTCACGGCCAAGCAGATCCTTGTAGGATATTTCGCGAATGGTTTTGACGGATACCTTGCCATCAATAAGCTCACCTAAACCCGGCAATACCTTGAAGGGAAGCCCCGTTTGCTGGCACAGGCCGACAATGCGTTTCATCTGCTGGCCGGTAATAGCGACCATAGCAATGAGCAGCTCTTCCACCTGGATCTGGTCGGCAAATTCAGAGAGATCATCGATACAGCCGAGAACCGGTATACCGTGAATCCGCATACCGATCTTGGCTGGATTATCATCCACAAAACCCACTACTTCATAGGGAAGAGAAGAATTGTCAGCAATTTCCCGCACTGCTTTTTCGGCTGCATCCCCTGCACCGATAAGGAGGAGCTTTTTTTTCCGGACCGGTCGTTCTTTCTGCCGTGAGCGGGTGTGCTGCAAAATGTAGCGGATGGTGATCCGGCTGGCACTGATGAACAGCAGGCAGATAATGGCGTCCAGGATAAACACCGCCCGGGAAAAGCCCTGGAACCGGTTGATAAAGAGCATGATGGAAACGATGGTGACAGAGGAGAGGAGAACCGCAGTAATAATGTTCTGCAGATCTCGCAGCCCGGTGTAGCGCCACATGCCGTTATAGAGCCCCATTATGTAGAATACTGGCAACTTAACTCCGAATATCAAGGGTAAAGTACCTGCGTAATAGAGCTTACGTTCATAGAGCAGAAAACCTTCAAAACGAAGGTAGTATGCCAGCATGTAAGCCAGCATTATACACAGCGCATCGCAGACCAGCATGGTCCAGAAATTTGGGCTTGTGCTTTTTTTCCTTAAGCGTAACAGGTGCTGTCGCAGGGTGAACAGGAAATAAAACTTGGTTTTTTCGAAGATCTGGTTGGACATGAAATTTTGTATCCCTGCTGCGAAATCAAATACCTTTTGAGGTTGGCCGATGATCGGTATGTATTTTTTTTTGCTACTGATCAAAGCTGTAAGTCATTTTCTTAATTTGCAGCTTTCCCCCATCATCAACGAGAAGAAAATCAATTTTGCCGCGTCCATTTACAGCTTCCGCATTATGGTATACCAGGTCGATTGTAAACGTGCCATTCAGGGTGATCTGCCCTTTTGGCGATTCCTGCCATCTCACCGTTGAAATCTGCAGGGCAATGTTTTGCGTTGATGCGAAAAGGTTAACATAGGTAGCGGTGAGATCCGAGATGGGCTTACCGTTTTCTGTGGCGTCCAGTTCAAAGAAACGGGTGAACTCCATGAGGTTTTTATTTCCATAAACCCTGCAATATTCCGATATAAATTCATCAATGCGCTGTTGCACTTCAGACGCAGAATCAACATCATTTTTCGGAGGGGCTTGCACCGGACGTTTTTCAACAACAACAGCTTGTGCTTCATCTTTTTTTATTGTGCCGCTGTGAGGAGCAGGGTTTCGTTGTTCATCAGGCCTGGTGATATGCTGAACCGCCGGCGCTTGAATTTCAGCAGAATCCCGTGTCCTGAGACCTGGAGATAGCGTTTCTTGCGCTGTGGCAACTGCGGTACTTTTCTTGGCTTCCGGCTCGGCAGATTGCAGATTGGTAGTCTGCTTTACTTCCTGAGCAGGTTGCGCGTTTGGGGAATCAACCACAATTTCAGCAGGTATCTCGTGTAACAGCTCTTTGGGAGGAGGTAAATTCTCTTTATCTTGCCCCGCAGGAGCATCTGTATCAGTCGTGAAGGCTTTTTGTTCAGACTGTGCAAAAACAGCTGCTGCTTTATCAACGGCCGGTTTCGATTCTTTTTGCCTGGCGGCCAGCTCAGCTTTTTCCCGTGCCTCGGCAATCTTCATCTTTTCGGCAAAGGTCATCGCCGGTGCCGGCCCACTCTGCTGCGACTTTTTTGCCGGAGGAACAAAGGCAGCGCCGTTTTGATGCAGCGTTGAAAGCATTACTTTTTGGGAATATATCCGGGCGATCAGGACGCAGGATATAACTGACGCCAGGATCAGGGCGGACGTCCACAGCAGTGCTTTTATATTTAGCCCGGCAGTAAGGCCTTTGCCCTTGCCATAGCGCCAGGAAGGAGAGGTGTGAGGCGATCTATCATCAAGCGGTTGCAGATTTCCGGCATGGGTGATGTTCTGGTAGGCCTTGCTGATTCGGACAAATTGTTCCGTGGTGTTTTGGTCGGCATTGCCGGCCGTATCCGGATGATACTGGACACTCAGTCTACGGTATGCCCGTTTAACGTCGGCCAAACCGGCAGACCGCGAAAGACCGAGAATCTCATAGCTCTCTTCCTTTTCATTATCCGCCTGAAAAAGCTGGAGGATCCGACCCGTTTCCTGGAGAAACCAGCTATATTGGACACCATATTCAGTACACTTTTTTTGCAGCCATTCTCCCGTCTTTTCGCTGCCGTCCCGACAGAGGCCCAGGAGAGTTTTACAGGACTGGAGCATGCCGCCATTATCAGCCAGAAAGGCGATGGTGTTCTCGGTGCTGGATTCCCGCGCGAGCTCTTTCAGCAAGCGGGCTATATTATCCGCATCTTTGGCGGCAATCATGGAATCGTATCTAAAACTGAGTATATCTCGCCGGTATCCTCTATCTCCAGGTCGCGCAGCCAGAGATCGCCGGCCAGGAGATTATCCAGATGATTACTCGGCTCTCGTCGCAACCGCAGTTCTACGGCTTGGCAGTCTTCAGAAACATTGAACTCCAGGGAAAAAGAAGTCCAGGGTTGGCTCGCTGCCATTATTGCTGTTTGCGCCCGGGGGATGGTGCATTGATACCCCACTACCTCCAGATAAGGCCGTTGGTCCGTCGTCAGTTTTTCTGTCTTCACTTTGCCGGTAAGACGGTATTTTTTGGCAGACTCAAGAGGCACGATCTGGGCCAGATGAGAGAAGGCGATATTCTCAGTGCCGGAAAAATGGAGTCGCATGGCCTGAAACGGCTCTTTTCCGGCCATGCGTTCAATACGCCAGGTACTTCCTTGAGGCTTTTGCACACGCCAACCGAAGGCCGTATTAATGGGCTCTTCCCGGAAGTTGCCATTATGGAGTAATGAGGCATTATTGAAATATTTTTTCCATATTTGGGCGGCCTTGGCTATCTCGCCATGGCCATTCAGGGTATCTAAAAAGGCGAAGACTTCATTTTTGTTGGTATCTACTCCCAGCTTTTCAATATATGGCCAGAACACCAGCGCATGATCAATCTGCTGTGTCCGGCAAGCGTAATTGAAGAGCTGAAGGACATTTTGCCTACCCATTTTATCAAGAAGTTCCTGCGGATCAGCCCAGATGGAAAAAGCCATTTTCAAGGCACTCTGCCGTGAACTTCCCGGTATCTTGTCTATTACATAGGCAAGATCACGAGAAAGGATATCAAGCCTGCCCAATTGATAGGCGAGTAAGGCCTTTTCCCAGCGCCAGCGGCTGATATCCGTGCTGAGTTGATCCACAGAGTCGAGAATAGCCTGACTCTCGGGTTTTCTGCCCTGATCATTGCGTAACTCTGCCAGGCCCAGCCAGGCAGGAATGAATAAGGGGTTAGAGACCAGGGCCCTCTTGAACAACCTTTCAGCCTGTACCGTCTCACCCTCAATCAGGTGAAAGCGTTTTGCCTGCCAGGTGAGCAGATAAGGACTGTGCAGATATTCGAGCATGGCAGTAGAACCGCTTGTGCTGCTGTATTCAGTCTGCTCCTGGAGGGACAGGAAGAGTTGCAGCGTCGCCAAGCCGAGCAAAACGACAAAGCAGACGACGCGCAAAGCCCATCGACTCGTATATGAGAGAAGGGGAGCCACGCTTAACCGGCACTCTCCTCGCCGTATTTATAATTATAGGAGTAATACTTATAGCTGCCGTACGAGTTGAACCCTTTCTTTCTTCCCGACTTATTCATGATGGTCCCAAGGATACGACCACCAACATTGAGTATCGATTTCCTGAAGTGCTTGACACCTTCGCGTGGCGTTTCTCCTTCAACAGAAATAAGAATAACCCCATCCACCATATGAGACAAAACGAGAATCTCAGCAAACCCTTGATACGGAGGGCCATCAAGAATTACGCGATCGTAATGCTGTGAGGCGATGGACAGGAGTTGGCGCATACGCTTAGAGCTCAGTAATTCTGCCGGATTGGGTGGCAATGGTCCACTGCTGATAAAATCCAGGTTCGGGTACTCGGTTTTCGTGATCACATCATCGAGTTTGGCCATACCACTCAAGATGTTGCTCAACCCCATTTTCTTTCTCGAGGTCTGAAATATTTTATGCAGACTTGGTTTTCTCAGATCGACGTCGATGATCAGACAACTTTCTTCCTCGGCCAGATAGGAAAAAGCGGCATTACTCGCCAATGAACTCTTGCCGGCCCCCGGCAGTATACTGGTTACAAGGATTGTTTTCGGTGGATTGTCGGCAACAGACAGGCGGACGGACGTCATCGTTGTTCTCATGGCTTCAGCGACCGGAGACCTTGGGTCAGAAAAAAAGCGCATGGCCATCTTCCGGCGATTATCAAGAACTTCCTTATCAAAGGGAATGAGACCGAGAACAGGGATATGAAATCGCTCGACCAACTCGTCGGGGTTTTTGATAGTGTTATCAAAAAACTCGAGGGTAAAGGCAGTTCCAACTCCCAGGAGCAGACCAAGGACAAGGGCGAGGAGAAGATTCAGGGCAACTCGAGGTTTAAAAGGGAAAAGGGGTGGCGTGGCTCGATCAATGATCTGGATGTTGGTGACTGCGGCACCGACCGTTGCCTCTATTTCTTTGGAGCGCTGGAGCAGACTCTGATAGATGGACTTGTTTGTTTCAACTTCCCGTTCCAGTATTTTATATTGAGTGGCTTTTTCTGCTAATTCGAGGGCCTTGCCCTTTTGTACCTCTGCGCTGACCTGGAGATATTGTTCAGTTTTTAAGGCTGTTTCATAGGTGTTTTTAAGGGAGTCGATGATCTGTTGTTTTTCTTTCTCTATCCGGCCGGATATCTCATCCATTTTGGCCTTCAACTGCTGCATTTTAGGATAACTGGGCTTAAAAGTGACACTCAAATCCTGGTACTCTGCCTCAAGGACCGAATATTGATTTTTTAAATTCTGAATGAGGTCATTGTTGACCACCTGTTCCAGGGATTTCTCATCAAGCTGCATGTTTTGCTTATACATCGCCTCTTTGGCAATTCTGTCGGAAGATGCCTTGGCCAGTGTGCTGTTTACTTCCTCAAGCTGCTTTATAACCAGATTATGTTCCGGGTTGAGGGAAACTATACCAATTTTCTTGGCAAACTCATTGAGCTGCAGTTCTGATTCCTCAAGTTTGATCTGGGCCCCGCGAATCTGTTTATCCAGGAATTGACTGGCGGTTTTAGAAGCGTCAAGATTGGTGTCCATATGCATCTGGATAAATTCATCCATGGCGGCATTGGTAATACCGGCCGTCAGAACCGGGTCCGGAGACTCAAAGGTGATTTGAATCAATTCGCTGTTTCTTACCGGCGATACTTTGAGCCGTTGCTGAAATGATTGAAGGATATTGTAGGCCAAAAGCTGATTCTGGGCATCTTCGTGCAAGACACTGATCTGGTCTTGCTCCTGATCTGCACGAATAAAATTTTTGATGCCGGCAAACAGGGATTTTGCCGGGGCCGTATCTTTTTGGCCATTTACCCGGGGATTAAATATGGCATTACTGGTCAGTTCAAGCTTTTCGATAACTCTATTGGCCAACTGATTACTTTTCAGCAGATTGATTTGGGTTTGCTGGAATTCCAGATTCAGCAAAGGCTTGGCATCGAGACTATCGAATTTTGTCACAGTTGAATTTTGGGATGAAGCCCTCATCACACCTTGCGCTTTAAACTGAGGCGTCACCAGAAAGGTGTAGAGGGCAACCAGCAAAAAGACCATGAATAACACTGAAAAAACTGCCATCTTCCGGCGAATGAGTGTATCCAGTAAATCCCGCAGATCGATTTCGTCCCTGAATTCAGGAACAACCTCTCGAACCTCAGTACTGGGAAGATTTTTCTGCGTCTCTTCTCGTATCACCAGACTGTTATCCGCTTCGGAAAATCTTTCGTCTTTATTATCTATCATTTTGTTTTTCTGTTTGAATATGCAACATTTTCAATGTTTCTCAAGGAGAAGTTGCGCAGGATGAAGACAACACAGCTGATGAAGGAGATCAGGGCCGAGAATTCGTGCCAATTCCGACCATTCTTCTTCCGTCGGAGGTTTGCGGGCATCGACACCATGGGCATCAGACGCCAGGTAATGGACATAACCTCTTTCTATGAAATCTAAACCGACACGTTTACTTTCCGCGCCAAACTTACCGAGCAAACTGCCTGTATTAATCTGGATCCTGAGGCCTTGTCCGACAAGTTCGGCGAAGGGGTTCAGCATTTCCTGAAAGGCCGGTATCCTTTCCGGATGAGCCAGAATTATCCGCCAACCTTTTTCCACGATGTGCTCAAGACACGAGAGAAGTGCCTCGGCACAATCAGTAAAAGATGGCTCAAGCAGATACCATGAGCTATTTGCCAAGGGAAGAAGCGTCTTGCCCTCCAGACGCTCCTGGAATTTCTTATGGTAGGCAATTTCCATACCCGGAAATATTGCCAAAGAGATGCCGTTTGTCCGGAGGTGATTTTGCAACTCAGCAATTTTTGCCAGAATAAGCTGGCTGGAAGCGGCCCAGGCCGTACCGGGAATATAGTGCGAAGTGGTAATTATTTGCCTGATACCCATATCAGTATAGCATTTTGCCAGGGCAAGGCTTTCTGCCAGGTCTTTGGGACCATCGTCGACACCTGGCAGGATATGGGTATGGATATCTATAAAATCAGATAATTGTAAAGTCATACAACGGACACTCTTGCCTGGCGAGACAATTCAATGTGTTTATGGTCTCGTAGCGCATGCGAAATCAAGGCAACCAAGGTTACCGCATACAAGGCATTTGCAGGCAGCCGCCAACCGAAATCTACCAGGCCATGGATCAGAAAACCTAAAAGCGAACAGAACGCCGCACAACCCGCTATCATGGCCGTCCGGCCTTCTTCGTGAATTACCCGGCTTTTTTGCACGAGTTTTTTCCCCGTTGCAAGAATCCCGATAAACAGCCAGGAAAAAAAGAGCGCGGCCATGGGTAAACCCAATTCGATGGCCAGTTCAAGATAGTCGTTATGGACTCTATCAAACAGGACATTTTCCGGAAATCCTTTAAGGTATACCCCGGATAACAATTTGAACGAATCAAAGCCAATCCCCGTTAACCAGTGATCAAACAAGAGAGGAAGACTCGCTTGATAAATCTGCAGCCGAACCAAACCGGAGTCATCTAAGGTGCTGAATCTGGTAAAAACTTCATCGAGGCCCAGCAACGAGCCGTATCCGCCAAAAAAAGTGATCAGTAAGAGAGCAATCAACAGGGTGAATTTTCGTGAATACGGCAGAAAGAAAATAAGGGAGATAAAAATAATGAACATTGCCAGTATGCCGCCCCGGGAAAACGAAAAAACGACGGCAAGAATCATGACCCCGGCCGCGAAAAAGAAAGCCGGCGCCTGGAGATTCAGGCGAGATAACGACTGGAAAAAATAGCGGGATCTGCTTTTTTTAGATTTCCCTTTTGCCATATCTTTTAACGGCTCAAGAAAAACTAAGCCGCCGGCGAGAGCGAGCGGCCAGCAGATATTCAACAGATTGGCATATTGATTCTTATAGATAATCGTGCCATAGGCAGCCTTGTTGGTTATTGGCAGCCATAAGATGCCGATATGGGGATTCATCACCTGCAGCAGTCCATAGAGTCCTTCAAGCAACCCGACACCGGCAATGAGATAGAGCAATCGTAGAACTGTTTTTCCGTCTCTTTTGAGCAGTGTTGTCAGAACAAGATAATAGAGGAGCAGCGATAAAAGGAAAATTGCATTCTGCACTCCGAGCAGACCACTGTCGCTTATGGCAGCGGTGGTCAGTTTTGCCTGGGCCAAGGCATTCACCATATTGATCCTGGCGGCCCTGGCAGGGGAGAGGAACTCAACAACAGGCAATGGCAAAGGAAGGGACTGCAGGGCTATATAGCCTATGAGAATAATCGGCACAATCAACCAAAATAGGGAAACATCTTGCCACGGCAATTCCGGAAGTGCAGAGAACAACCAACCGCCCAGTCCAACCAGGATCAGAAAGGTATATACACCTTGGACAATGGGATGAACTGCACCAAAGATTAAAGGAATGGTGGCCAAGAGGAAAAAAACGAGTGCTTGTGCTAATTTTTTATGATGCGGCAGCTGATCCAGGGGCTGAGAAGAGATTGCAGTTGGCATTATTGTTTGGGGTTCTTGAAGCTGACACCTGTTCCCAAAAAGCCAAGGGTAAAACCCGAACCGGAGAAAAGCGTCCCACTCGCACTGGACTCAGCGAAGACTATATCCTGATCCTTGATTAAAAGAGTGTCACCAACTCCGCCCTGAAGGTCAGAATAACTCAAGCTCAACACTTGCCTTTCTTTATTATTGTCCATGCGCCGGATGAGCTTTATTTTATCATTATCGGCATACCCTGCCAAACCACCGGCAAGAGCAATAACTTCGGTAATGGTCATACCGTTTCTGAGAGGATATGTACCCGGCTTGCGGACCGCACCATCAACAAAACATTGGCCTGTTTCCGGGATAAAAACCACATCACCACCCATCACCGCTATGTTCTGTTCGATATTGCCCTTTCTGATAAGTTCGTCGAGGTCGATGAAGTAATTTATGTTTTTCTGCGCCTTTTCATCAAAGCGGGTTATATACGCTGCCGATCCGGCTTTTTCCGACAAACCTTCGGCAATGGCAATGACATCAAGGAGTTTTCTTTTAGAGACGTAATCGTATGTTCCCGGCTTTTTAAAAGAACCAACCAGCGTTATTTGTTTACTGACATGCTCTTTAATAAAAATTGAGACATGAGGATCCTGAAGATACTTAGCTTTAAGGAGTGTTTCGATTTTTTCTTCTGCTTCTGCGGCGGTAAGGTTGCGAACATCAACATTGTCGAGTAGCGGCAGGCTAATATACCCTCTCGAAGATACACGGACCTCTGCATTTAACTCTTTCGTTTCAAACACCGTAACCTGAATAAGATCTCCGGAGCCTAAGAGATAATCGCCAGTATCCGCTGATGCCAGGGGCGTAGGTGAGATCTTCTGGACATTGTCGTTTGTGGCGGCTTTTTCTTTTTCTATTTCTTGACTTACTTTCTGGAACTGCTTGAGATCGGTGTTGGCTTCAAATTGTTCCTCAGCGCAGCCAAAGAGAGCGAGACAGCAAAAAATAATCAGCAAAAAACGAACCATTCCGGTATGTGACATGTCCATTCCAGTAAAACGACTTTGAGTTTAGACGATAGAGAAAAAATATTGTGTAATAAAACTCAAAAAGAGGGTTGCTGGCCTATAGCAACCCTCTTTTTCATACCTGCCCTCTTTTACGATCAAGAGCTTGGGCTAGCTGTTGGGACAGGGGCCGGACGAGGAGTTGATCTTGGTGTTGGGGTTTGCACCGGCGCGGGCGCAGGTGCTGGAGTTGTATCGTCGTCATCGTCATTGTTGGCCACCACTATAACTGTAGCCAGTATTGCTGCGCCTACACCGGCAAGGACAAATGGGCTGATACTGCTGTCATCAGCAGGAGGACCATTTGATGATGGAGGAGGGCTTGAAATGGCCAATACAATTTTTTCATTGGCGCCAACCGCCTTCATGCCATCTGCCGTAGCAAAAACCAACTTACCTTCCTTAACACTGATTTCGGTTTTTCCGTCTTTGTTGACCAGCACACTTCCACGTACCACCGTGTCACTTGCAGCGTTAAAAATTATCTCGGCAACACTATAGATTCCTTCTGGAGTATGAAAGGCAATCTTGCGGGCTTTATCCGTGATAACGTAGTCTACACTGCCTTCACGCAAAAATAATCTGAAGGTATCTGCTTCGTTCTTGATGGCAAACTTTGCCTGATCAGCTGCTACCAGAGAGATTCCTGCTGATTTGATGATGCATTTGCCATCACAAACCAGCATTGACTCGTCTTCAATTGGATTTTGACCTGAAAGCTTGTCAACCAATTGGCCGCTTTTTATAACCGAAATATCCCCTTGGCCAATGCTTCCTCCCTGTGCTGCAAATGATGTGGTTGTTGCCATGCCAAAAGCCAACACAAGACACAGTGCTATACTTCTCAATCTTTTTCTCATGTACCCTCCTTTCTGATTAATCGACTAAATGCTCAATCGGTATCTGTATGGGTTTGATTAATTGTCCATACCCAATGGATAATAACATCAGACTACAAAAAATTATCTATCTTAAACAACTATTCTCATTTTAGTTCAAAAGCAAGTGCAAATAACTTTACAGAGGTTTTTAGTCACCTAGACGATCAACTTGAGGTATTTTCCCGGCAGAACGATGAGTTTTGCCGGGGTATCACAAGAAAATGACCGGCCTATCGTCCGGGGCAAAGCAAGTTGCAAGACAGATTTTATTCCGAAACTCAGTGTGAGCCTTGTTGATGGTATTGCCATGGTAGATCACCTGGGCTGGAGATTGTGGGATGTGGCTATCAGGCTCGTAAAGGCGCCGACCATTCGATGCGCTGACTGAAGACCAAGTTCGCTATCTGAAGGGCTGCCATAATTTGATCCGGCCCCACGAAATGCTCAGCCGCGGTGAGGATCGGATTTTCCGGCTCAAGACCCCGGCTATGATGGCAAACGTGGTGTGTGGGCATCGGTGGACATTTCCTGAACTGCTGGCCTATCCAGCACTATGTCAATGATACGGGGAAATCACCATTGTTATTGCCAGTACCAAATCAATGATCAGTAACAATTTTTACCCATCCAGCTTTTGTTTATGCGGGGAATTCATCTGCTTCGATGCATAGTAAAAAATCTTTTGAGCAAGTCTCCATTTCACTTAATATCACACCAATCATCCTAGCAATACCCCAAGTCGCTTCCGGCCGTCCACCTTCAGGGTGACGGGGTGGGAGTGGCAGACATGCACGACGTGGGTCGTTTCCTGGACCACCGGCAGGCTGGTCAGCCAGTGCCAGTCAATCCGGTCGGCGGGATGGATGCCGACATTGAGGTAGTTGATGCCAAGGGACGTGATATTGTGGAAGAAATGTGAGCCTTGGGAAGGATCGGCATTGATTCGCGGGTGCATGGTCTCGACGATGGCCCCGACCCCGCCTATGTCCGCCCAGCTCACCGGGATACCGAGCCAGTGATCGGCCGAGCCCCAGCGTCCGGGGCCGATGAGGATGTATTTTCTCCCGGCCTTGATCAGGGCGCCGTTGATTTTGGCTAATTGACGTGCTATGTCGACCGTCTGGGCCGGATTGAAGGTCTCAGATCTGATATAGACCAGATCGCACATGCTGCTGTTGTCGGTGTTACCAAGCGCCTGATGGCAGAGGCAGAAGGCCTCGGCATATTCATCGTCCCCGATTTCAACCTCCAGCATATCCTCACGGGCGCTCATCGGCCGGATCTGCAGGATGGCCATTCTGGCCTTACTCTGTTGATCAGTCGGGAAATCGACGGCAAACTCGATTTCCACAGGACAGCCAAGTTCCCGCTGGCCCAAAGCGAGCAAGGCCTCAACGACCTGGGGCAGAGGGTAGGCCTTGTGTTTGAGGATGGAGGCAAAGGTCAGGACCGGGAACCCCTGTGGGGAGAACTGGTCTCGGATCCGCTGTTCGGCCGGATCATAGGTGCTGGCCAGGAAACGGATCGGAAATTCCCTCACCGCATCGGTGATTGCCCGCCGGCTGAGGGTATTCACATCACTGGCCTCGGGATTGGTCATATCCCTGTCCATCTGCAGGGCATAGAAGTGTTGTTGGGCGCTGTTCAAAATATCCCGCACCGTTGTTCGCTGCGGCAGGATCTCGGGGAAACGAGGGGAAAAGCGCAGTATTTTTTCCCCCTCCATGACCGATTTGCCAAGCCCCAGGGCAATGCTGACGATCCCGTCCCTCGTCTCCATCCGTGAGAAGGGATAATAGTTCAACGATTGGGCCACCCCGGAAATCGCCGGATAATAGGAGTCTCCATAGCGAGTCCCGATGACCTGCTGCAGAATCACCGCCATTTTTTCCTGTTCGGTCCGGTTGCCGACCCGCCGGGTGAAGGCCTTTGGGGCCTGAAAATAGGTGGAGGCATAGACCATCCGGATGGCGTTGAGGAGTTGTGCGAGCCGGAAGGAAAAAGCGGGATGATCGTTGGCCAGCATGCAGGTATGGTAGAGGCCTGCGTAGGATTTGAACTGGGCATCTTCAAGGATGCTCGATGACCTCACGGCCAGAGGATAACTGACCTCCCGGAGAAAACCGGACACCTGTTCAGCCAACGCCTCGGGAAAAATGGTTGCCTTAAACCGTTCCATGATGAACTCGTCGGGCAGATCCTCCTGGGCCAGATCCTGCAGCCTGTTGAGCCTGATGAATTCGTCAAAGGCGTCGGTGGTGATGACAAGCGTCTGGGGAACAAAAACCTCGATCTGCGCAAAAAGGCCGAGCAAGGCCGCATTCCGGTACAAGGCCGCCGAGAAGAAGGCCAGGCCCCGGGCCTTGCCGCCGAGAGAGCCATTGCCCGTCTTAGCAAAATTGGTGTCCGGATCGTATCTGTCCTTGTCGAAATTGACGATAACTCCGCGCTGCCGCTCGATCCGTTGTTCTTTGATCATCCGGATCAGATGCCGGCGATGGCTCTCCACCGTATCGAAGGTGGAATCGCGCAGGGGTCTGACCTGCGAGGCCAGTTCCACCTCGGCCAAGGTATAAAACCAGCGGGAAAAGTCGTTGTGCTGACAGTGGAAGAGGAAGGATTCGACCGGGATGGTCGCCACTTTTTTTTCCAGGGAATAGAGGTTTGTCGCCTGGTCGTAGGCTGAACCGTCGGGCATCCTGAAGACGAAATTGCCAAAGCCGAGCTGTTCTACCAGAAATGCCTTGATTTTCTCCTGTAGAGAGGGGGCGTTTTTGTCGACAAAGAGGGCCGGGATCTGGCTGGCAAGTGTGGCGTTATGGGGTTCGGAACTGGTGAGCAGCAGGGGGATGTCAAAACGGTCCTGCTTGATATGGCGCAGCAGTTGCAGTCCGGCGCAGCCATCAAGGACGTAGTTGCGCGGGAAGCGCACATCGGAGATGACTCCGAGGACATAGGGTTTGAATTGCTCGTAGATCTCCAATGCCCGTTCGTAGGAGTGGGCCACCAGGATCTTGGGACGGGCCCGCATGGACAGCAGGCGGTGCTCCTCGTTGAGTCCGTCTTCAATGAGGGCCTGGGTCTCGGCGACCAGTTCCTTGTAGAGGATCGGCAGGAGGAGCGAGAGGTAGTAGGGCGAATCCTCGACAAAGAGGATAATCCGCACCCCGGCCGTTACGGTATCGGGGATGGCGTTGAACTGGTCTTCGACACTTTTAACGATCGCCAGAAGAATATCGGCCTGGCCGGACCAGAAAAACACCCGGTCGATCGAGTTTTTATACTCATGCCAGGGCGGAGACGAATCGGGCAGGGCCTCCTGGTGGGTCAGGAGCACCACCGGGATATCCGGTTTGGCCTTTTTGATCTCGGCCCCCAGGAGTAGGGCATTGCCGTCGACCGAGCGGGAGATGGTGATGACCAGATCAAAGGGCCGGTCCGAGAGGTGCTCGACGGCCTCGCTGAGTGAGGACACCCAGGTCAGGCGCGGCGGGCGACTGAGATTGAGGCCGCGATACTCGTTGACGATCTGTTCGGAGAGCCGGCAATCCTCCTCCATGATCCAGGCCTCATAGGAGGTGCTGATCAGCAGGATATGCTGCACTTTCACCGGCATCAGTTCGTGAAACAATTTGAAGCGCGAACTCAGTTTGTCTCTGCCCTTGCCATCCATGGCCTATTCCCTGATGCGAAAAAGAAAAACAGCTCAGGCGCGGACAAAATCTGCGCTGTTCAAATAAAAAAGGCATCCACCGGCAGGAGGATGCCTTTGGAGAATTTATTCAATCTCCCGTTGTCGGGACTTTTTCCATGAGCCCGGCCTCAAAGGCCTTTTCAACGATAATGGTACCGTGAATCGGACGTTTGGGAAACAACTCATCAAAGCTTTTTTCGCCATTATGCACGGCCTCGACAAAACGGGTGCGACCGGTCATTTCGCAGATCATTGTAAATGACCATTGATGCGATCATCAAACCCGAACTGATGAAAAACGGCAACTGGTAATCGCCGGAGAAGCCCAGGCTGATGATACCGGCCGACTGCAGCAGGACTGCCAGCAGCATGACAAACAGCAGGTTGGCCGGGGCCTTGACATCTGCCTTATTGTAGCCGCTTCCGGCCAGTTTTTTCCTGAAAATATAGAGACAGGCCCCAAGACTGACCCAGCACAGGGCGCCGGAGATGCCGGACCTCGACAGCAGTGAGGCGAAGATGTTCGACTCCCCGAAGACAATCGAACCGGTCAGGGCCAGGCAGTAGCCGACAGCCATCAGCAGGACGGCATTCTGCGGGGAATTCTTGGTGTTGGAGAAACCTCTGGATACGGAGATCCTCGCCCGGACGGTCGGCATATCCTCAGTTGCTCCGAATTCCATGGCAGCGCAGGATAAAAATGGAGAACAGGATTGATTTTTGTGGCAATGATAATTTGAATAGGATATTATTAGTGTTTTCTTTTCTGCAAAAATCCCTGTACAGGCCTGAAAAAGCCATGTAGGGTATCGTCGTTTGGAGCACAGAACTGTGCTAGGCGTGGCAGGATGCCTGATCGGGGCCTCATCACCCGCAAATGTGGTCTCTGGAGCGTACAGAGGCCGACGAAGACAGAGTTTCAATTCCTGCGTCTGGTAGCGTATAATTTGTCAGTTGAATAAGGAGTTGCAGATTGCTGTAACTCTTTTTTTATTTTTCATCCCCAGAATTGTTCAGAGCGGGGCCGAATTTGAACCGGTTGCAAAGAGTTGGTAGAGGACAACAGCCATGAATAGAGATTTAACGAAAGTACGGAATATTGGTATCAGTGCCCATATTGATTCAGGAAAGACGACCCTCACAGAACGTATCCTGTATTATACTAACAGGATTCATGCCATCCACGAGGTTCGAGGTAAAGACGGGGTCGGCGCCAAAATGGACTCCATGGAACTCGAAAAAGAACGTGGCATCACCATCCAGTCAGCGGCCACCCACTGTTCATGGAAGGATGTCGATATCAACATCATCGACACCCCCGGCCACGTCGATTTCACGGTCGAGGTCGAGCGTGCTCTGCGTGTACTCGATGGCGCGGTCCTGGTACTGTGCTCGGTTGGTGGCGTCCAGTCCCAGTCGATCACCGTCAACCGGCAGATGACCAGGTACAACGTCCCCCGTATCGCCTTTATCAACAAATGTGATCGAACCGGTGCCAATCCGGAGCGGGTTACCCGGCAATTGCGGGAAAAGCTTGCTTTGAACGCTCACTTGCTGCAGTTGCCCATCGGCCTGGAGAGCGATCTCGTTGGCATGGTCGATCTGGTCATCATGAAGGCCATCTATTTTGATGGCGAGAGCGGTGAGAACTTACGTATCGAAGAGATTCCCGCCAATATGCTTGACGAGGTCCGGACGAAACGCGAGGCCCTGCTCGATGAGGTCTCGATGTACTCAGAAGTGTTGATGGAGGCCGTCCTTGAAGGTGGCGAGATTGACACCGCGCTTATCTATGAGGCCATCCGCAAGGGCACTACTAATCTCGAGTTCACTCCGGTTTTCGTCGGTTCGGCCTACAAAAACAAAGGTATTCAGCTGCTTCTTGATGCTGTCGAGGCCTATCTGCCCTGCCCGACCGATGTCGCAAATTTCGCCCTCGATCTGAAAAACAACGAGGCCGAATTCCAGGTCTCCAACAATCCTGCTGATCCGCTCATCATGCTCGCCTTCAAGCTCGAAGATGGGCGTTACGGCCAGTTGACCTATGTCAGGACCTACCAGGGCCAGCTCAAAAAGGGCGATACCGTCTATAACAGCCGGACCGGCAAAAAGGTCAAGATCGGCCGTCTGGTTCGGATGCATTCCGATGAAATGGAAGAGATCGATGCGTGCGGATCCGGTGATATCGTCGCCCTCTTCGGCGTTGACTGTGCCTCTGGCGATACCTTCACAACCGATCAGATCTCCTGTTCCATGAGCTCTATGTATATCCCCGAGCCGGTTATTTCTCTTGCCGTCATCCCGGTGGACAACAAGGCCCAGATCAATATGTCCAAGGCCCTGAACCGCTTCACCAAGGAAGATCCGACCTTCAAGACCTTTGTCGACCACGAGACCGGCGAGACCATCATCTCGGGTATGGGCGAACTCCACCTTGAGGTCTATATCGAGCGAATGAAGCGTGAGTACAATGCCGAGGTCGAGGTTGGTGCACCGCAGGTCGCCTACCGTGAGACCATCACCACCAGGGCCGATTTCAACTATACCCATAAGAAACAGACCGGTGGTTCCGGTCAGTTCGGTCGGGTTGGCGGTTATATGGAACCTCTTGAGGAAGGCGAATATGAGTTTGTCGACAGTATTGTTGGTGGTGTCATTCCCCGGGAGTACATTCCTTCCTGTGACAAGGGCTTCCATAAGAGCCTGCAAAAAGGTTCGCTCTGTGGGGCGAAAATCACCGGCGTACGTTGCGTCATAAATGACGGCGCCTTCCATGCCGTCGACTCTTCGGATATTGCCTTCCAGCTGGCGGCCATCGGGGCCTTCAAAGAAGGATATCACAAGGCCAAACCGGTCATCATGGAACCGATAATGAAGGTCGCGGTCGAAGGACCCTCGGAATTTCAGGGATCGATCATGGGCAGTATCAATCAGCGGCGCGGCATGATTATCGGTACTATGGAAGAGGGTAATTATACGGTGGTCGAGGCCGAAGTGCCTCTCTCCGAGATGTTCGGTTACAGTACGACGCTGCGTTCCCTGACTCAGGGAAAGGCCGAATTCACCATGGAATTCGCAATCTTCAAGCCGGTGCCCAAAAGCGTCAGTGAGGAGCTTGTCAAGAAATTCCAGGAAGAGAAGAAGAACGGTTGATCTTCGCTCAAAGAGATTCTACATACAAAAAAACGGTTGGGCGTCCATGAGGCGCCTGATTGTTGGCTGCAGAAATACGCAGGCAAACAAAAAATATTAAAAAGGTGAGTGTCATGGCTGACAATGGGGTGGTGGTCAATAATCCGATACGGGCGCTTGGTTTGGACAACAAGGCGGGTGAAGGCCTGCGGAGCATGGGCCTGGTTATTGCCAGGGCCGGACTCGGGAAAACAGCTATTTTGGTCCAGTTTGCCCTGGATTGCATGCTGCTCGGCAATAAGGTCCTGCATGTGTCTATTGGTCAGGGTGTCGATAAGACACGGAAATGGTATGATGATATCCTGTCTCTGCTGACGGATGGCGAGAAAATCGAGACCATCCCGGAAATCATGCAAAACAGGATGATCATGACCTTCCAAGAGAGTTCATTCAGCAAGGCCAAGCTCGAAGAACGGCTTGAAGATCTGGTCAAACAGAATATCTACAAACCCGAGTGCCTGATCATTGACGGCTATGATTTTGAAAATAACGATTATACCTCAATGGAAGAACTGCGCGATTTCATGGGCGATCATGGTCTCAAGATGATCTGGTTTTCTGCGGTGAGCCACCGCGAGGACAAACGGGTCAGCACCAACGGCGTCCCCGCCCCTTGTCATGAAGTCGACGATCTCTTTGATATCGTGTTGTTTATCAAGCCGGAAGGTGAAGAGATGAAGCTGGATATCCTCAAGTGTGATGACTGTGCGGTGCATCCGGGGACTACCCTGCACCTTGATCCTGCCACTATGCTGATCCAGAAGGGCTGATTTCGGGGAAAATGGAGTTCTGCCTTGCATAAGAGGCGGAATGACGAGAGCAAGGAGGCGGGATGTCCGAATGGGCATCCCGCCTTTTTTATTTTGATCCGGGCGGATCTATGAAATTCAGACCATGTATTGATTTACATAAGGGCCAGGTCAAACAGATTGTCGGTTCAACACTCGATGACGGCAATCCTGACCTACTCCAGACCAATTTTATCGCGGCAAAGCCGGCATCCTGGTTTGCCGAGTTGTACCGTGCCGATCATCTTACCGGGGGCCATATTATCAAGCTTGGTCCGGGAAACGAGGAGGCGGCTCAGGCAGCGCTTGCAGCCTGGCCTGGTGGTCTGCAGATCGGCGGCGGGATCACGGCCGAAAATGCCGATTCTTGGCTCGATAAAGGGGCCTCCCATGTCATCGTCACCTCCTACGTCTTTGAGAACGGGGCGGTCAACAGGGACCGACTTGCCCGACTGGTGACGAAGATCGGCAAAGAACGGCTTGTCCTCGACCTGAGCTGCCGGAGGAAGGGGGATTCCTACTGGATAGTGACTGATCGCTGGCAGAAATTCACCGAGGTTGAGATCAGCGAAGAGGTGCTCAACGACCTCTCGCACTCCTGTGATGAGTTCCTCATCCATGCCGCCGATGTCGAAGGCAAGTGCGCAGGGGTGGAGGTCGATCTCATCGATATGCTGGGACGCTGGTCGCCGATTCCGACCACCTATGCCGGCGGGATTCGTGATATGGGTGATTTGGCAATATTAAGGGACCGGGGAAGGGGCAGGCTTGATTTCACGATAGGCAGTGCCCTTGATATCTTCGGCGGCACACGCTTTACCTATAGGGAGGCAGTGGCATATATGGGACTGTGAGTGCGGGAGATTCCGGCTGACAGATGTTCGTCTGCGCGCCCCTCTGTCAGCACTCCTCTTGACCTCACCGATATCTTCCTATACAATCTATAAAAGCAGGGATTGTTAGGTGGATATTATCGAAATAGTAGATTTTTACAGGGGTACGGGTTCATGGGACTGAACAGGGATAAGCAGAGGAAGGATATTGAACGGTTCATCCAGAAAATGCCAAGTCTGTCGACAACGGTCGCCAAGGTTATGGAGATCTGCAGCCGAACGGATACCTCCCCCAACGAGCTGAACAAAGTCATTTCCCTCGACCCCGTCCTCACCGGCCAGGTGCTCAAGCTCATCAATTCCGCCTATTATTCACTGAACAGCAAGGTCACTTCTCTGACCCGGGCCATTACCATGCTCGGCATGAATACCGTCAAGAACATGGCGCTCAGTACGGCCATTATCCGCCATGTCTCCGGCAGTAAGAAATCAAAAGCCCTGCCCACCTCGAAATTCTGGGCCCATTCGATCAGCGCCGGCGTGAGCGCCAAACTGCTGGGCTTGGCCAAAGGACTTTCCGGTATGGAGCGAGAAGAACTCTTTCTGGCAGGCCTGCTCCACGACCTCGGCAAAGTGCCCTTTGGTGATGAATATACCGAGGTGCTGCATACGGTAAAAAGAGAGCAGCTTCCCCTTATCGAGGTTGAGCGGGACTTGATGGGTATTGATCACCAGGAAGTGGGGCTGATGATCGCCGAGAAATGGAGGCTGAACGAGGTGATTTCCGCTACCATCAGCCAGCACCACGGAGGAGCGGACCATAACAGTGTGGCCGGGGTGCAGATCGCCCTTGTTACCCTGGGGAACATTTATTCGAATATCTTTGATTTCGGCTATGCCGGCGACCCTTTTCCCCTTGAATCTGAGTTGGAAAACAATCTTGGCATTGTTGGCCTGAGTCTCCAGGAATTCGGGGCCATCGCTGGCAGTGTTGAAGCGGAAATCCGTAAGGCGCAGATTTTCTTGCATATGTAAGCAGACGTTCAAGAAGAGCCGTAATGTTTAGGAGCCATAACGAAACGATCGGGAATGTACGGGTTGTTTCGTAACGGCACCTCAATGGAGGAGATGATGAAAGTGCGATTTTGGGGGGTACGGGGATCCATTCCCTGCCCTGGGCCGTTGACCCAAAAATACGGCGGGAACAGCGCCTGTATCGAACTGCGGATAGGGGAAGAAGATCGGCTGGTGATAATCGATGCCGGCTCGGGCATCCGTCAGCTGGGGAGTTATATCATGCAGCATGATCTCCCGAAGGGCCCGATACGGACCGATATCTTTCTGACTCACACCCATTGGGACCATATCATGGGGTTTCCTTTTTTTGTGCCGATATATGTCCCCGGCACGAAAATGCGGGTCTACGGACCTGTCACCTTTGAGGAGGAGCCCCTTGATGAGGTGGTTGGCGGCCAGATGAAATACCGCTATTTTCCTGTCAATCTCGGCGAGCTGGTCTCGGAGATCGAATATGTGCGGATCAAGGAGGACCCCTGCAAGGATCTGGGCGGCGGCCTGCTCCTCGCGACCAAGCTGCTGAATCATCCCATCACCGCTTTGGGCTATCGCTTCCAGTATGCCGGCAAGTCGGTCTGTACCTGTTATGACACGGAACCCTTCAGAAATCTGTTTATCACCGATCCTGCCCATCCCGACTATGATGAGCTGATGGCTGTCGAGGGCGAGGCGGTGGCGCAGGAGCAGAATCTGGCGGTTGAACAGTTTTTTGCCGGTGCCGATCTCCTTATCCATGACACCCAGTATACCGAACAGGAATATGCGGCGGGCCGGAAAAACTGGGGCCATTCCCCCTATGAGTACGCCATTGCCGCCGCCAACCGGGCAGGGGTGAAAAAACTGGCCCTCTTTCACCACGATCCCGACCGGACGGATAGCCAGATTGATGAGATGGCCAGGGTCTACTGTGAGCCGGGCCGCTATGGTGATACCGAGGTATTTTTTGCCCGGGAGGGTATGGAAATCCTGCTCTGAGTCCGCCGTTTTTATGAAAAGTGGCGGTGCTGACTATACTTCCGCCTGATTCTCTCGATGCAGTCGGGATGGGCTTGAAACGGGAGAGGGGGTGGCGTGGGCCAATCGAGGGCCAGTTCTGCTGTGAACGGCAGGGTGGCTATATTGCGGTTATAGGCCTCGACCGCCAGGCGCTCGAGATTGACCGTGTCGGCAATGTTGTAGGCCAGAAGGGTTTCGAGGGCCTGTTCATCATGGCAGAGTTCGTACTCACGCCACAGAAGAACGGCAAAAAAACCATCCACACCCTCCAGATATCCCCTGTCAAGCCCCAGCTGTTTCTCACAGCCCTTGAGACCGCCCCTGAAGCCGAGACTGCCGAGGATATAGCGCAGGTCAATATGGGCCTGTCTGAGCCTGATCCTGAAGAACCGTTCGAGAAAGGGCACATCAAAGGTCTTGCCGTTATAGCTCACCAGCACCTGGAATTGCTGAATAAAATCCGGAAAATCTGCGAGATTCCTGCCGTTGATAAAATGAGAGATATCGCTGCCGTCGTAGACGGCTATGGTGGTGATCTCGGAGCCGATTGCCAGGCCGGTGGTCTCGATATCGATATAAGCCGTTTTCTGGCGAAAATGGGGGAAGATGCGCCATTGCTCGGAGGCGGCCAGTCGGCTGGCAAAAAATGCCGGATCATCAGCGAGGGCTTTGCGGGAGGCCTGAAGAATACCCGGTATCTCGGCTGAACAGCCGGTCCTCAGACGGACGGGCGGAGGCTGCTGCCAGTCCGCCCAGGTCTGGACTCCGGCCCGCCACAGCGCCCGTTCCGTCTTCACGCCCAACCCCGGGATATGGCAAAAGGTGTGTTCAAGCATGGAAACAGGACATGTGGGTTCGTGGCCGGGGATTCCCGGCCACGGTGAGTGTTTCTGCCGGGGACCTATCCCTGGATCCTGGTTGAGGCCAGTTTGCCGGGCTGGACTTTACGTCTGACACCTGTTCTTTCCACGGTTGTTCTGGTTGATTTCGGGGCCTGTCGGTCGTCCCTGCCTGCGGCTGTCCGTCCGGATTCCTCCAGGCGGCTGATCCGCATGGTGCGATCATTGATCCTGACCTTCTGCAGGATTCTGAAGATGTCGCTTGGCATGCCATTGGGCAGATCGACGGTGCTGTAGTCGTCAAAAATCGAGATGCGACCGATGTTTGCGCTGCTGATGTCGGCCTCATTGGCGATGGCACCGACAATGTTGCCGGGCTTGACCCCGTGGTTGAGTCCTATCTCGATACGGTACCGGTCCATCGCCTCATCGGTCGGCAGGGTGACGGCCATTCTGGCAGGTCTTCTTTTCACCTCTTTCTCGTAACCGGTTTTTCTGTCCGTGCGGCGGGTGTCTGTCTTTTCGAACCTGGCCATTTTTTCTACTGTTTCAGGAAGCAGAAGCGGGGCGCTGCCCTGAACGAGACGGGCGAGGGCGGCCGCCATGCTGAGGGCATCAACCTCGTGCTCCTGTTGATAGTCGCTGACCAGTTTCTGAAAGATGTCGGGGGCTGCATTGAGGGCGGAGGTGATCTTTTCTTTGAATCGCTCGATCCGTTTGGCATTGACCTCTTTGGTCGAGGGCAGGGCCATGGGGGTGATTTTCTGGCGGGTGAGCTTTTCAATGGCCCCGAGCATTCGCTGCTCACGGGGATGGACGAAGAGGATGGCCTCGCCGCTTCTGCCGGCCCGACCGGTGCGGCCAATCCGATGGATGTAGGATTCAGTGTCGAAAGGGATATCAAAATTGATGACATGACTGATCCGCTCGACATCGAGCCCGCGGGCGGCCACATCGGTGGCCACCAGGATATCGATCCTGCCGTTCTTGAGTTGTTCGATCGTCCGCAGACGGTTGCTCTGCTGGATATCTCCGCTCAACGGGGCACAGGCATAGCCCAGTTCGGCCAAGCCCTCGGCGAGTTCCACGGTCTGCAGTTTGGTCCTGACGAAGACCAGTATGCCGTTAAATGTTTCGCTTTCCAATAGACGGCTGAGAGCCTCCAGCTTTTTGCTGAAACCATTGACCAGGAGATAGCGCTGGTTGATGGTCGGAGCCGTTGCCGTGCGGTTTTCAATAGTGATCTCGACCGGAGACGAGAGGTGTTTCTGGGCGATCCGTCGGATGCTCTGGGGCATGGTGGCGGAAAATAAGGCGATCTGCCGCTCGGGCGGGATCTGCTCGAGGATCCATTCGACATCGTCGAGAAAGCCCATCTTCAGCATTTCATCGGCCTCATCGAGCACCAGACTGTGGATGGTCGCCAGGTTGAGGCTGCCCCGGCGGATATGGTCCATGACTCGGCCGGGAGTGCCGACGATTACTTGGGCCCCGCGCTTGAGGCCATTGAGTTGTATAGTATAGTCCTGGCCGCCGAAGATCGGCATGGCCCGGAAGTTGGGCAGATGCTTGCCGTACTGCTGAAAGGATTCCGCCACCTGGATAGCCAGTTCGCGGGTCGGGGCGAGGACCAAAATCTGCGGGGTTATGACCTTTCCCGGTCGCAGATGCATGAGCAGCGGCAGGGCGAAGGCTGCCGTCTTGCCGGTGCCGGTCTGGGCTTGGCCGACGACGTCGCGGCCTTCGAGCATATGGGGAATCATGCGGACCTGGATGGGGGTGGGGCTTTCATAGCCCGCCTCCTCGAGAGACCTGAGCAAAGGTTGACTGAGGCCGAGATCGGAGAACGAAGGTATGGCGTGGTTTTCTGAAGACATAGTTTTTCCTGTAAAATGTGAACGGGATTCCCAGACAAGACATGACCGGCATATCCTGCGGGAGGACGTGATGAGCGGGATAGCGAGGGACTGAAAGAAAGAGATTTTCAGCGATCTATGCTGAAATCCCCCGACTCTATCTGGTCTCTCTACCGCTGATCCTGTGCGTGTCTCTCCAGTTCTCCATAATGTACCCGAAAAATCTATGTTCTGGTCTGACACTCATGAGTTGAACTGCGCTATATACCCTGTTTTTTCATAGAGGGCAATCGTTTTTTTATTGGTCAACTTTTCGCGTGGGTGGGGCAAAGGCTGTTGCATCTGTTTTCCGGCATGAAGAAAAAACCTCATCACTGCAATTGTCAACCGGGGCAGATCAGTACACCGGCAACAGTGATGTCCCCTTGGCATGGAGCAGGGTCTTGTCGAGATATATGGCCGACGTGTCGTGTCTGCCAATTCCCGGGCCTTGCTGTATCTCTCTCAGCCGTTCGGTAAAATCCTTGGCGCGTAATGTGGCTGATATATTGCCTTATCATGTCTGGAATTGATGCCCCGCAGGCCCATATTATTGCCAGATGTCTCAACGAGTCAGAGGGGTATGCGGCTTCGGCGGCAGGCAAGGCACATCTGCATATGGTCCTGATTCTGAGCAAGGATGGCAACCCGGCGATGGCCAAGATCAAGATGGAATCGGTGATACATGAGGTTGCCACCGCCTTTCGCTGATCGAGGCGGGTAGGGTCTGCCGGAACAGGCAGTCTTCACAGGGGTGGGGTGGGGTTTATTACCGTTGTGGCGTCTGCTGTTTTTTCTCCCGTATTGTCTTCTCTTGCGGTTTTTAGGTCCGCCGATTGGCCGCGCCGTTTACTTTCAGCTCAGCTTTTTCCGCAGAGACTTGGTCTGTCCATGCTTGATCTTGGAGTCTGTCCGCCGTTTTCGGGCGGCCTGGGTCGGTTGAGTGGGCCTTCGTTTTTTTCTGATGATGCCGGCTTCCCGGATAATCTCGGCCAGTCGTGCACAGGCCACTTCCCGGTTCTTTTCCAGGCTGCGGAACTCCTGGGCCTTGATAACAATCATGCCGTCGCCTGTCAGACGCTGATCGCGCAGGGCCAGGAGTCTGATCTTGTAGTTGTCAGGCAATGATGATTTTTGTATATCAAAGCGCAGATGGACGGCATTGGAGACCTTGTTGACATTCTGCCCCCCCGCCCCCTGGGCGCGGATGGGATTTATCTCGATCTCGGATGCGGAAATGGTGAGGGTTTTGGTAATCTGGATCTCGTGCATGGTGTGTTTTCCTCTTGGTATTCTTGAGAGAAATCTGTCTCTATGACTGATTTGGCTGATGACTCTCACACCGGTATATTATACTATGCACTACGATATGTACACCCCGGATGGTATCCTGCGTGGAAACCGCAAGGTGTTTTCGCAGGTCCTCGGGCAGGGAATACGCCAAACTTTACCAGGAACGAATTATGACAGTGCACAACGGGTGCAGCAATTCCTTGCAGCAAAGGGATTTGACAACCATCCTGGATCAGGACGTGCGGCAGTATGAGATAGTCTGGGCTGGCGGCCGGACGCCTTTCGCTGTTTTTGCCTTGAAAACCGACGATCTGCAACTGCTCACCGACGGCAAATGGCTTGATCTGGCACAAACAGGAGAAGAGCGGCAGCAGGGTAAATGAGGAACAACAGTCGCGCTGGAGGACCGGCCTCAAATGATGTGTGTATGAAAGAGGAGACGATGGAAACAAAGATGATTCGCTGTCCCAAGTGTGCCCATGAACAGAAGAACAGGGTGGAATGCGGGGCCTGTGGCCTGATCTTTGCCCGTTATATACGCCACCGGGAGCGTCAGAAGGAAAAAGAGGTGGAGGTCGGTGCGGGCAGGAAATCGACCGGGCGCGGCACGAAAATACTCGGTGCCGTTGCGTTGATGCTGCTCACGGCCGGCCTGATCTATTATCTGGTTCGGCCTGCAGGACAGGAAAAGGCGGCCCAGCCAACGGTGACCGCTGTACCGCAATCGGCCCCGGCTCAGGCTCTGGCTGCCGAAAAGAAACCTGTTGCCGGCAGGATCCCTGAAAGATCGGCGAAGCGGGAGGGTGGCAGTTCCATCGAAGAGGCCCGCAATGCCACAGTCTCCATCGAGACCCCTTGGGGTACGGGCTCCGGTTTTTTCGTCAATAAGAACTATATTGCCACCAATCGCCACGTGGTCGAGGCGGATCAGAAAGAATTGGCCGAGGACAAGGAGAAGGTCGAGAACAAAAGGAAATTCATTGAGCTGGAAAAACAGAACCAGCAGGACCGGAGAAAACAGCTTGAGGAGATGCCGGATGGACCCAACAGACAACAATGGGTCATGTTTATTGAGTCCCGAGAGGCGGAACTCAATAAGGTCATCCCCCAACTTGAGGAGGAGGAGGCGAGGGTCGCCGCCAAGGGAAAAGGGCTGCAGCCTTCGGATATTAAAATCTTTCTGGCCGATGGCCGTGAGTTTCGCGCCGAGTATCTCCAGGTCAGCAGCAAACACGATCTGGCCCTTATGGCCCTCCATGCCATTGATTCAAACTATTTGAGCAGGCCTCCGGACAAGCATCCCCTACAGCAGGGTGACAAGGTCTACACCATCGGCAGCCCAATCGGTCTGCGTCATACGGTGACCTCGGGAGTTTTTTCCGGTTATCGGAAAGTGGAGACCGACGGCAGCGTGCTCCTGCAGACCGATGCCGCGATCAATCCCGGCAACAGTGGCGGACCCTTGATCGACGAGAAGGGCTATGTCTTTGGCGTCAACACCCTGATTTTTAGGGATACGGAGGGAATCGGCTTTGCCATCCCCATCGAGACGATTTTCGAGGATTTTGGTTCGTCGCTGCCGTAGTGAAGAGAAGGGAAGTGTGAGACAATAGATCGACCTGCTCTAGCGGGTTGACTCCGGCATATCCCGGCCGGCCAGCCAGCCCGTGGAGAAGGCCGCCTGCAGGTTATAGCCGCCGGTGTCGGCATGGAGATCGAGGAGTTCGCCGGCGAGGAAAAGTCCCTTGATCAAGCGGGATTCCATGGTCCGTGGATCGATCTCCCGCAGATCTATTCCGCCGGCGGTAATGAGGGCTTCGTCAAAGGAGCGATAGCCGGTAATCTCCAGGCGAAAATCCTTGAGCCAGGTACGCAGCAGCCGACGTTCGCTGCCTGACAGGAGCCCGGCCGCTTTTTTCGGGCCTGTGCCGGTCGCGTCCAGACATACCGGCACCATTTCCTTGGGCAGCAGGCCCCGGAGAACACTGGTGATCTGCTCTTTGGCCCGGTCCTGGCAGTCCCTCTCCAGGCGAGCATCGAGCTGGGCCTCATCGAGCGCCGGTTTGAGATCGATAGCGAGGCTCAGCTTTTTACCGGCCCGCAGGCTGTCGACCGCCAGGTTGCTGACGGTCAGGACGAGGGGGCCGCTCAGGCCGAAGTCGGTAAAGGTCATCTCGCCAAAGCCCTGGAACCGGCTCTTGCCATTAATGAGCAACTTGACCCCGACGTTCTTCAGGCTGAGTCCGGCCATCCTGGCCGCCAGATTTCCGCCGGTCTCCAAAGGGACCAGGGATGGTCGGATGGAGACGATACTGTGCCCAACCTGCCTCGCAAGCCTGTAGCCATCGCCGGTCGAACCGGTTCGGGGATAGGACGCGCCGCCAGTCGCCAGGACGACCTTGTCCCCTTCGATGTCTTCTCCGCCGCAGACCACTCCTTTGATATGTCCCTCCTCGAATATTAGTGACCCGACCGGTGTCGAGCGCCGGATCTCAACGCCCAGCTGCGTCAGCCACTTCAGCATGACCTTCAGGACTTCCGGGGCCTTGCCGCAGGTGGGGAAGACCCTTCCGCCTCGTTCGATGGTTAGAGGCAGGCCGATTCCCTCGAAAAAGGCCATAAGCTCAGAGCTGAAAAAACGGGCGAAGGCCTGGTGGAGAAACCGGCCATTGCTGCCAAAATGGTCTATAAAGTCCGGCAGATCGGCGATATTGGTGAGGTTGCAGCGGCCTTTGCCGGTGATGCAGATCTTGCGGCCCGGCTGGGCCATCTTTTCAAGGAGCAGGACAGATCTGGCGGCCTCGGCGGCCTGGCCGGCGGCCATGAGACCGGCCGCCCCGCCGCCGATGACAATAACCCGAGCCCGGCTCATGAACAGGAAGAGCCGTAACAGATATGGCCGGTGGTTCCGTTGATGGTGATCAACTGCCCGTTCTCAAAGAGCGAGGTGGCCTCGGGGACATTACAGATCACCGGAATACCGAGTTCCCGCCCGACGATGGCGGCATGCGAGGTCAGGCCGGGCTGCTCGGCGATAATGCCTTTGACCCGGCCGAGGTACTTCAGCATCCCCGGATTGGTGGAGGAGACGACGACAATGACCTCTTCCGGCAGATTGTCCCAGTCGGTCTCCGTATCGATGATTCTGACCAATCCGTGGGCGGTGGACGAGCCGATGCCCTGGCCGGCGAAACAGATATCGGCCACCGTATGGACCTTGAGCATATTAGTGGTGCCCGGGGTCTGCAGGGGCATCCCAGCGGTGATGACCACCAGGTCGCCGTTGGTGATGAGCTGGGCCTGGGTGGCGATATGGATGGCCCGGTCGAGTTGCTCGTCCATCGTTGAGGCCGAGGCGCAGTACAGCGGTACGACCCCTCTGATGAGCTGGAGCTGGCGGATAGTCTCCAATACCGGGCTGACGGCGATGATCGGGGCTTTGGGCCGGTAGCGGGCCACCATCCTGGCCGTGGAGCCCGAGGTGGTGGCGGTGATGATCGCCGTGGCCTCGAGGTCCGCCGCCGTGGCACAGCAGGCATAGGAGATGGCATCGGTGACCACCGGTCGGCGGTGGCGCAGTCCGGCGGCCAGGATATTTTCGTAATCAAGCGAATTTTCTGATATTTCAGCGCAGCGGACCAGGAAGCGAATGGCCTCAAGGGGATATTTGCCGGTGGCGGTTTCCGCCGAAAGCATGACGGCATCGGTGCCGTCGAAGATGGCGTTGGTGACATCACTGGCCTCGGCCCTGGTCGGGGTGGGACTGGTGATCATCGATTCGAGCATTTGGGTGGCGGTGATAACCGGTTTGCCGGCGAGGTTGGCGGCGTGGATGAGTCGTTTCTGGATAATCGGCACCTCCTCCGCCGGCATCTCGACCCCGAGATCACCTCGTGCGACCATCAAACCCTCGGCGGCCTGGAGGATCTCCCCCAGATTTTCAACGCCCTGACGGTTTTCGATCTTGGCGATGATCGCCTGTCTGCCGCCGTTTTCTTCGATAATCCTGCGGACCGCCCAGACATCATCGGCCTGGCGGACAAAGGAGGCGGCGATAAAGTCGACATTCTTGCTCACCCCGAAGGCGATATCTGCCTTATCCTCTTCAGAAAGCGACGGCAGATTGACGGCAGAATCAGGGAGACTGACCCGTTTGCGGCTGGTCAGTCGTCCCCCGGTGACGACGGTGGTGAGGACGTCTCCAGCCGTCACGCCGATGACCTGCAAGGCCAATTTGCCGTCGTCGAGCAGGATTCGGTGGCCTTTGTGCACATCGACAACAAAACCGGCATAGTTTACGCCGATGCGCTCGCTGTTGCAGGAGGCATGATCAGAGGTGATGACCAGATGCTGGCCTTCCACGAGCTCAAGAGGCGCCGGCAGGTCAAGAACCCGGATCTCCGGGCCGCGGGTGTCAAGGAGGATGGCGGTATCGGTATCCGCCCGGCGCCTGGCCTTCTTCACCAGATCGATGAGCCGTTCGTGGGTCTGCCTATCGCCGTGCGAGAGATTGATCCGGGCGACGTTCATCCCGGCCTGGATAAAGGCAAAAATCTCTTCTTCGGTCTGGCTGCGCGGGCCTAAGGTGGCAACTATCTTTGTCTTGTTCATGAGGTATCCGATCTCGACTGCAAGAGAGAATTCGGGACGGCGATTGACACTGCAGCCTGCTGAGCAGACCGCCAACCGCAGAAAGGACTGTTAAGGATGAAAATTACTACAACGGACCTAAAAGAAAAAGGAGAAAATCGGCAGGGCTCGCAGGTGACGGGCAGGAGTTTGCCGGATTGCCCTGTCGGAGATTGAATAATCGTCATCTTCTGGGCTGGGAAAAACGACGGGGCGCCCCTCCATGAGTAATTTGGCCTTACCTTGCCGTTCTTCGGCTATTTCGTATATACCTGAAGCAGGGAGAGGATGACATCGCCTTTGTGAAAGGCTCATAGGTCTCTGAGCGAGTATCGAAAAGGTGTACTTCAAAGATGGAGGAAGCCATGTCGTTCAAAACCAAGGTTCTCCTTTTTACCCTGCCGTTCCTCCTCATTTTCGGGTTTGTCACCCAGGAGGAGCAGTCGGTAACGGCCAATGGGATCGCCAAGAGTGTCAGCCAGATCCTGCAGGGTATCCAGGAGATCAACGCCAACATCTCCCAGAGCTCTGAGGTGTCGGGCGGTATTGCCAGGGAAATAGCCGAGGTCAATCAGGCAAGCGCCGAGATGAGCAACAATGCGAAATCGGTGAGTGGCAACGCCGTACGACTCAAGGGCCTCTCAGACGACTTCAATAAACTTGTCTCAACCTTCAAGGTGTAGTTAAAAAACAGCAGCTATTGACCGGGTTGAGCAAAAATGGGGGAGGATGCCGCATAACGGGCGGGAGCCGCCTTTTTTTATAGCAGATTTCAGGGGCGGCAGGGAAAATGTTTTTTCTCTGATGCTCTCTCCGCTCCCGGTTTTCAGTCCACGGATTGGCCACGTTGCCTGGGTTCAGCTCAGCTTTTTTTGTAGAGATATACTCCTTCCACGCTTGATCTTGGCGTCTTTCTTTCGCTACCGGGCGGCCGGGTTCGGCCAACTTGATCAGAATCAGCACCAAACGGCTCTTTCAGAATTCTGCATTACACCCTGCAGGATAAAACCGGCCCTGGAGCGTACGGGCGGGCGGGCGTCTTTGAGAATGTATCTCGGAAAGAACCGAAAATCGCCCACAAGTGTATCTTTCATCTCTCTGCTATGCTATAGTGGCAGCCTATTTGCGTCTTTTTATGCCAGTTCAGAATTAAGCAATAACGTTACCGGGCGCGCTGTAGAGTTTTTTGTAGCTACGGCTGGCCTTCGCGTTCTTGTCGTGATCGGAAAAAGGCACGAGCCATTTTATTGAAGAGAAAAAGCCCAATGGGCCAAAGGAGCGGATATGACAACAGAAGTGAAAAAAGGTGATACGGTACTGGTTCACTATACAGGCAAGCTCAGTGACGGGACGGTCTTTGATACCTCTGAGGGGCGTGATCCTCTTGAGTTTGCGGTCGGCAGCGGTCAGGTCATTGCGGGCTTTGACGAGGCGATGATCGGTATGACTGTGGGCCAGTCGAAGGTTGTCCATATTCCTGCCGATAAGGCCTATGGCGAGCGGAACGAGGAGATGGTCATCACCGCCCCTCTCGATCAGGTCCCGCCGGGGCTCGATCCCGAACTGGGTGCGCGTCTTGAGATGGGGGGTGCCAACGGCGAGCTGATCCGGGTGGTGGTTACCGAGATCACCGACAGTCACATCATACTTGATGCAAATCCACCACTGGCCGGCAAGGATCTGATCTTCGCCGTCGAGCTGGTTAAGATCAAATAACCACCCTCAGTATAAGAAGCTCAAGTAAAAAAGGCCGCGTGATTTGAGGTGAAAAACGGCGGATCCCGCTGGAGAATCGGCAGGACCGCTGGTTGGCGTTTGAATTCAGCGGCCAGAAAGTGGCGGATCTCCCGGCGATTCCAGCCCCGCGGATGGCGGAAATCGTGATAAAGTGAGAGATCGCCCTGATGCCGGCCGGTTATCTCAAGTCCCCCGGCCTCTATGCTGCCGACCGGTAGATTAAAGATCGCCAGATTGACAAAGGTTATCTCCCGATGGTGCTTCCTGACGAATTCAAGAGTCTCTCGCGCCTCTGCAAGAGACTCTGAAGGGGTACCGAAGAGGAGATAGACGTAGGTGGCGATTCCTGCCCCATGCAAGACCCTCAGGGCATCTGATACCTGCCGGATATCGATGCCCTTGTGCATATTCTCCAGGACCTTCTGTGAACCTGATTCGATCCCGAGTTTGAGCATGACACAGCCCGACTGGCGCAAGGCCCTGCAGAAATCAGGATCGGTGAGGTGCCGGCTGACTCGGGCAAACCCGTACCAGTCCGGACCCGGCGACTGGCGGATCAGTTCCTGCATAACCGCCGGGCTGACTGCATTGTCGAGAAAATGCAGGAGCCTTGGCTCGGTAGCGGCGGTCAATTGGTCGAGTTCCCTTGTGACCTGTGGCGGGCTGAGGGGGTGGTAGGGATTTTCTTCGCTCGTCTCGGGGCAGAAGGCGCATTTTTTCCAGTAGCACCCCGACGAGGCGGCATAGGGCAGGATGAAACCCGGGGCGAGGTAGGGCAGGACCTTGAGATCTTGATAATCGGGGACCGGTTTAGCAACCGGGTTCTCCACACCGAGAAAGGTCAGCAGTGGCCCCTCGCCCGGTCCTGCGACAAGCAGATCGATGAGACCGGCAAAGGGATTGTGCCAGGAGGGACCGCACATCCAGGTGGTGATCAACCCGCCGCCTACAACGATGGGGATCTCCGGCCAGTATTTCTTGAGAAAACCGATAATGGCGAAGGTGCAGTTGGCCTGGCTGAGATAATTGAGGGAAAGACCGATGCAGGAAGAAGTCTCCTCAGTCAGCAGTTCCGTCAGTCTCCCGGAAAAATAGGGGAAGTAGATATTTGCGGCGTACTGTTCAGCAGCCTTGAGAAGATCGCCGCTTTGCATCGGCGAGAGGGCATTATCCTGATAATTGCTCAGGGAAAGAGCGATGCCATGCTGTTTCCCTGCAACGGCCAGCACCCGGTTGATATCCTGTACCGCCCGCTGGTAGCGTGATCTGTTGCTGTAGAGTTCCCGGGCCCGTATGAGTAAAAGGTTGTTCTGGATGTTCCGGCCGGCCCGACGGCTCCAGGTGTCGTCCGCTGTCGTGCCGGCCCTGAGCAGAGCGAACAGGCTTTCGATATTCATATCGCAGACCCGGCAGGACAGCCTGTTGGCCCGTAGTGCCGCAGCAAGGTGGGCAAGGGCCGCCGGAGGCTCGCATGATTTGGCGAGTGGTGGGTGGATAATCAGCATCTGTCTGGGGTGGGGCGCCTTGGGGAATGCTCGTCACTGGCAATCTGGCGATGACAATGATCTGTAATCAATGGACCTTGCATGATTCATGCAGGAGAATTCACATCTTCAATATCGGGAATATATACTGGATGTGGGGAAAAAACGAGAGGCATATGTTTTCTGCAACTACTCTGGGACAATTGTCCCGAAGGATTCGCAAGAAAGAGGGGAGAGGGATTGGTGCTTTTCTGCATGGGAGTTATGCTGCAAACGGTGAATGGCTAAGGCGCGAACTGAACAGCCCGTTATCCTGACCATTGATGACGAATCGATCCTCCGCAGGAGTGGCCATGCCTATCTCGAGGACTATGATTACCGAGTGCTGGAAACGGATAACGGGCGGACAGGCCTTGCACTCTATAATCGGGAGAAGGTTGATCTCGTCCTGGTCGATCTGCGGATGCCGGAAATGGAATAAGTCCTATCCTCAAGGAGGCCCTGAAACTGCTGCTGGCTACCATTCCCACTGCCATAACGGTACAGAGAAAGATTCCCAGCGGGCTCGATCTCATCAAGCTTGGTCCCGGCAGGGTTCATCAGGTCCTCATGACTCTCTGCACCAATGCGACCCCATGCCACGCAAGGGCTGGTAGGTGTCCTTGGTGTTGAGTTCTCCCGGGTGAAAAAGGATGATGAGCATTTTACCTCTGTACGAGGTGACGGTGCAGGATTGTCTGAAACTCTCCATCTCCGATACGGATCGGGGGATGTCCCAGGAGGTGGTGGCCAGGACCTTCGGCCCCTATTCTACGACCAAGGAAAAAGGCGAAGGCACGGGACTCGGCCTGGCGGTGGTGCAGGGTATTGTCAGGGTCTGTAGTGGGGCTATCCGGCTGGAGAGTGAGGAGGGGGCGGGCAATCAAGTTCCTGCCTCTATTTCCCCTGTGTGATGCAGAGAGCGCTGAGACCACGGAAGAACGCTCGTTTGAGATGCCCAGGGAGACTGAGGAATTGGCTCCGGCCGGTATCTTGGCAGCATGAAAAAATACACCGGCCGGAGCGGGAGAGATGCAAACGCTATTCCTCTACATAGAGAGCGTCTTTGGGAAACGCTTTTTTAATGTCATCCGCCGTGACGTCGTACATACCGGCGCCGGCCACGTAGTTTTTATCGCCATTTTTCACTAGAACAACATAGGAAACCTTGGGAGAACTCTCTTTTACCCCCGGTTTCGGCCAGGCGTACGGGACCCATCCTTCACCTTTGGCTTCAACCAGTTCATTCATCGCGACGAATAAGTAGATACCGTTGACATCACGGGTATCTAAAAGTCCCGTACCGTCCATCGCCGGTTTGATCGGATGCATGACCATGATGCCGTCAAGGTTGTGTATCCATACATATCCGGCACCATCGGCGAACCTGAAAGGGCCCTTCTCATCCTTGATTTTTGCAATTGCCCCGTCTCCTTCCGCTTTCAGCAGAGTTGCTGCAGCCTGGGCCTTTTCCTTGCAGAGCTGAGGTGTCAGGGCCTCGCTCTGAACAAGAGGTGCCAGGGCAAAAAGGAAAAAGGTCGCGATGATGAATGTGACAGTACGTGTTTTCATGGGTATCCTCCCTGTTAAGTGAAACTACCTGGGTGACTGCGGGTGTGTCGAAATACAAAAAAGGGTCACTCCGCTTTGGACGTAAGATTCTTAGAGGTCAAATTTTGCAACGAGAGTCTGAAGTTCTTTGGCCAGTTGATCCAATTCTCCTGCTTTTCCTTTGATATGCAAACTGCCTTTGCGGACATTTCCACTGGTCTTGTTGACTGTTTCGATGTCGTGGGAGACGGTATCCGCTGTTTCGGCCGCAGAGTCAACCGTCTTTGTCATATCGTCTATAGCCCCGGAGACGGAACTGATGTCTTCCGTGATCTGGCGGGTGGTCACCGCCTGCTCTTCGACCGCTCCGGCGATAACCACGACAATCGAGTTGATATCGTTAATTATTCCTGATATTTCATGGATTTCAGCAATGGTCATCTCACTTGAATGCTGGATGGCCTCGATTTTCTGCCGGATATCACCGGTCGCCATATTGGTTTGTTTCGCCAGTTCCTTAACCTCGTTGGCAACAACTGCGAATCCCTTGCCGGCATCACCGGCCCGTGCCGCTTCGATTGTGGCGTTGAGCGAGAGCAGATTGGTCTGGTCGGCAATGTTGTCAATCACTTCGGCCACCTTGCTGATCTCCCTTGCCGCTTCCGAGAGTTCAGCCATCTTGAGAGTTGTCTGCTCAACAGTAACAACCGCCTTGGCAGTCACAGAGCGGGCCATTTCCGTTTTCTCGGCGATTTCGCTGATGGTTGCTGTCATTTCTTCGGTGGCCTGGGCGACGTTGTGCACTCTTTCCATCGATTCATTGGCAATGGTCGACATATCAAGCATCGATGCGGACATGACACCTGTTGCATCGGCTGCTTCATTCGATTTCGCGTTGAGGTTCTTGGCCTCTTCATCAAGGGTGTCGGAAATCTCCGCCAGAGATGCGGAGGATTGGGTGAGATTTCCTGAAAACTTGAGGATCTGACCGATCATCTTTCTGAGGTTCCCGATCATGGTATTGGTGTCGCCGGCTAGGTCCCCGAGTTCGTCGCCGGAGGTGACCGAAAGTGTCTTCTGCAGATTACCCTGGGCGATTTTTCTGGTGGAGTCGGCCAGATCGTGAATCCTTCTGGCGAGGTAACGGCTGATCAACGAGCCCATGACAACGGCTATGGCGACTGCGGCGATGGTCAAAAACACGAGAAAAGCGGTGCCGCGTGTCTTGACGGCATCAGAAGCTGACAGGGCCTCCTGCATTTCCTGGCCGGCACCTTTGGTGAGGTTGGCCAGTTCGGTGTTGATCTGTTCTGCGGACTGCGTCATGACCTTGAATTTCTCAGACTTGGTCGATTCCAATTTCTGATAGGTCACAGTGGTCAATTTCTGCATCCCTGTGAAATATTTTTCGATCTTTGAAATGACCCCGATTCCCTTGTTGAGAAGGCGAAGCTTGTCGGCAAATTTTTCCTCGGAGTTGATCGAGGTCGCCATTGCAAAAAGGTTTGTCTGCTGTTTGCGCATCTTGTCGACAAGATCCATAAATTTTGGATTGTCGACAGAGTAGGAGGAGAGCCACTTACCCAATAAATCCTTTTGCAGGTCAGTCGTTTGGTTAAAAGTCGTCTCAATATTGACGGCATCCTTGAGTTGCTTGACCCATTCGAGATGGTGGATCTGTGCCATGTTCAGGAATTCAGGCAGGGTGTGGGTCTTGCCATCCAAGACAACATCGTATTGCACAAAGCGGTCATGTTCCTTGACAAGTTCGAGGACATGGTTGCGAAAAGCTGCACTGTATTGCAGGACGCCTGCCAATACGCTGCGGATGTTTTCCGAGCCTTGACGAATGATGATACCGGGATATTGTTTCGTGAAGGCGGCAGCGAATGGACCGCCTGCAAACTCTTGTGAATCCGTGCCAAACTGCAGTGTGGCAAGCCACATGTCAAGTTCATCGAGATGGCCTGTCAGCCGGAGTTTCAGCTCAGGGAGACCGGAATGGGCATTGGCATATTGGGCCACCAGACTCTGAACCTTTTCGAGAGAGAGGGCGGCGTTCATTACGGCATACTGGACGGGGGCCTTTTCCTTGCCCACCGTGTCGGCCGATCGAGAGGATTTGTTGAGGACGAATACGCCGACGAGTCCGGATAAGAGGACGAGCAAGGCCAGGCCAAGGAAGCTGAATATCAGTTTTTTACCAATTGTCATTCGCACGTGGCAACTCCGGAGGTGATGGATCAATTTTATCGATATTTTCATGCCTTCATTTTGATGTTATACGGAACGCGGAGGAATTGTCAAATATCTGGGAATGTTTTTCAAGCGAGTGAATAATCTTTTCTTTCCAATACCCTCAGGCGTTATACTGCAGGGAATGCTTTGAACCGGATTGAAAATCCCCTTTGATTTTGCGAGCGGATGAGTTTCTAGTTGCTGGTGAGAGGATAGGCCGTGACGTGTTGGTCTTCGATATTGTGCAAACATATAAATGGAAGGGGAAAGGGATGACGAATATCGGGGCTTTAGCGGGGGTGAAGATTCTGGACCTGTCACGATTGTTGCCGGGGCCTTATTGTTCCATGATCCTTGCCGATCATGGTGCCGAGGTTATCGCGGTTGAAGACCGGAGATTCATGGCCGATGGCATGTATTTCAAGGATCTGTACAGAAATAAACGGCATATCTCGCTGAATTTGAAGACAGCAGAGGGCCGGGAGATCTTTTTCAAACTGGCACACGATGCGGACGTCATCCTGGAGGGCTTTCGCCCCGACGTGGTTGACCGGCTCGGCGTCGATTATAAGAGTGTGAAAAAACACAATCCGGGGATCATCTACTGTGCGATAACCGGATACGGCCAGAGCGGCCCGCTGCGGGCCAGGGCCGGTCATGATGTGAACTATCTGAGCACCGCCGGTGTCCTTGATCTGATTGGCGAAAAGGGCAATCCCCCGGCCATTCCCGGGGTGCAGATCGCTGATATCGCTGGCGCGATGAACGGCGTTATCGGCATTCTCATGGCTCTCTTTGCCAGGGAGAAGAGCGGCCAGGGCCAGTATATTGATATCTCGATGACCGATGGTCTGCTCGGTTTCATGACCCTGCCGGTTCTTTTCAGTCAGCTTGCGGGGAGGAAGTTTGAGCGGTCCGAGACCATGCTGTCGCACCGCTATGCCTGTTACAATACCTACGAGACGTCGGATAAGAGGTATCTGGCCATTGGCGCCGTTGAAAGAAGGTTCTGGCAGAACCTCTGTGAGCATCTCAAGGTGCCTGAATATACCGAGCTGCAGTATGACGAGGACAGGAGAGAGGAAATAACAGCCGGCCTGCGGGCGATTTTCAAAGAGAAGTCCTTGCGCCAATGGGATGTGGAGCTCTCCGTGACCGAGGTCTGTCATGCCGTGATTCAGAATATAGAAGAGGTCCTGCAAGATCCCCTCTTTCATGAGCGCGGGATGATCGTAGAGCAGCCGCAGGATAGCGGCCGGGCTCTCAAGACCCTTGGCATTCCGGTGAAGCTGGCTGAAACACCCGGTTCTCTCAGGACTCTCCCGGTGGGTTTTGGGGAAAATACTCGGGATGTGCTGAGAGAACTGGGCTATTCGGAGGAATCAATCGAAGACTATTACAGAAGGGGTATTGTTTGAAAGGGTTTGCGGCAGAGCCGAGTGGTTTTTCGGATACTGAAAAACCACTCGGTTCACAACATAACAGGAAAAATTGTTACATATTCCTGCGATACTGACCGCCGACCTCATAGAGAGCGCCGGTGATCTGGCCGAGGCTGCAGTGCTTCACCGTCTCCAGAAGCTGGGCAAAGATGTTCTCGCCCCTCAGAGCAGTTTCCTGGATCTGCCGGAGGGCTTCCGGGGCTTTCCCCTTATTTTTCTCCTGGAATTCCGCCAGTCGTTTGAGCTGGGAATCCTTTTCTTCATCGGTGGCCCTGGCCAGTTCCAGGGCGGCATGCTCTTCTTCGTTGTGGGGATCAGGGTTGCGGAAGGTATTGACGCCGACGATGGGATAGTCGCCCGAGTGCTTCAAGCCCTCGTAATACATTGATTCTTCCTGGATCTTGCTTCTCTGGTAGCCGGTTTCCATGGCCCCGAGAACCCCGCCGCGCTCAGTTATCTTGTCAAATTCCGCCAACACCGCCTGTTCGACCAGATCGGTGAGATCCTCGACAATGAAGCTGCCCTGATTCATGTTTTCATTCTTGGCCAGACCCCACTCCCGGTTGATGATCAGCTGGATAGCCAGGGCTCTTCTGACCGATTCCGAACTCGGGGTGGTGATGGCCTCATCAAAGGCGTTGGTGTGCAGGCTGTTGCAGTTGTCATAGATGGCGCAGAGGGCCTGCAGGGTCGTCCTGATATCATTGAATTGAATCTCCTGACTATGCAGCGACCTGCCCGATGTCTGAATGTGGTATTTCAAGCGCTGGGATTCCTCGGAGGCCTGGTATTTCTCGCGCATCGCCACTGACCAGATGCGCCGTGCCACCCGGCCGATAACGGTATATTCAGGGTCCATGCCGTTGGAAAAGAAGAAAGACAGGTTGGGGGCGATCTTGTTGATATCCATACCCCTGGCCAGATAATATTCCACATAGGTGAAGCCGTTCGACAGGGTAAGGGCCAGTTGGGTGATCGGGTTCGCCCCGGCCTCGGCGATATGGTAGCCCGAGACGGAGACCGAATAGAAATTCCGCACCTCATTGGCTATGAAGAATTCCTGGATATCGCCCATCATTTTCAGGGCGAAATCGATGGAGAAGATACAGGTATTCTGGCCCTGATCCTCCTTCAGGATATCCGCCTGCACCGTGCCCCGGACGTTGGTCAGCACGTCGGCCCGGATCCCGGCCTGTTCAGCGGTATCCGGTGTACGACCGTTTTCCAGGGCGAATTTTTCGATCTGCTGATCGATGGCAGTATTCATGAACATGGCCAGGAGAATCGGGGCGGGGCCGTTGATCGTCATGGAAACCGAGGTGGTGGGTGAGCAGAGATCAAAGCCGTCATAGAGCAGTTTGACATCGTCAAGGGTACAGATGCTCACCCCGGAAGTCCCTATTTTTCCATAAATATCCGGGCGCCTGGCCGGATCCCAGCCATACAGGGTGACGGAGTCGAAGGCCGTGGACAGCCGTTTGGCCGCATAGTTTGCCGAGAGGAGCTTGAATCTCTGGTTGGTCTGCAGGGGCCCGCCCTCGCCGGCAAACATCCGGGTCGGGTCTTCACCGGTACGTTTCATCGGAAAGACGCCGCCGGTGTAGGGGAAGTTGCCGGGCAGATGTTCTTTACGCATCCAGGTATAGATATCACCGGGATCCTGGAATTTGGGCAGAGAGATCTTGGGGATTCTGGTATGGGACAGGGATTCGGTATAGAGCGGGATGCGTAATTCACGGTCTCTGACGGTATAGACGAATTCGTCGCCGCCGTAGGCCTTTTGGATGCCTTTCCAGGCCAGAACCATGTCTTCCGCCTCTTTTTCAGGGGCAGGGGCAAGCTGATCGGCCTGCTGGAGGAGTGCTGCGGCAAGGCCTTCAGTATCGGTTCCGCCACTTTTTTTGAGCAGATCGGCACTTGCCAACAGATGCCATTTGTTCCTGACCGCCTCGGCCTGTTCCCCGGTCGTCTGGTGATAGTCCCGAATAGCCTCGGCAATCTCCGAGAGATACCTAACCCGTTCCGAGGGGATGACGATGGATTTGGACGACGAGGTCTTCAGTGCCGGCCGGGGTAGAGAAGACTGCAGGCCGAGTCCGGCCTTTTGGGCCAGTTGCTCGAGGATGCCGTGATACAGGGCGGTGACCCCGTCGTCGTTGAACTTTGAGGCGATGGTCCCGTAGACGGCGAGGTCTTCCGGCGGGGTCTCCCAGAGTTTGCGGTTGCGTTTGACCTGCTTGCGGATATCGCGTACCGCATCCTCACTGCCCCTCTTGTCGAATTTATTGACAACGATGATGTCGGCGTAGTCGAGCATGTCGATCTTTTCGAGCTGCGAGGGTGCCCCGAATTCACTTGTCATGACATAGAGTGAAATATCCGAGAGTTCGGTAATTTTTGAATTGCCCTGGCCAATCCCGGCGGTTTCCGCGATGATCAGGTCAAAGCCCGCGGCCTTGACGACCTGCAGTATCTCCGGCAGGGCGTCGGATACTTCGCTGGCCGAGTCCCGCGTGGCCAGGCTGCGCATGAAAACCCGGGGGGAGGTGCTGATCGAGTTCATGCGGATCCGGTCGCCCAGAAGTGCGCCACCGGTCTTGCGCCGGGAGGGGTCGCAACAGATAATCGCTATCTTAATATCTTCGATATCATGCAGAAAGCGCAGAATAATTTCATCGGTGAGCGACGATTTACCTGCCCCGCCGGTGCCGGTGATGCCGATTACCGGAGGACTATGTTTTTCGGCGAGAGGCGCCAGCCGGGTCAGCAGTTCCTGGAAATTGCCTTCCTTGCCGGCCTTGGCCTGTTGCACGGCGGTGATAAAGCCGGCGACCTCTTTTTCATTGGAGCAGTGCAGGTTTTCGGGCTTCAGATCGTGGAAGGGCAGGGTGGAGAAATCCAGGCAGTAGATCATGTGGTTGATCATGCCCTGCAGGCCCATGCTGGCGCCATCTTCCGGCGAGTAGATCTTGGTCACGCCATAGCTCTCAAGCTCCCTGATTTCGTCGGGGACAATAACCCCGCCGCCGCCGCCGAACACCTTGATGTGCGATGCCCCTCTCTCCCGCAGGAGGTCAAGCATGTATTTGAAGGCCTCCATGTGCCCACCCTGATAGCTGGACATGGCAATACCCTGGACGTCTTCCTCGATTGCCGCGTCCACCAGTTCCTGCACCGATCTGTTGTGGGCCAGGTGCACAACTTCGACGCCTGAGTCCTGCAGTATTCGGCGCATGATGTTGGTCGATACATCATGACCGTCAAAAAGGGAGGTTGCCGTTATGACTCTGACACTGTTTTTTGGTCTGTAGACCTCAATTTCCGCGTTCATTTCTCTCCTTCCGGCCTCTCTGAGTAAACCGAAACATCTGTAGTGATATTCGCTGTAAAGTGCTGCGGTTGCGGCAGGCAGAAGGAGATCGGGGAAAATGCTGGCAGCCGGACCGGACTGTCAACCGTTTTTTTCCACCAGAAATCCCATAATGAAGTCTGTCTGCCGCTCAATGTACTGTTCAATGGTAAAGTTTTTGGCAAAATACCAGCGTCTGAAGGCCCAGGTATGACCAAGAACCGAAATATTATGACTGGCCAGATTGATCGTATCATCGTCTATCTGTGGCAATTTGCCGGAATCGTTCAGATGATGCATCGCCTCGACAAACAGATTTGTTATCCTGATCTCGGCCTCCAGGACTTTTTTCTGCCATTTTTGCGGCAGGAAATGAGTCACCTGGTACATCAGCAGGACATGGTCGCTCATCCTGTCGCACACCATAAAGTACTCGCGGATGATCTCAACAAGGGCCTCTCTGCCCTGAGATGTCCGGGCCAGCGCCTCTTTCAGTCCTTGCTCAACCTCGGTATGGATGGCGATGCAGACGAGATAGAGGACATCATCCTTGGTCGAGACATACTCATACAGTGAGCCTATCGAGAGGCCGGTTGCCTTGGCTAATGCCCGAGTCGTTGTCTTGTGGTAGCCGTGCTTGATGAAGAGCTGGACAGCTGCATCGACAATCTGCCGTCTGCGTTCTTTGACGAGTTCCTTGTTTTTTATTTGTGTTTCAACTTCACGCCCATCGTTTGCCTCTGACCTCATGCGGCTTGCTCCTCGCTGAATTTTTTTGTCTGTTTTTATTCGATAAAATCTGCAGATAAAGAATAAACTCTACAAAAATAACAAAGAACAAACGAGAAATACAGGCAAGAATGAGTCTCATGCCCGTCTGTCGAGGGATGAGACTCCTCGTGAGGTCTCGGTCCACAGCTAGAGGGCCAGCAGCCTTTGGGGCAGGACCGGGACGAACTGCCTGAGATCGACCACACGATACGTACGTCGGCCACCTCGCCTCTGGGGGGCATCTTTATCGGTGTTGATCTCGCAACTGTTCTATCGTGTAAGTGCCGTGCCGATAACCACACGCTGGATTTCGCTGGTGCCCTCGTAAATTTCCGTGATTTTGGCGTCCCGCATCATCCTCTCGACGGGGAAATCGCGGGTATAGCCATAGCCGCCATGGATCTGGACGGCCTGGGTGGTCACCCGCATCGCCGTCTCGCTGGCAAAGAGTTTGGCCATGGCTGCTTCCTGGGAGTAGGCGAGCCCTGCGCTGGCGCGATAGGCGGCCCGGTAGACCAGCAGGCGGGCCGCTTCAACCCCGGTCGCCATATCGGCGAGTTGGAACAGCACGCCCTGAAATCTGGCGATGGAGGTGTCGAACTGCTTGCGCTCCTTGGCGTAGGCGACCGTTGCGTCGAGTGCCCCCTGAGCGATACCCAGAGCCTGGGAGGCGATGCCGATGCGACCGCCATCAAGGGTTTTCATGGCCACCTTGAAGCCGCTGCCTTCCGGCCCGAGAAGGTTGTCCACGGGGATGCGGCAGTCGGTGAAGACCAGTTCCATGGTCGGTGAAGAGCGGATACCCATCTTCTTTTCCTTTTTACCAAAGGAAAAACCGGGGGTTCCCTTCTCGACAATAAAGGCACTCATACCGTGGTGCTTCTTCGCCGTTTTGTCGGTCCGGGCGAGCACGATATAGACCTCGGCGTCACCGCCATTGGTGATGAATATCTTGGAGCCGTTCAGGATCCAGTCCTCACCCTCCCGGCGGGCGGTGGTCTTGGTGCCGCCGGCATCGGAGCCGGCCGAGGCTTCGGTCAGGCCGAGCGCCCCCATTTTCTCGCCCCGGGCCAGAGGAACCAGGAATTTCTGCTTTTGTTCTTCCGTACCGAAAAGATAGATGGGATTGGCGCCAAGAGACAGGTGGGCCGAGAGGGTCACCCCGGTTGAGGCACACACCCTTGAGAGTTCTTCGACGGCAATGGCGTAGCTGATATAATCCGCCCCGGCCCCGCCATATTCTTCAGGGAAGACGATGCCGGTGAGGCCCAGTTCCGCCAGCCTGTCGAACATCAGCTCGCGGTCGAATCGTTCTTCCTCGTCACGAATCTGGGCCGACGGGGCAATCTCTGTTTCGGCGAAACTGCGTACCATGTCACGGATCAGGTTCTGTTCTTCAGTCAACTCAAAATTCATTATCTACTCTCCACAAATGCTGGCTGTCGGCTACCGGGGAGAGAGACCTTGCGGGCCCCGTCGTCTCTCCCCGGCTATCTTCTTCCAATTCCAAATCAAGCGTCATTGTCGGCTACGCTGTGCTGCTCCTCGCCGTACTTTTGTGTACTGTCTCGTCGCTGCTCGCTTGCCTTCGCGTTCTCATCTTGATTTGGCAATGGAATTAGTCCTTCTTTGAACTCAGTTCAGGGAAATCCCAGTAGAAATACTCCTGGAGTTTCGCACCTTCACCCTGGTTTTTCCGTTCAGTTTCAACCTCCCGCAGTTGAACCCTTCTGATCTTGCCGCTGATAGTCTTGGGCAGTTCCGGTATGAATTCAATGATTCTCGGGATCTTGAATTTTGCCAGGATATTCATGCTGTGTTTGAAGAGATCGAGGGCCAGTTCCCGTGAGGGCTCATAGCCGTCTTTCAGAATAACATAGGCCTTCACCAGTTGATGCCGCTTGGGGTCGGGTGCTCCGATGACCGCCGCCTCACGCACGGAGGCATGTTCAATCAGGGCGCTTTCGACCTCGAAGGGACCGACGCGGAAATCGGAGGACTTGATGACATCATCGGCCCTGCCGACAAACCACCAATAGCCGTCTGCATCGAAGGTCGCACGATCACCGGTGTAGTAGTAGCCGTCGATGAAAACTCCGGCCATTTTCTCCGGGTTGCCAATATATTCGGTAAAGAGGCCAATGCTCCGCCAGTTGGTGAGCCGCACGGCAATGTGACCCGGCTCGTCGGGTTTGGCGATCTCTTTGCCCTCGTCATCGAGCAGAACGACATCATACATGAAGGAGGGATAGCCAAAGGAGCCGCTGCGCATCTTGCCTTTGATCCAGGGCGGATTGCCGATCATGGCCGTGGACTCGGTCTGGCCGTAGAAATCGCGGATTTCCGTGCCGGTCAGTTTCTTCCACTGGGAGATGACCTCGGGATTCAAGGGCTCACCGGCGCCGACGGACTGACGCAGAGAAGAGAGGTCATACTTGGAGATGTCAAGGCCGATGAACATCCTCCAGGCCGTAGGCGGGGCGCAAAAGACGGAAATCTTGTGGGCAGAGAGGGTTTTGAGATATTTCTCGCCGTCAAGGGTCTTGAAATTGAAGCCTGAGGCCGTGGCCCCGACATTTAAGGGGGCGAAAAAACTGCTCCAGGCCCACTTGGCCCAACCGGGGGCGCCGAGATTGTGGTGAATATCGTCGGGACGTATACCGGTCAAGACTGAGGTGGAGAGATGGCCGACCGGGTAGGATGTCGCCGTGTGGCCAACGCGTTTGGGCAGGCCGGTCGTGCCTGAGGTGAAGAAACAGAACAGCAGGTCGTCGGATTTTGTCTTGGCGGCAGCTGCCTGAGGTGCCTCTTTTTCGAGTTCACTATAACTTTTCCAACCGGCCTTGGTGCCGATGACCAGCTTGATTTTCGGCTTGACACCGGTGATCTTGATGGCCTCGTCGATCAGATCGGTATAGACTTCGGCGGCGATAATGCAATCCGGGGGATAGGCCTGGAATCTGAACTCGAATTCCCGCAGGGTCATGGTCGTGGCGGTCGGCACCGCGACGACGCCGCCTTTGATACAGGCATAGCTGGCAAACCAGGTCTCAGGCACAATAGGGACCACCAGATACATGTTGTGCCCTTTGTCGACCCCGGCCTGGCGCAGACTGTTCAGGCACTGATTGCCGCGGGCGGCAAATTCTTTATAGGTGAAGGTTTTGCTCTCCCCGGTGTGGATGTCTGCCCAGATAAGCGCTTTTTTATCACCCCGCTCCTTGACATGGAGTCCTTCGAAAATTTCCTCCGCCCAGTTGAAATACTCAGGGAGCTTCATGAAGTTGAGCTTTTCAAAAAAGGATTTGGCGACAACCCCTTTCTGGTCATTATCATCCATCATGTTAAGGTCCATAACTTCTCTGTATAGTTTTTCCATACCCATTAAAGACTCCTTACCCTTGAATTGAAATGAATAGCCGGGGTATTGCCCCTGCCCACCCTCTTCACCTGAGCATCACAACTGAGCGCTCGGTCGGTTTGTAAAAAGAACTCAAATATATTGAGTTGCATTTGTCAAAGAGTTTTTTTGTCGGTCCGGTTATTAACGATTCCCTGATCGCAAAAGGAGATGAAGCTCAGGCCGAACAACCAGGCATCCCCGATGCCTGGTTGTTCTCAATTTCAGGCACACCGCAAGTGGCTGGGACGGGCAAGGGACCGGAGTGATGGCCCTGGCTGATATTTCGTATTCCGCGCTATGCCGCGGTATCAGTCTGAACATGAAAAGACCCCGTTATATCCACGAAAAAAAGATTGACAAAAGGAGAACGGCGGATAATCATCGGGAAAATGATTGAGCGCTTGGTCAGTTTTCTGGTCGAGGTGTTCGTGATAGTTGTCTCGGTAGCTAAGATTTTGAAATATCGAGATAATAATCTGACTGAGCGCTCGGACGTAAGGCCGGTAGCATAAGATCTGAGTTGCCAAAAAAGGCAATAGTGGGGCTGTCCTGAAATTTTTGGTTTCAGGCCTTCCACATAAACACGAAGTTCTTAGTCATCTTTGTCAAAAGGAGGAGCGTATGGCCGCAGGAGAATTGAAACCCCGGTGGGGGCAACCACTCACTGGCATCATCTCGTTTAGTGCTTTTTTCGGCATTGCCTGGATACTCTGGTTTATTTTGAGTGATCCGAGGGGACCTATCCACTCATTCCCCTATCCGTTCGTCATGTACCTGGCAATGATGATCCTCGTTGGCCTATGGCAGCATATGTTTCTCGCAGACTGGCCCTTCCAGGATATCCCCCAGCCGGCCAGGGGGGTTGTTGAAACCTTTGTCAACCTGGCCATCGTCTGGTTTGTCATCCATGTGGTCTTCTACCGAGTCCTGGGCCTGGGCTTCAATTTTCTCAGTCAGAGCAACCTGGAAGCGCTGGCCGGTGGTGGCTCCTACATCGCCCAGTTCAAGGATGCGGCCGGAGCCATGGTCACCTGCGGAAAGGAACTCTCCCTGGAAAAGCTGGTGGCCGGCAGCGCCCGCTACGGTGAACGGGCGGTCGTCTGTTTCGTCCTCATCGGTTTTTTCAGCTACCCGTTCATCACTATTCTTTTTGGCAAATGGCCGGTTCGTCCCAGTGACCTCAAACAGCCCATGGCCGGACTCGCGGAATTCGGCTGGGCCTCCATGTGGACCATGTTTTTCTATGTCGCCCTGATCGTACCCTTCTGGGGAATGATTTATGGCAAGGCCTTTGGATCCTCCATCGGCCTGAATTTCCCCTGGTGGGAGAATATCGCCGGGACTGCCCATGTCCACTGGGTATTCGGCTGGTGGGAATGGATGATCGTTATCCTGTTCATGACCGCTAACGTCTGGCGCATGAAACCCTGGTCGGCGATCAAGTTCCCTCAACCGCTGAAAGGATTGGTATCTTTTTTCATCATCGTGGTTTTCGGCTATCTTGTGGCTTTGGCCTGTGTGAAATTTGCCCCTCTCTGGCTACCGGATATGACCGAGGCCCTGGAGGCCAACAATAAGGACAGTCTGGTCCGTTTTCTTTGGTATCACGCTGCCGAAATTGCCGGTTTCACCCTGATGCCCTTCCTTATCTGGCATCATTATTTTGACGATATGGTACCGATGCAGAATGTGGATTCATGGACTGCCTTCTGGTATCGTACGGCAGGTGTCGGCGTTCTCTGTATCATCAACTATCTCTTTTTCTACTACCTCAACTTCGGTCACTGGGGCCTGGGGAATCACCACATGGAACACGGCATTGCCGAGAGAGTACTCCACGGCGAATCCTTGATCTGGAATTTCTGGTGGATTATTCCCTTGCTCTGGAACGAATGGTTCTTCCATAAATGGCCGTTTTACAGCCATGAACACTGATCTTTCCCGGTAAAGATGATGCACCTGAGGGCAGGATCTCTTTAAGAGGTCCTGCCCTTCTTGACCTATCGGCTACAGAATCATGGGGGCCTCTCAGGAAACAGTGGTTTTTCCCTGACACCCGGGTGATGGCGGAAGGCTCATGGTCGATGATCGCCACCACTCTGACCCGGCAGTCTCAGCAAACGAATAATATGAAGAGGAATGACATGCGAAAGGCGGTAATTGTAAGTGCGGTGCGAACTCCTTTGGGAAGTTTCGGTGGGGGGGTGAGCACAATCGGTGCCACTGATCTTGGCGCTCTTGTCATCAAGGAAGCCGTCAGACGGGCCGGGATTGACAAGAAGGAAATCAACGAGTGTATCATGGGTATGGTCCTGCCCTGCGGCTACGGCCAGAATCCGGCCAAACAGGCAGCCATAAAGGCCGATCTGCCGCAGGAGGTTGAGGCCATCACCGTCAACAAGGTCTGCGGCTCATCTCTCAAGGCCGTGATGCTTGCCGCCCAGGCCATCCAGTGTGGCGACGCCGATGTCATCGTGGCCGGCGGCATGGAGAACATGAGTATGGCCCCCTATTATCTCGAAAAGGCCAGATGGGGACATCGCATGGGGCCGGGCAAGATCGAGGATCATATGGTGCATGATGGCCTGTGGGATATAGTCAATGATTTTCATATGGGTATGTCCAACGAGCTCATCTGTGAAAACTGGCAGGTGAACCGAGAGGATCAGGACCGCTTTGCCGCCGAATCCTACCGCAGGGCCAGGGCGGCTTCAGCGAATGGGGTGTTTCACGATGAAATCGTGCCGGTGCCGATCCCCGGCAGAAAAGGTGAAGTCAAACTTTTCGAGAAAGACGAGTGTCCCGTTGAGACATCGTATGAAAACCTGGCCAAAATGCGTCCCGCCTTCAAAAAAGATGGCGTGGGGACCGCCGGCAATGCCTCAATCATCAGCGACGGGGCCGCCGCCCTGGTGGTGATGAGTCGGGAAAAGGCCGAAGAACTGGGATGTACCGTTCTGGCCGAGATCGGCGCTCAGGCCTCCGCCGGCATCGACCTCAAATATGTGCTTATGGCCCCCATTCTGGCTATCCCTAAGGTATTGAAAAAAGAAGGCATTACCCTCGCAGACATCGATCTCTTTGAGGTCAACGAGGCCTTCAGCGGCACGTCGGTAGCTATCAACCGGGTGCTTGAGCTTGATACCGCCAGGGTAAATGTCAACGGCGGCAGTGTGGCTCTTGGCCATCCTATCGGTGGCAGTGGTGCCAGGGTGCTGACGACTCTGCTGTATCAGATGCAGAAACAGGATGCCAAAATAGGACTCGCCTCCCTCTGCCTTGGCGGTGGAGAGGCAGTGGCCCTGGTCGTGAAAAGATAGCAGCCGTTCCAGAGGAACGAGAGGGAGGAAATATGGATATCAAGAAATTCGGGGTGATTGGCGCAGGCCAGATGGGCAACGGTATTGCCCAGGTCGCAGCGGCCAGCGGTCTGCAGGTTTTGATGAGCGATATCAAAGAAGAATTTGTCGAGAAAGGGCGGACCAATATCGCAAAAAACCTCGATCGCAGTGTCGAAAAGGGTAAATTGGCAGCTGATGAGCGAGAGGCAATCCTTGCGAGAATTCAGACAACCACCGATCTTGGGGACATGGCCTCGGTGGATTTCGTAGTTGAGGCAGCCGTTGAACGGCAAGATCTGAAGTTCAAAGTATTCAAGGATCTTGACGCCATCTGCCCGGTCCACGTGATCCTCTCAACCAATACGTCTTCGATTCCGATCGGTCGGATCGCCGCTCAAACCAAACGCCCCGACAAGGTTATCGGCATGCATTTCATGAATCCGGTGCCGGTCATGAAGCTGGTGGAGGTGATCAGAGGGTTGGCGACATCCCCGGAAACCTTCGAGACCACCTGGGCGTTGTGTCTGAAATTTGGCAAGACCCCGGCCGAAGCCAATGATTTTCCCGGTTTTATTGCCAACAGAATCCTCATGCCGATGATCAACGAGGCCGTCTTCTGCCTCTACCAGAGCGTCGGTAAGGCCGAGGATATCGACACGGTGATGCGCCTCGGCATGAATCACCCCATGGGGCCTTTGGCCCTGGCCGATCTCATCGGTCTTGACACTTGTCTCGCCATCATGGAAACCTTGTACGATGGCTTCAAGGATTCAAAATACCGGCCCTGCCCCCTCTTGAGAAAATATGTTGAGGCCGGTTGGCTGGGTCGAAAGACCGGCAGAGGATTTTATACCTATTAGTACCGCCAGGTAGTCACCATTCAGCCACATCAGGAGAAGACAATGGAAACATATGCATTGGCTGTCCCGGCAGAGGAGATTCAGGCCAGGATCAAGAAACTTCAGGCTGACTTGCGGCGAAAAGAAGTCGATGGCAGCCTGATCGTCCAGAAGACCGACTTTTTCTATTTTGCCGCAACTGCCCAGCAAGGCTGGCTCTATGTCCCAGCGGAAGGCGAGCCCCTGCTGATGATCTTTAAGGATGTGGAGCGGGCGGCGGCCGAGTCGCCCTTGACAGTGATTTCTCTGGCCAGCCCCAAGAAAATTCCGGAGATACTGCAGGAAAGAGGCTGTCCGCTGCCAGCCGTAGTCGGTATGGAACTGGACGTCCTACCGGTCAACCTCTACTTCCAGTACTCGGACATCTTCAAAGGTGCTCGGATCGTCGATGTGTCCACCGAAATTCGCTTGATCCGGGCGATCAAATCCGACTACGAGATCAGTCTTCTCAGGGAAGCCGCCGCCTTTTCCGACAAGGTTGCCGCCAGGGTACCGGAGATCCTCAGGGAGGGCATGAGCGAGGTGGAACTGGCCGGCCAGCTTGAGGCCTATGCCCGCAGTCTCGGGCACCAGGGCATTGTGCGGATGCGGCTCTGGGGCAGCGAGCTGTTCTACGGCCATCTGCTGTCGGGCCCCGATGCCGCCGTTCCCAGCTATCTGGCCTCGCCCACGGGCGGTCCGGGGGTCAGTCCTCTGGTCGGTCAAGGGGCCGGATTCAAGAAGATCGCGAGAAATGAACCCGTTCTCTTTGACTATGTCTTCGCCTGGAAGGGCTATATCTCCGATCATGCCAGGATCTTCTCGATTGGCCCTCTGGCGGACGACCTGCTGCGGGCCCATGCGGCCATGCTGGAAATTCAGGAGGAGGTCAAGGTTCGAGCCCTGCCGGGCGTGCCGACCGGCGAGATCTATGAAATGATGGTGGCCTTGGCTGCCGACAAAGGTTACGAAGAATTCTTCATGGGCGTGGGCGACCGGCGCATCCGCTTCACCGGCCACGGGGTTGGGCTCGAACTCGACGAATTCCCGTTCCTTGCCAAGGGCCAGAAGCTGCCGCTTGCCAAAGGCATGGTCCTGGCCCTCGAACCCAAGGTCATCATGCCGGGGCGCGGTGTTGTCGGTATCGAGAATACCCTCCTGGTGACCGAAATCGGACTGGAACCCCTGACCAAAATCAGCGATGGCATCGTGATTCTGCCTGCTGATCTTTCTCGACAATAAGGAGAATGGAAATGTCTCTTGACGCGTATCGGCCAGACGACTTGAACCATGAAGAAACCGCCGGATTCATTGTTGATCTATTCCACCGGATCATGATCCACCATGCCCTGTGGTTCACCGAAGTCAGGCACCAGATGGGCACGGAAAAGGCCCTGGAGCTGCTGCATACCGCCTCGCGCAAAAGTTATGACATCCAGATGCAGCATCTTGGCAAGGCTTTGGGCTTTACCATGGTCAATGGCATTCCTTCTCCGCTGCTGGCCATGGATGATGCAGCCCTCAAGGACCTGAGAGACCGGGTCGCCAAGAATTGGCTGGCAAACGATGGCGTCTGGTTCCAGACGATTGAAGCCAGTGGGGGCATGAATGAGGCCAAGCGCTGCAACGATTCCTGCTGGGCCCATTTCTCGCCCTTCGAGGCCTCTGCTATCCGGCAGATGCTTGGCCTGCCCGAGAATTCCGGCCTTGAGGGATTGAAAAAGGCCCTGGGATTCAGAGTCTATGGCTGCATCAACACGCAGTCAATTGTGGACGAAACTCCCGACAGTTTTGTCTTTCGCATGGATGAATGCCGGGTCCAGGTCGCCAGGAAACGCAAAGGACTTGCCGATTACCCCTGTAAGTCGGCTGGCTTGGTCGAGTACAGCTATTTTGCCAGGGCAACCGATAAGCGGATAACGACGGAGTGTCTCGGCTGTCCGCCAGACGCCCATCCGGAAGAATGGTATTGCGCTTGGAGATTCACGCTATCCGAATAGATGTCTATCTTTACCCCGGTCATGTTCACGGCAGGGCCGTTACGTACCGGGGATTTTTTATAACGAAGGAGAAAGCTGATGCAGTTCAATAACCTACTATTTACAGAGGATGGTGCCCTTGCCACCGTCACCATTAACCGGCCCAAGGCCCTCAACGCCCTCAATCGGGAGACCCTGGAAGAGATGCAGTGCTGTTTTCAGGGCTTGGCCGAAAATGAGGCGATCAGGGTGGTGATCATCACCGGGGGCGGTGAGAAGGCCTTTGTCGCGGGGGCCGATATCGCCTTCATGGAGAATCTCGATGCCCTCACGGCCCGCAGATTCGCCCTGCTTGGCCAGAAGGTGTTGAGCACCATCGAAAACTTACCACAACCGGTAATCGCCGCCGTCAACGGTTTTGCCCTGGGTGGAGGCTGTGAACTTGCTCTGGCCTGCGACATCCGTCTGGCCAGCGACAATGCCAAATTTGGCCAACCTGAGGTGAATCTCGGCGTCCTGCCCGGTTTTGCCGGGACTCAGCGGCTGCCGCGCCTGATCGGCAAGGGGCCGGCCAACGAGCTGCTCTTCACCGGGGATATCATCGATGCGGCTGAGGCCTATCGTCTTGGCCTTGTCAACCGGGTTGTGCCTCAGGAACAGTTGCTGCCGACATGCCGGGAGATGGCCGAAAAAATTGCCTCGCGCGGACCGGTTGCCGTCAGATTATGCAAGGGCGCCGTCAATAGCGGCATGGAGATGGATTTGGCCAGGGCCTGTCAGTACGAGGCAGACCAGTTTGCCCTCTGTTTTACCAGCGACGAGCAGAAAGAGGGAATGCGCGCATTCCTGGAAAAACGTCCGCCCAAGTTTCAGGGATAAGATAAGGAAAGGTAGATATGTATCTCGATTTAAATGAAGAACAGAAACTCATCCAGGATACTGCCCGGGAGTTTGCCGCAGCCGAACTCGAGCCGGTGGCGGCCGAACTCGACAGGAGCGATGACCAACAGATCTTTTACGACAATCTGCAGAAACTGGCAGAGCTGGGCTTCATGGGGCTCAATATCAAGGATGAATATGGCGGATCCGAGGCCGGAGTCATTGCCTTCAGTGTGGCCATGACCGAAATCGCCAGGGCCTGCGCCGCGACAGCCGTGACCGTGTCGGTGAACAATATGGTCAATGAGGTTATCCAGGCCCTCGGTAGCGAAGAGCAGAAGAAAAAATATATCCCGAAGATCTGCAGCGGCGAATATCAGGCCGGGGCCTTTGGCCTCACGGAAACCGGGGCGGGTTCCGATCCGGCCGGCATGACCACCACGGCGGTCCGCGATGGCCATGAATGGGTGCTGAACGGCGCCAAGATCTTCATCACCAGCGCCTCCTGCGCCGGGGTTTTTGTGGTCTGGGCGGTGACGGATCCGAAGGCTGCCAAAGGCAAGGGCATCAGCATGTTCCTGGTTGAGGCCGGCGCGCCGGGGCTTGTCATCGGCAAACGGGAAGAGAAGATGGGGCAACATGCCTCGCCGACCAACGAGATCCTTTTTCAGGATTGTCGGATTCCGCAGGGGGCCCTCATGGGCAAGCTCAACGACGGATTCCGAGCTGCCGTCAGCGAACTCGCCGGCGGCCGTATCGGCATAGGTTCTCTCGGGCTTGGCCTTGGTCTTGCGGCCATGGACAGGGCTACGCGATATTCTCTGGAGAGATCGCAATTCGGGCGGAAGATCAGCGAATTCCAGGCCATTCAGTGGAAGATTGCCGATATGTACACGGAGCTTGAGGCGGCACGATTGCTGCTGATGAATGCGGCTTTTAAAAAAGAACAGGGGAAACCCTTTGCCAAAGAGGCCTCCATGGCCAAGGTCTTTGCCACAGAATCGGCCAACCGGGCCTGTTATGAGGCCATGCAGATCTTTGGCGGCTATGGTTATACCAGGGATTACCCGATCGAGAGATATACCCGGGATGCCCGTATCACCACGATCTACGAGGGGACCAGCGAGATCCAGCGAGTGATCATTGCCCGGGAGATACTGCGCGAATTTTCCTGATTTGAGGACCATGCCAGGGGATTTTTCTGTGACGAAAAACGGCGGAAAATGCTGGCGAATGTAGGAGGACATCCATGGAACAGCAGTTCATGAACATTATCAGGGAACGAAGAAGCATCAGGCGTTTTACCGAGCAGGAGATCGAGCCGGAAAAGCTGACCGAGATTTTTACGGCGGCAAGCTGGGCTCCCTCCTGGGGTAATTCCCAGTGCTGGGAGATTGTCGTCGTACAAGACAGGGATATGAAGGCGCATCTGGCCGCGAACCTGTCTCCGAAAAACCCGGCGACCCGCACCGTTGCCAAGGCTCCGGTCGTCCTGGCGATATGCGGACAAGCACGGAAGGCGGGCTGGTACAGCGGCAAACAGGTGACCAGATATGAGGACTGGCTGATGTATGACCTTGGTCTGATCAGTCAGAATGTCTGCCTTGTGGCCCGGAGCCTCGGGCTTGGCTCGGTAATCGTCGGGGCCTTTGACCATGATAAGGCCGAAGAACTGCTGCAGATTCCTGCCGGCTATCAAATCGTCTCCCTGATACCCCTTGGCTATCCGGATCATACACCTTCTCCACCTGCCAGAAGGGCGGTGGCTGAGTTTGTGCATTATGATCGCTTCTGACCGATTCTTTCGTTCCGTCCGTATTGGTTGTCCTCTCTTGCCCGACTATCCCCGCGACAAATCGCTACCATCTCCACCTCTGAATTCATTGCGAGCGGTACTGGCACCGATTGGGAAGCATGGAGATTTTCTTTAGGCATGACATGAGGCGCGTCTTCTGTTAGACTGACATGATAATCCTTGTGCCAGATCGATTCCGGTCATGGCGAAAACTCAATGCAAAAAATGGATGGTCGAAATGTCAATGATATCTAGAAAATTTGTGCCTTTTTTCCTGGTCCTGCTGGCCTTCACCCTGATTGAGGCCGGACTTGCCGCCGAGTATGCCGATGCCAGGTCAAGAGGTGGCGGCAGATCGTTCAGCTCGGCCCCACGGAAGGCCCCGAGTCAGAGCACACAGCCGGGGATCAACAACCAGAAAGGCGGTTTAAGTCGAGGGATGATGGGCGGGCTTCTCGGTGGCGCCCTTGGCGGAATGCTCCTCGGCTCAATGTTCGGCGGTTCCGGCAGCGGTATGGGTCTGCTACCGATCCTGCTCCTCGCCGGTATCGGCTATTTCCTCTACCGTAAGTTTTCCCGGCCGGGTCAGACAAAGTCCTGGCAGGGAAATCAGCCCCGACCTTCTTTTGGCGCTGGGACTGGAGGAGGCTTTGCAACCCCTGCCGCGCCACCACCACCGCCACCACTCGACCTAGAAGATGCCATTGCAGAGGGAGTTGCCGAGATTCAGAAGACTGACCGGGCTTTTGACCCCAAATACTTTCTCGAAGTGGCCTCCGATGTTTTTTTTCAGGTCCAGGCCGGCTGGATGCGCCGGGAGCTCCAGTCGTACCGGCACCTGCTCGGCGACGATCTGGCTGCTGAGTACGAGGAGCAGTTCAAGGAGATGCGCCAACTTGGGCATATCAACAAGTTGGAGAGCATTGCCGTGCGCAAGGTCGAGATATGCGCCGCCGGCAGCGATGGCCGGGAGGATTTTGTCTCCGTCTTCTTCACTGCCAATCTGCTTGACTACACCGTCGATGAGAAAACGGACGAGGTCGTGGCTGGAAGTATGACGACACCGGTCAAGTTCGAGGAAGAGTGGACCTGGGGCCGTCCTGTCGGCACCCAGAACTGGAAGTTGGAAGGCATCAAGGTCATTAACGGTTGAGCGGGCGATCGCCTGTTCTCGGGCAGGAAACTTGAGAGGCAACAGCCTGGATACTCAATGCAATATTGAGGTAGCGTGTGGATATCAGTCATTTTCGTCGTGAATACCTGAAAGGGGGCCTCTCCCGATCAAGTATGAATTCTGATCCGGTCAAACAGTTCACGACATGGTTTGAGCAGGCCAGGACGACCGAGATCGCCGATCCCACCGCCATGGTTCTGGCGACAGTAGGCAGCAATGGCCAGCCGAGCCAGCGCGCGGTTTTACTCAAGTATTACGACAACAATGGGTTTGTCTTTTTTACCAACTTCGAGAGCAGGAAGGCCGGGGAGATAGCGGCTAATTCCCGGGTCAGCCTGCTCTTCGTCTGGCTGGAACTCGAGCGCCAGATCCAGATCAACGGCACGGCGAGCCGGATCTCGGCTGCCGAATCAGCCAAATATTTCATGTCGCGTCCGAAAGACAGTCAGATGGCGGCCTGGGTTTCAAGCCAGAGCCACACCTTGACTTCCCGGCAGATCCTCATGCAGAAGTTTCAGGAAATGAAGCGGAAAATAGGGGAAGGCAAGGTGCCGATACCGTCCTTCTGGGGCGGCTATCAGGTACAACCGGTCGAAATCGAGTTCTGGCAGGGCCGGAAGAACCGCCTGCACGACCGTTTCCTCTACACCCGAAACGAGACGGCCGAGGGCTGGAATATTGAGCGGTTGGCACCGTAATTCACTCCTTTCACTTCCTGAAAAATCATAACGGCAATTGCGGCCGCTTCAGCCCTTGATAACGGCAAGCGGCCTCAATCTGGTGACGACCTCGACAAGATCCTTCTGCAAACGCAGTACCTCTTCGATATCCTTATAGGCCCCGACAGCCTCTTCGAGATCTTTCTTCCCTCTGATGGCATGAAGGATCTGTTGTGATTCCAGCTTCCTGATCTCGGTCTGCAGATCGAGCTGTTTCTGAGCCTGTTTGCGGCCCAGCCTTCGCCCGGCCCCATGCGAGCAGGAGGAAAAACTCTCCGCATTGCCTTTACCTCTGACGATATAGCTGGCGGTCCCCTGTGAGCCGGGGATGATGCCGGTTTCTCCGAGTCCTGCCCTGGTCGCCCCTTTGCGGTGCACCAGAACCTCCCGATGGAGGTGGTGCTCCAGCGCCGCATAGTTATGGGCGATATCGATGAGCTGCCCGAAACGTACAGGCGCGCAGAACTGCTGCAGGATATCCTCGATGTTTGCGAGCATCAGCCGTCTATTGGCCCGGGCAAATTCCACACAATACCGCATTTCGAGGAGATACCTCTCGCCGGCCTCGGAGGCCAGGGGCAGGGCGGCCAGTTGTTGGTCGGCGCCGGTATCTTTACCATGTTTTCTATTGTAGGCGATGGCCAAACCGTTGTAGTGGTTGGCCACCTGGTAGCCGATATTGCGGCTGCCGGAGTGGATCATGATCCAGATATGGCCGTCGTCGGCCTGCTGAATCTCGATAAAATGATTGCCACTGCCCAGGGTGCCGATCTGAGTCAGGGCGCTCTCGAATTCCCGACTGATAATCGGGAGGTCCGAGATTCTGATGCCTTTTTGGGGATCGGGCATGAGGTGGGACGGCTGCCTGTTTCGGTGATGCGAGAAGCCGACGGGGACGGTTCTGCGGATAGCTCCCAGAATATTTTTCAGACTCTCGCGGTCGATGGCGGTCAGAGAGGTGGGGACGGCACAGACGCCGCAGCCGATATCGACCCCAACGGCATTGGGAATCACGACCTCCGTCGTCGCTGCCACACCGCCGATCGGCATGCCATATCCGACATGGGCATCGGGCATGATGGCCACGTGGCTATGGATAAAGGCCAGGTTGGCGAGATTTTTGGCCTGCGTCAGGGTATCCGCATCGATATCAGTGAGCCAGAGTTTGATCGGATGTTTTTCCGTGCTGATGGTCTTTTCCATAGCCGTGTTATTCTCCTGTAGCGCGCCGCAAGGTCTGAAGCCAAATTTCTTGCAGCATCCTAACCGTCTATTGGCTATTCAACACAAGAGGTTTTTCGGCTTTAAAACATCCCTAAAACATGGTTTGAAATCAGCTGAGGCAGGCTGTAAAAAATGAACACCAAATGAGGAAAGACAAACTTACAGGAGATTGCAGCATTAACAATGTGCCGAACTGTAATCTTATTATCCAGGCTCTATTGAGATAGAAGATGTTCAGGAATTATTTTGGGTGGATGCAAGTTTAAGCTGATAGCAGCTATCTTGACTGCTGAAAAAGGTCAGTCCTTGCCTTTAGAACTAAAGATGTTCAGGAACTATACGTAACTACTATAAGCTAAATTTGTGCAGAAGTCTTCTGCATGTGGCAGAGAAGTTTTGTCTCCACCATTGACGACTGACCTCAGCCACCATGGAGGCACCTAGGGTCCAGACATACGCCCTAATCGGAAATATCAATTGAGGCTGGCGGAGGAAAAAAACAGCGGCTTCTCTCCTGGCCAGCCTAATATGGGGGGACGTTACTTTGACTGGACCGAGACCAATTCAACGTCAAAGATCAACGTAGCATTGGGGCCGACGGGACCGCCAGGGGTTCCGGCCTCGCCATAAGCAAGGTTCGACGGAAGGAAAATCCGCCATTTACTCCCCACTTTCATCAGTTGAAGTGCCTCTGTCCAACCTTTGATGACGTCTTTCACGGCCAAGGTTGCAGCCTGCCCGCGTTTATAAGAGCTGTCGAATTCGGTTCCGTCGATCAGGCTTCCTGTGTATTGGATCGTAACTGTATCCGTTGCGCTCGGAGACTTGCCCTTGCCCTCGGTTATCACTTTATACTGGAGACCGCTGGGGAGAGTCTTCACTCCCTTCTTTTTCATGTTTTCAGCCAGGAAGGTGGCGCCTTCTTTTTTGTTCTTTTCACCCTGTACCTTCATCTTCTCCTGAAGTTTCCCCTGCATTTCCTTTTGAAGGACTAGCAAGGTTGCCTTAGCTTCCTGGTCGGTGAGCTGGGTCTTTTGGCCGGTGAGGACGTCTTTTATCGCCTTTCCAAGGACATCCGGGTTAACATCGACACTATTTTTCTTGAGGCTATAGGCCATGTCCATGCCGATTGCGTAGCTCGCCTTGTCCTTTGGGGTTGTTAATTTCGATGTTTCTGCAGCAAGTGCCGTGCTAGCCATCAGCATCATGCCGAAAATCATTACTATTCTTCCGGTTCTCATGTTGTCTCCTTGTGAACTTATTAGTAGTTGAATACATGGAAATTTACCACTGTATGAGCGGCAAATAACCTCGTTGTAAATCACCCCTGGCTTTTTTCCTTCCAGTCTCGTACGCAGTCAATTGATTTGTATAATTGTCATGCGGGGTGGCCATCCGTCTTGCTTGACATCCTCCAGTAACTATTTCGTGGTCACACACAGTAAGGCCTTTTAGTCTAAGATGCAAATGACTTTTATCACCTGATCGGAACGGGTATAGATCTTGGCTCGGATGATAATGAACTGCAAGGAGAATGAGGCTGGCTTGAAAATATGGACGTCAAGTGAGGTAATCTAAATTAACCTCAATCATTACGATGGTTGAGCTGCCACTATCTATACTTTGACTTTATAAGGCTCTCCTTCTATTGGGCTGACACATAGACGATTTTTCCTCGGGATCTCGCAAGTTGATAGATGCCAAGATGGATCGATTCCTCATAAATATATGGGACGATCAGAATCAACCCTGGCTGTTTAAGGTCGCAAGGCTAGTTTCAAACCTTGCGACGCACTATATTTTCCTCTTTCAATTCCAGGATTTGGGGCAGCTCTGCGAACAGGGCAGCTACTCCCGCTGCGAGATTTCCATGAGAACGGTCTCGAGGATCTCCCTGAGGTCTTTTTCGGTCCTCAAAAGGGCTGTGCTGTTCTCCTGCTGCAGGGCCTTGAAATACGCATGGCAGGCCCTGACCCGAGCAGAGGACCAATCCTGCGTGAAACCCCGGCGGTCAGGAGAGCGGTCGTCTACTCCCGCTGCTTCATAGTCCCGCCGGCCATGGGCCCAGTTGATGGTATGGAAATAGAAGAGCAGTGCCCGGTTGAGCAGAATGAACAGGAGATCAACGGATTTGGTCGGGCCGATCTGCAGTTGCTGACCACCCAGCTTCATGCCCATGAAGGTGGCATTGGCCGAGACGGACTCACCGCCGAAGAGGGCACCCAGGGCACCGATTGTCCCGCCCAGAGTGGCCCAGATGCCCATGCTCAGGCCGGCATGGGCTATATCGAGACCTGCCCCGATGGCCGCGCCACTGAGACCGCCGATGATGGCCAGCTGTTTTTTTGAGAGTCCGAGAATCTGCCAGGTCCTCTCATTGAAGAGATCTTCACGGAGAAGCGAACGGGCGGGCAGTTGGAAGTTGAAGATGTTGTGTTTGAAAAGGCCGCGGATTTTCTGGTGCATAGCCTCTTCTTTGTCAACCAGTGCCTGGTTATAGGAACGGAGGAGTCTCTCCTCATGCGGCCTGTCAATCTCTTCCGGTCCTGTATCGACAAATAGCCGGTGGCTGAGGCAGTCGCTCAGCATGGTGATGACCAGATCGACGGTGGCGGTGTTGCGGGCGGCCCAGTCACCTTTGAAGGCGCTGATCACCTGCCCCAGGACCTGATGCCAGTCCTGGTCGATGGACTGCAGGGCCTCAAGGAGGAGGATGCGTTCGGCATAGGTGGCCCTGTGGGCGTTGAACACCCTGTTGGCGTTGAATGCCTTGCGGAATTCCTCTTTCCAGTCCTGGAGATACTCTTCCCGCTGGTCCTTGCAGTTGATGACCGCCATGCGGGGTTTGCCGGTGAGGCGGAGGATCTCCATCTCCTCCCGGTCGACATTGCGCACCGGCCGCGATCCGTCAACGACGTAAATAATACCTGCCCCCTGCTCGACGGGCAGGAGAAGCTCGCAGTCATCACGCAATTCCGGGATGGATCTCGCGTATTCTCTGAATTGTTTGATTATTCTGTCACCCTGGCCGGAGAGCTGGCGCAATTCACTGAGGACCCGGCTGGGATTCTGGAAGCCCGGGGTATCGGTAAATCGGAGGACCTCCCTGCCATCAATGATCACCGGAAAAGAGCGGCACTGCGTGGTTTCGCCGGGAGTCGGACTGACCCGGACGGAATCGTCTTCGGCCAGGGTGGAGAGCACCGAGGATTTTCCTTCGTTCGGATGCCCCATGATCGCTATCTCAGGTATCATAGTCTTTGCCGGCTGCGAAAGAGTTTTTGTTGTTCATAATTGGGTGTTCCTGATGGGCTCCAGCGACAGGAGGGGGTCTCCCAGAGCCGTGATTTTTTTGGCCCATATCGCCCAGTCAACCGTCGAGGCAGGGGGCAGAAAGTGGTCGACTGCAGGTTTTCCGAGTAGTTCGACAAAGATGGGGATATCCGGGTCTATGGCCCGGCGGATTTGGCCCAGGAAGGAAAGAAAGGCGACCAGCGGCGGCATCCAGGATTCCATAAAAATGACTATTCCGCCGATTTCCGACCAGTCGCGTTCAGCGAGGCTCTCAAGTATCATGCAGTCGGCATCGTAATTTTCCATGAATCTGATCTGTCCGGCGATGGTGAAGCCGCGATCCTCAAGGAAAATTTTCATCTCCTGCTCGTTGTGGCGCGGATAAATATCATCGGGAATGAAAACCAGCACCGCCGTCTGGGAAGGCTGCCTGGCAGCAGGTTCGTTGGCGGAGGGAAATTCTGACCGCAATTCTTCCTTTGGCTGCCGGAACTCCGGCGCAGCCTGGGAAGAGACCCGTGGTGTCTGCATCCTCTGCAGCAGGCGGGTGCAGGGTGCATGCTGGAAGCGCAGTTCCACAAGATTCCTGTGCTGCATGTATATGGCCAGAAGGTGGAGGAGGATGCGGGGCAGCAGGCCATAGGTAAGCAGACACAGGACAAGAAATGGCCACCAGGAAACCAGGTCTTGGGTGGTAAGATGGGAGATGCCGTCCTTGAGGATGATCCTACTGCCCTCGATGGCGTTGAGGGTGGGATGGGCGAGATCCTCGGGGATGAACCATGACCAGGGCAGACTGACCAGTTGTACAAGCGAGTGCAAAGTCCGGCCGCTGAACTGGACAGTCGATTGCCAGCCGAAGGCCACGTCGCTTGTCAGGATTCTGAAGAGTGTGGCGGCCAGTACTCCGGCATTGGCACCGATGGCCAGGAGTTGCGTCAGGACAAAGATCGGCCAGAAAAAGACTGAGCCATAGATCCGTTGTGTCCCTTTCAGCAGGCCGAGAGAGGCCGCCAGGCTGTCACGGGAGTCGGCCCAGAGTCGGCCTAGAAGATGCCGATGGCCCCAGAGTATGGCACGGGCAGTCAATCCCCCCATGAGCCGCATGCTCACAGGCAGAGTTACCAGCCGGTTTCTCAGGAGGCAGCGTACAGAAGCGGAGATGAGGAGCAAGAGGAGGATCACTATCTGGCTGAAGACAAAGAATACAAGAAAGGCGAAGATGTTGACGGGGGTGGTGCCTGCATAATTGAAAAAGGACAGACCCGCCGCGGAACCGAAAAAAAGGCCGACGACCAGACTGAGCAGTCGCAGGGTGCGGTGGGCTTCGGCGAAAAGCGCTCCCGGGCTCAGGCTGTCCGTGCCCCCGAATTCGGCCCTTCGCCGCTGCTCAAGCCAGTTGCGCAGGATGAACAAGCGTTCCTGGCCTTTTAGGCATTGGCCGAGCAAGGGCTCGATGTGCTGGAGGAAAATACCGCGATCTCTTTGGCTCAGGGACTCGGCAGGCGCTGTCGAGTCCTTGTGCAGAAAATACTCGAGATCGAAGATATCCTTGTAGTTCCAGAGAGGTTTCATGCGGGGAAGTATACCAAAAGCCCTTTGCCCTTTCCCCTGTTATTCTTCTCTGCGGGGAAGATAACCAGATCCGCCCGAGAAGCCCGTCGAGCGAAGGTGCATAAAATCTTTGCACGACAAGAAGATTTGACAGCCAGCAAGGCAGCAAACTGTTTCCAGCGGACAACACAGTTAAATTTATGCAGAAATTGAGACTCGACCTGACGCAATGGGGAAATGAGTATTGATCGAGCCTGGCGCTCTATCACACTATTTCTAGTGTTTTAACGTACTTATTTCACTATGTATCCAAGTGCCATTCCGGACAAGCGCAGCGCGACCCAGAATCCAGTTTCTTTTCTGGATTCCCGCCTTCGCGGGAATGACCTGCCGGTGTCATCTTGATTGCGAAATGGAATTATAATCAAGAAACATCTTCATCTCTTTGTGGGGCCTGCCAACGATCCGATATTCATTCATCAAACCTTGAATTTAGCCACGATATTCTTCAACCTTGCCGCGAGATCGTTCAGCTTCATCACACTGGCATCGACATTCGAACTGCTGGAGGATATCTCGCCTGCTGCCTGATTGACCTCGGCGATATCACGGGCAATCTCCTCGGCTACTGTCGAACTCTGGGCCACATTCTCAGTAACCCCCTGGATTCCCTGGGATGCCTGGCTGACATTCTCTGCAATTTCCTTGGTTGTCACCGACTGTTCTTCAACTGCGGTCGCGATTATCGCGATCATATCGTTGACCTCGACAATGATCTTCGAGATCCCCTCTATCTCCATAACTGTTCCGGCGGTGGAGTTTTGGATGCTTTCGATCTTCTTTTTTATTTCCAGGGTCGCATTTGCGGTCTGCTTGGCCAGTTCTTTAATTTCGTTGGCCACTACGGCAAATCCCTTGCCGGCCTCCCCGGCCCGTGCCGCCTCAATGGTCGCGTTCAGGGCAAGAAGATTGGTCTGTTCGGAGATTTTAGTAATGGTTTCGGTAACCTTGCCGACCTCCTTGGCCGCCCTGCCAAGATCATCTATCTTTTGCGAGGCGCTCTTTGACTTGATAACCGCCTGGTCACTGATGGAACGGGTCTTCTCCGTGTTCTGCGAGATCTCATTGATGGTGGCGGTCATCTCATCGGTGGCCGATGCGATCATGCTGACATTGGTTGAGGCCTGTTCGGTGGCCGCAGCCACTGAGGCCATATTGGCACTCATCTCTTGAGCCGCTGTTGCCACTGTATTCGACCGAGTGGCAGTGTCCTCTGCTCCCACCGACATCTTCCGGGATATTACAGTTAGGTCGTGCGAAGATACGGTCAGCATCTCACTACCGCCAAGGATCTCCTTCAGCATATCGCGCAGTTGCATCTTCATCGTAGTGAGCTGAAGGGCAATCTGTCCGAGTTCATCTCCACTTTCTATGGTCAAGGCGGATACAAAATCACCCTTGGCCATGGCATCAACAAAACCGGATATCTTGACCACGTTTTTCTTGATCCCACTGGTTATGAAGTAGGTCATTGTCATCATAATGAGCAGAATTACACTGCCTAAAATGAGATTGATGGTGCTGCCCTGGTGAACGATAGATGAGATTGCCATCATATTGACGTCAAGTTCTTTGGTCTGACTTTCGGCAAGCGCTTCCGTTGCCTTGCCGATCTGCTCAGCCAGGGGATCGAACTTCTCCATCAGTTTGTTGCCTTCATCGGGGCCATCTTTGATATAGACGGCAGCCATCTTCCTGCCCGTCTCATAGTAGGCATTGAAATCATTTCTGATCTTTTCCAGTTCCGCGTTTTTACTGGTATCGTTTTCGCGGCTGAACATCTTCTGAAAATCATCACACAATTGATAGAATGTCTCCGCTTGGACCTTGGCCTTATCGAAGCCGTCATCATAGCCCTTTGCCCCTCTGGTGGCGGAGATATCAGAGAGGTATTGCTGGACCTCTATGACTGCCTTATGCATCTCCTTTGCCTTTGATACAAATATTAATGATTCTGTACGGGCCTGCTCGGCCAATTGTATTGCTTGATTTCCATAATACCAGTTAATTACAATGGAAATCGGGAGCAGTACGGCAACTATCACAAGAATTGTTCCGAGCTTTTTGCCTATCGTCATTTTCATATTCCGCCCCATAAGATAAACATAAAGAACAATCTACCATTCGTTTCTGATTAAGCGAGCATCGTTGCAGTTAGTACAAGTCTGTTCTCTAGCATAGCATTGTTTGAAAACGAAAAACAGGGTGGGGCTTCAGTTTTTCTACCATCCCAATGCCCGGAGAAGGGATGAAACAATGGAAGAAAGAGGGCATGTAGTGTATCATCTTTCGCAACTTGAGAAAACTTCCGGAAGAATCCCGTAAAATCAGGAGATTCTACGACGAACAGCAGGGATATGCGGATTGTCGAATGATGGATAAATCACCCGCTGTACTTTCATATATCGCCAAAAACGGCTGGCTCTCAGGAGACTTGCGCTGCTCCTTTCTTGCGGCCGGCGAATATAATGAGAACTACCGGGTTGCCAATGGTATGGACGAGTTTGTCTGCCGGATCAACCATGGCACGCAGTTGGGTCTCGGCAATCAGATCGAGTATGAATTCTGGGTACTGGAGACGGTATATCCCTCGGGTGTCACGCCCCGGCCGTATCGTTACAGTCTCGATGGCGGCGATCTCGGGGAAGGCGTCCTGCTCATGGAATATATCCCCGGCAGAGGGCTGGACTATGCCGGGGATCTCGGCACCGCCGCGCAGATATTTGCCCGCATCCATGCCCTGCCGGCAGATCCACGGCTGATCGTGCAGGCCGATCCCGTCCGCGACATCGCCGTGGAATCCCTTGGCCTGATACAGCGATATGACGGCGAGCAGTACCGTCATGTGCGGGCCATGCTCCTGAACTATCACGAAAGGATCATGGAGCTCGGGCAAAGCTCACCCTCTCTGTTCGCAGGTGAATCTCTGTGTGTGGTCAACACCGAGGTGAATTCCGGCAATTTTCTGATCAATCCGAACCGATCCTGCCTTGTCGACTGGGAAAAGGCCGTGGTGTCCTGTCGCTACCAGGATCTCGCCCACTTTCTCGTACCGACGACGACCCTCTGGAAAACCGATTACCGCCTGAGTGATGGGCAAAAAAGGGACTTCCTCGCCTCGTACAGAGAGGCCAGCGGCATCGATATTCCCTTTGACGAGCTGGAAGAAAAAACCCGACTCATGGAGAGGGTGATCCTGCTGCGGGCCTTGAGCTGGTGCTATATGGCCTGGCATGAATACACCGGCAAGAGCAGGGTGCTCGCAAATGACGCCACCTTTCGAAAAATTGTCTCCTACCTGAACGAGGCCCGATGTTTCTTACCCTAGACGCGGTTTGTAAAGACTATCAGCATCAGCGGATCCTCGAAAATGTCTCTTTTACGGTCGCGGAAGGGGAGTTGGTTTCGATCATCGGTCCGTCCGGGGCCGGTAAAACCACGCTCTTGAAACTCATCGCCGGCCTGGAGCAGCCGGACTCCGGCACAATCCGCTCCCGAGCCGATCTCCTGCACAATCCGGCTATCCTGGTCTTTCAGGATTATGTCCTCTTTCCGACCATGACGGTCTTCGACAATGTCGCCTTCGGTCTCAAAACCCGCAAGATGGCCAAGATTGTGATCAAAGAGAAGGTCATGGCCATGCTGGAGTATTTTGGGCTCGCCGACAAAACCAGGCAGTTTCCGAACCAGCTCTCGGCCGGGCAGCAGCAGCGGGTGGCCCTGGCCCGAGCGATGGTTGTCAATCCCTCGATCCTGCTGCTGGATGAACCCTTCGCCAACCTGGACAAGAACCTCAAGGGCGGCACGGCCGAATTTATCCGCTCCTTTCAGAAGGAGTACAATATCACCACCATCAGTGTGACCCACGACCTGCAGGAGGCCTTCATGATGTCGGATAGGATCGGTATCCTCCTCGACGGCATTCTCTGCCAGTACGACGATGTCCAGAAGGTCTACAATGAGCCTGCCTCCGCGCGGGTTGCAGCCTTTCTCGGCCATGTGAACACGATTCCTAAAAGATATTTTCCTTATCTTGCCATCCCGGAAGAGGTCGCCGAGAACGGCTATGACATCAGCGTCCGGGCCGAGTCGCTGGTTCTGGAAAAAGATGGTAATGGATCCGGTGTCATAGAAAATATTCTTTTCGCCGGACAGTATGAAGTCTGCCGGATTCGAATTGACGACCTGTCTGTAACGGCCTATAGTTTCAATAGAAATTTTGTCATACACGACAGAGTCACGGTCAGGGTGAAGCAGTACATACAACTCAAGGAGGATTGATGATGCGATGGTCGATACGGTTGCTCATGGTGCTTTTCATGCTTGTCTGCGGCATTCATTCCGTGCAGGCTGCGGATTCGGCGACGTTTGACGAGCTGGTGCAGCAGGCAAAAGGTACTGAGGTCAAGTGGTTCATGTGGGGCGGCTCAACGACGATCAACTCCTGGGTGGATACCTATGTGGCCGGGGCGGTGAAGGAGCGATACGATATCACCCTCAGGCGCGTGCCGGCGGATGCGGCAGTCTTTGTCAACAAACTCCTGACCGAAAAACAGGCCGGCAGCAAGAAGGGAACCATGGATCTGCTGTGGATCAACGGCGAGAATTTCAAGAACGCCATGGAAAATGGCCTGCTCCACGGGCCGATCACCGGTCTCCTGCCCAATTTTGCCTCCGTCGATCCGAAATCCGTCGAATTCGATTTCGGTTACCCGGTCAAGGGTTACGAAGCACCCTACGGCCGGGCTCAGTTCGTCTTTGAATATGATTCGGCCAAGGTCCCGAATCCTCCCAAAACCTTTGCCGAATTGCAGCAATGGGTCAAAAAGAATCCGGGAAAATTCAGCTATCCCAAGCCGCCCGATTTTACCGGCTCAGCCTTTATCCGCCAGGCCTTCTATGCAGTCACCGGTGGTCACCGGCAGTACCTGGCCGGCTTCGACAAGGATCTTTATGCCCGCAATTCCGGCAAGCTCTGGGACTATCTCAACGAGCTCAAGCCCTCTCTCTGGCACCAGGGCAAGACCTACCCCAAGGATATCGCGGCCCTCGAAACCCTGTTTGAGCGCGGCGAGGTCCTGATCAGCATGAGCTACCACCAGGCCGATGCCCAGGGTAAAATTCTTGAGGGACGATACAAGGACACGGTCCGCACCTTCGTCATGGAGGACGGATCTATCTACAATACCCATTTTACCGCCATCCCGTTCAATGCCCCGAACAAGGCCGGGGCCATGGTGGTGGCCAACTTCCTGCTCTCGCCCGAGGCCCAGCTGTCCAAAAATGAGCCGAAGAACTGGGGCGATTTTACCGTCCTGGATCTCACCAGGCTGAGCGGAGAAGAGCGCAAGAGGTTCGAAACCCTTGACCTCGGGGCTGCGACACTGCCGCTAGCCGTTCTTGGCAAGTTCGCGGCACCGGAGATACCCTCGGACTATCTCGGACACCTGGAAAACGACTGGGAAAAACTGGTGTTGCAAGTCCGGTAATTCCATTTTCAAATCATGATGATAACGCGAAGGCAAGTGAGCAGCGACGAGACAGTACATAAAGGTACGGCGAGGAGCCGCACAGCGCAGCCGACAATGACGCTTGATTTGGAATTGGCATAAGACGATGCGGCGAACACATCTGGCCTTGCGTCTGCTGCCGCTGCTCCTGCCCGTTCTGGTGGTCTTCGGTTGCGGTCTGGCGATCACCGTACTGCAGTCGTTTGGCCTTCTGATGTTTTCCTATACCTACGACGACCTGTTCTTTGCCTACCGGGAACTGTTTGCCGACTCCTGGTTTCTGCGGTCGGCGGCCTTTTCCCTGTATGTCGCTTTGGCGAGCAGCAGCCTGTCCATTGTCCTCGGCACCGCCCTTGCCTACGCGGTCTGGAAGCTGCCGGAGAGGCAGCGTAATTTCACCATTATCTATAAGATTCCGCTTGTTCTGCCGCATATCGCCGTGGGCTTTTTGGCCGTGGCCTTGCTGGCCAAGACAGGGATCGTTTCGGCCATCGCCTACCACCTATCGCTGATCGATTCGTTTGAGCAATTCCCCGGCCTCCTCTATACCCCCTCGGGCATCGATCTTATATCGGCCTATATCTATAAGGAGACCCCCTTTGTCATGGTCATGATCTATGCCATGCTCGTCAGGTTTGACCGGCGGCAGATCGATACCGCCAGGATGCTCGGGGCCGGAAAGATGCGCATATTCTTCTCGCTCATCCTGCCCTTTATCCTGCCGGCGATCAATACCACCTTCATCATGCTCTTTATCTTCACCTTCGGCGGCTTTGATCTGCCCTTCGTCCTCGGCGACAGTTTCCCCGGCATGCTGAGCATCCGGATCTATGACTATTTTTTTCAGAAGGATATCGCTATGCGGCCGGTGGCCATGGCCATGCTGACCCTGATTTTCTGCTTTTCCCTGATCTTCATCGCAATTTACCTGCGCCTGTCGGCCAGACTTGCCCGGGAGGTGCGAAAACTGTGATCCGGCTGATATTCATTCTGGCGATCTTCGTCCTGCTCTTTGTCTTCCCGGTCATCGTGCTGGTACTGGGTGCCCTCTCGTCTTCCTGGGCCTTTCCGGAGATCCTCCCCGCCTCCTTTGATATGCGCAGCCTGAGATATCTATCGGTTCACAGCCACGACATCGCCCTCAGCCTGTTCTCTTCCTGCCTGTACTCTTTCGGCACCGTCGTCTTGACCTTTGTCATGACGATCCTGCCGGCCAAACTCTTTGCCAGGACATCTTTTAGGGGGAAAAGCCTTCTCGAAGGACTTTTCCTCGCCCCCGCCCTGATCCCGCCCATGGCCTTTGCCATGGGAGCGCACTTTATCTTTCTCCGTCTGGGAATTGCCGATACCATAGGGGGGGTGATCCTCATACTCGGCATTATCAGTTATCCCTATATGCTGCGGGCTCTGACGGCGGGCTATCAGACCTATGGCGAGAATTTCGAGCTCTGCGCCCGGAATCTGGGCGCCTCCTCCTGGCGGACACTTCTGCTGGTTGAAATACCGCTGCTACTGCCGGCCCTCATCGCCGGGGCGACCATCGTCTTTTTGGTGTCGTTTTCCGAATATTTCCTGGTCTTTCTCATCGGTGGCGGCACCGTGCCATCCTACTCCGGCTATATCTTTCCGCTGCTCAATTCTTCCGATAAGAGCGTGGCGTCCCTGCTGACTCTGGTGTTTCTCCTCCTGCCGATCACTTTCTTCTTTATTATCGATCGTCTGATTTACAGTGTCTATAGGAAGCGGGGGATGCTGTGATGGGGAGGTGCTTTCTCTAAATCTTCCTGATTTTACATGCCCCTACTACGATTATATAGAGGGGATTCCCGATTCCCGGTCAAGTATCTTCTAGTTGCACGACGTCTTTATGCCAATAGAGTTGTTATATGGCTGATACAATACCAACACAGTTAAAATCACCTGGCTGCCATATCTCACACCGGATAAGGATGTTTTCACTATGCAGACACAAACAGTAAAAGAGAAGATAACGAAGGTTGTCCTGTCGCAGCCGGAAGATGCCACATACGATGAAATCATGAGGGAGTTGGCCTTTGCAAGAATGGTTGACCGTGGGTTGGAAGATGTCCGTGCCGGGCAGGTTTTCTCGAATGATGAAATGGCCGGCCGGATCAGAACATGGCAAAAATAAGATGGTCACACGAAGCCGAGCAATGGCTTAAAGAGATTTTCGAATACATATCACAAGATAACCCTTCCGCTGCCGGAAAAGTCGTCTCCGGCATCTAAAAGCTCAACTTCTGAGCGATTTTCCGGGCCTCATTGCCGCGTTTCACAAAAAAAGGCATCTCCGGGAGGACAAACATACCTCCCGGTATTACTCTTTCTTTAATGGGGACGATTTGTCCTCTATAAGGGGTCTTTTAATGGGGGACCCCTTTATAAACGCGTTGCAAAGAAGGAAAGCGTAATGCGATTAATATAGTGTAAAGTATACAGAATTATGAAGATACGCCGCAAGAATTGAAGGAAGGGGGCGGCTCCGGTTAATGGATTATATGGGAGAATTTATTCCCATTTAGTAATTACTAAGCAGCTATCAGCTGGTGAGATAAATTCTATGGAGAATTATGTTAGCGCTAAAACGAATTAATTTCATACTGGTTTTGTTCATGGTCTTTTGTTTCTATGGTGAGTCAGTATCCTCTAGTGTGAGTTATTGGTCTGTTATACTTGGGGGTGGAGCAGAGCACGGGCAATACCTAGTGTCAGCAACGAAAGATATTTCTAAGCCCATCGGTCCTGATATATCAGGATCATCAAGATTGCCTTATCAGTGTAAAAGTTTTTATGCGAACGGTCTATGGTGGCTATTTTATGCCGACAAGACTGGAGGTATCTCTCCTTACCCGCTGTACTATATAACCTCGGCAGACGGTTTAACATGGTCTAGTCCCATAAGCGTAGGTGTAAATATCTATACGTATGATGCCAACTGGAGTCTGGCTTATGATACTACAAACAACAAAGTGTGGGTTCTTGCAAATCTCGATAATGCTGGTGGTTTCTGGCAAAATGGATACAAAGGTAGAAGGGCAACACCAAATTCCGATGGAAGTTTAACCTGGGATGTTGGATGGCAGACAATAATTGCTCGTGGGCATTGTGTAGCCGATCCTACTGCGATTGTGGATTCTAACGGTTATCTTTGGGTTGGATACATGGTGCATCCATCCGGGAATAACATGAATATCGGGGATGCTTGGGTAATTAAAAACTCGGTTGCCGATGGAACTTGGTCAACTGCAGCATCATTTCCAGTAAAATTATCCAGTGCAAATGATGGAAGATTTGCTCACCTAGTTTCATTAGGGGGCGGAAACGTCTATGCTGTCTCTGCGAAATGGGGAAGTCCAGCTGTAAAATCAAATGGATATTTGTTTTTGTCAGGACAGGCCACATTTTCAACAGAGACAAATATTACAGAAAGCAATGTGGAATCGTCAACCGGATCAGGAACATATGTTCCACGAATACATGCTTATGGAATTGGTGACGGAGTTACACACATAGTTTATCAGGATTCGGCAGCCAATATAAAATATGCAAAGAGACAAGCTGACGGATCAATGGTAGCTGAACAGACCTTGGCGACTGGAGTTGAAAGTGCTGTCTCATCACCTCAAATAGCACTAGATGATTCAAATAGTCTGTATGTTTTTTATTCATCGTTTGGAAGTGTTTACGGAACAAACAACAGAAGCGGATTATGGGAAACATCCATGCCGATATTCAGTGATTCATATAATTCTAGTTATGAGAGATTGAATATCTCAAGGGAAGTAAAGAACAACCAAATATTGCTGGAGACTTTAGGCGCTGGGGGGGTATTGCGAGTTAGGACTGCTACTGTTCACTTATAAATCTGAATAAAGGTGTATCGTCATGAAGTATTTAATAATTATGGTGGCTATAATTTCCACTAGCAGGCCGTCGGGGAAACGGAACAGCAGGCCGCGCGGATCGTTTTCGACCATGAGGCGGGTGTCTGGATGACACGCCTGTACAAATTGTCATTTGAATTGACACTTTGTACAGGCATTGCCCATGACCTTCGCTATGGGAATGGATTTCCTTATTTAAAGCCTTGAAAGTTTTATATTCATTATCAGTAAGACCAAGCAGCTTTCTAAATTGCTCTATGCCGATTTCCGGGGTGGAGCTGAAGCCAAGTTTGACGTTGTAGTAATCGACAAAAAGCTCATACAAGGCCAGGGAGTGTTTGCTGTTAAACCTATTCTGCAGGCTCAGGCTGATTTTGGCATACATGGCCGGGTTGTAGAGCTTCTTTCGAAATCGAGGGCCATACGAATAGTAACAGACCCCGTTAATTATCGAGACCTCACCTAGTAAAGAGGTGACCCCCCATTCTTCACCGTCCTTGCCGAGGATGTTCCATTCAACATTAGTTTCTTTCAGTCCCCTTATCAGCTCTTTCAGGTGTTTCAGGTTTCTGCTGTCATATTTCAGAGTGCCGCACAGATCCTTGATACTTATGGCGTGTTCTTCCTGTTCCTCAAGCTCATCAAAGGCATTGGCAAGGAGGATATTCCACGTCTACCGCTGCAATAGATTGATCTCGTTTGAGATCTGGATTGCCGAGCTATGCTTAATGACTTCTTTTTTTCGCAGGCCGGCTTTTTGATGGCTGTTTTTTTCCATAAATTACCATAAAAAAAAGGTGACAATAGATCAATTACTATTATCACCTTTCACATTAATTAGCTATTTTTCCACAAAAATCACTTTTCACAAATCTTATCACCTTTTAACAGACAAAAGCCTCAAAACCTTGTCCTCAAAGGGTTAGAGATAATTAAAAACAGCCCTTTCCGCGCTTCACAAATCATATAACCTTTGCACAAATGATATCACCTTTCAGCACAAATATTATCACCTTTCAGCACAAATATTATCACCTTTAATATCTGTGTCCCTTTATTTATAATGGTTTTCACCGATGTAAAACTCTAAAAACAAAGAAAACTCTAAAAACATCATCAAATGATAAATGAAATCATGTGTTGATGATGTTCATTTATTAATCTTCTCATTTCTTGCCCAAATTCTAATCAAATATTGATAAAGTTTATTTACTGGCCAGTAAAAATTGTGGCCATTTTGCCTATTTTTAAATACTACTCTGTAAGAGTATAAACATATAAAAACATGTGAGTATATATGTATATACACCAAAAATTGTCTCAGCAGTCTATTTCTAGTTTTTGAATGAGTTTTTTGAGAAGCTGCGTTCTGGCGTAGATAAGCGTTGTGTCAAGTTTTGCGTGTCCAAGTAGATTCTTCACCTGTTTCAACTCCAGGCCGCTCTGGACCAGCTCGCTGGCGTATGTATGCCGCAGACTGTGCGGCTTTCTAATGTACATCCTATGGCTCGCCTGGAAAGTTCCCTGAAGGCGTATTTTCTTTTATCCTTCGGTATTCGGATCGGGAAAAGGGGTGCGATTATATGAAAAAGTGTGATGAACAGCCGGTCATCGCCGTTGTGCAGCAACCATCTGCATAGGATCGCAGGGCGGCAACCTTTCTCCTAGTGGTGGCCGGCGGCATATTGTTGATGGTCGCCTCGACGAGCGGCAGGGTGATCTCTTCCAAGGGTTTGTTCTGCTTCTCCCACCAGCTCAGTTCCCATGTGTCTGCCGGATGGTCCGGACGGCCCGTCCGGCAGATCCGAGGAAAATGAAATACTGTTCCGGCACACCGGAGCCGGGACGATTTAGGTCTTCATTTTTCTTACAAGGTTCATCATGTTCAAGGTTTACAGGTGTTTCAGTGATAATTTGTGCTGTGAAACTTTCGTTATGTTTATAAGTATGTATGTTTTAGCATATATGAGTTTGTATGTTTATACTTTTCGGCGTTTGTATGATGGGTGAGTTTAAACAAACGACACAAAAGTCCAATAAGCCTTTAAACCTGAGAAGGGATCAGGATCACTTGAGAGAGCATACCTCGTTGCACCTCAGATTGTCAGCAGATTGCCTTTGCAGAGCATTCTTTCTTCTTCTGGCAGCCATTTTTAACGGCTTTGGGCGAGGTCTATTACTCAGACGAGCAAGTGGCTGATTTGGTGGGTTCGACACCTCCCAAAAATCAAGGATAGAAACTGTGCTAAAACTGGGAGGCCGAAAATTCACTAAAACCTTGTCAGTGGCGGATTTATGCAAAATCCTATAGGAATTTTTGTCGTTTGTTTAAGTGTACCCAGTTCAAGGCAATTTCCAGCCGTAAATGCTTCCGTCTGGTGCCGGTCCAACAAAAAAAGATCCATTTTTCATACTCCAACCAGGGGTAGAGCTTTTAGAGAAATTGGTGATGCTTGCAACTTTGGCTAATCGATATGCCGCCCTTCCTTCTTCATGTAACCACCAGCCAGACCCGGCAAAACAGAATAAGGATGCAACAACAAATTCACCAACCCACTGCCAAATATTTTTTTGGAGTTATTTTTAAAAGTTTTTTAGCTGCTTCTGAAACTACTTTGGCAAGATCAGCTTTAGCAGAGGCAACAGCGGCAATTGCTGTTCCATCTGCCGCTGTTTTGAATCTTTCAAGAGTGGCCGTTGCAGAGTTACTGATTTTTCCCGGGATATCTGCATAAAGCTTTTCGTAGTGATCGAGTGCAACCAATACGGCCAGTAAGGCATCACCGGGAGAGGTTTCAAGAGCAACGGTCAATCGTTGAAACCGATTAACACACTTCAAGTGTGACGTTTCTTCCGTTGAGCTGTTTGAATACCTCCCCATAATTCATAAGCGACTCTCTTTGTTAAATTGATTAAGCAACTGTTAATATTAATAACTATTATTCCGATTTATCCTGATTATTATCTATTGTCATAGTGGGAGTAGTAGTCGCTTTCCGCTTCTTTAAAGGTTGTCGAAGATTTTTTTCAGGAAACAATTGCGTAAGCGTTTTTGTCATGATTCCGAAGATATCTTTTCCACTAATGGCATTGGCGATTTGCTTCAAGGTATAGCCTTCTTTTAGCAAAGCTTCGATTTCGTTTTTTGCTGATTTAAGCACTTCGGTCTTTGTTGCTTTCCCGGAAATCTCTCCTGGTTGCTCAGTTTTTTTAAGGTTTTCAAGCGCTGCAACAATTTTTTCCTTGTACTCTTTCACATCATAAAGACGTTGCCTCTTTCCCTGGTTTTCCATAACAAACATTCCTCCCCTCGCGTTAAGACTTGATGGAAATTAAATATTCATGAAACCTTCATTTACACAAGTAACCCTAGCATAAAACATCTTTATTGCAATGGCAATTTCCATGTGATAGGTTGAGTTAGGAATATTCGTTGAAGCATGCCCATAAAATGAACCTGCGCGGGTAAAATGTCATTTTGCTGTACCAAACGCTGATTTGAAACAGCCGGTGATGCAGTTAAGGTAGGGTTGTTGCTGGTACAGGATGGCCCTTGTGACACACATGCGTGTATCTCAAGGGACGCCAAGCCATTCGGCGCTACGCTTCTCACAGCCGGGCTCATCCTGCATGGGGGCCGACCCCCTATAACCCCGGAGGGTTTCGCAGCTCATGCTGCGATTATTCAAAAGAGAAGGGGACAAGAATGCCATTCAAGGTAATAGGAATCGAACAGCTCGACGAGAGAATAAATATTCGCCTTTCGGCAGCCGAGAAAGCACGGCTCAAGGATGATGCGAGGACTGCAGCTTTAAGCATGTCTGAGCTTGTCCGCCGCCGTTACTTCGGAAGACCAATTCTTGCGCATGCCGATGCCGTGATGCTCAAGGAGCTGCGGCGTATCGGTGGCTTGTTGAAACACCTGCACAACGAAAGTAACGGAGCATATAGCAAAGAGACATCTTCCGCCCTTATCGCTTTGAAAGACTATTTTGAGGTGTTGAGCGATGGTCGGCAAAAAAGTTAAAAATCCCTCTCTTGGTTCGTCAAAGACCGACAGGGTAAATGGACTTGCCAATTATATCGTCAGCCCTGAAAACTCAAATGAATCTGAAAAATGTATTTATGCGGGGGCTCGTGGATTTACTCTCGCAGGCACACACGCCGCAAGAAAAGCGGAGATGATTTCTTTAGCGTCAGAGGCAGTCAGAAGCAAGGATCCGATCAACCATTATATCCTCAGTTGGCGGGATGGGGAGAGGCCAACGCGAGAACACGTTGAGGGCGCGGTCGATATTTTACTGGATGAACTCGGGTTACAAGAGCACCAAGCAATTTACGGACTCCATTCCGATACCGACAACCTCCACATGCACATTGCTGTAAACCGTGTCCATCCTGAAACCTTGAAGGTCATAAAACCAAACAAAGGATTTGACATTGAGGCGGTCCATAAAGCCATAGCAAGAATAGAGCATGCCCAAGGTTGGGAGCGTGAGAAAAGCGGACGTTATGTAGTTCTGGAAGATGGCGATCTGGCAAGAGATGGAAGTCAAATCGATGCCGGCAAGCAACGGCAACCCGACGCCAGCAAGAGAGATATGGAAAATCGGACAGGCGAAAAATCAGCGGAACGAATCGCCATCGAACAGGCTGGACCGATTATCAAGGTGGCAAAGAGTTGGGGGGAGATACATACAAAGCTTGCTGAAATCGGTATGCGTTATGAGCAGTTTGGCAGTGGTGCAATAATATTTATCGGTGAAGTGGGTGTGAAGGCCAGCAATATAGACCGGGCTGCAGGCTTCGCAAAATTACAAAAACGGCTGGGAGTCTACATAACTTCAACCCGGGAGAAACCAGAGAGTTGCCTCCGAGACGAATCAACCGCAGAGCCGATCCGCAAGGATATGCCGGGCTGGAATGAGTATATTACGGAAAGAAAGGCACACTTCTCAGCCAAGAACGAGGCAACGCTCTCGCTCAGAATAAAGCAGGAGGCCGAACGCAAAGAGCTTGCAGGAAGCCAGAAGGCGCAAAGGGCGGATCTGTTTGGCAAAGGTGATTGGCAGGGTAGGGGCATCCTTTTAAACTCAATGCGAAGCATTGTTGCAGCGAGTCATGCGGTCGAGAAAATAAGCCTGCGGGAAGGCCAGCAGCAGGAAAGGGCGCAACTGCGGCAACAGTACCGACCTTTCCCTGATTTTGAGGAATGGTTGCGGCAAATCAACCAATCCGATCTTGCCGATCGCTGGCGGCACCGGGCTCGGGATCCGGGCGTAATCGAAGGCGAAACCACAGAGCCACCGACACCACGAGACATCCGTTCTTTTGTCCCGCAAATCCACGGCTACCAGGTGCATTACACGCTGAAAGTGAATGTGGGGAAAGTCGGAGCGGCCACGGCTTTTGTCGATCAAGGGAAAAGAATCTATGTGCACGATTGGCAAACCCGTCACACTGTTCTTGCCGCCTTGCAGTTATCCGCGCAGAAGTGGGGCACATTCCAAATCACCGGCAGCGATAAATTTAAAGCTCAGTGCGCGGAGTTGGCCGCAGAATACGGCTTTAAAATCAACAACCCGGAGTTACAGGACAGCATAAAACAAGAGTGGCAACGGCTCCAGCGGGACCGTGCCGAGGCTCTAAAATCAGTGGAAGTGCAGATCTTTGAAAAATATCATGCCGCGGTAGACGCGGATCGATACCGGGTCATGTCCATAAAGACTTACGCTGACGGCAACAAGCAGACTTTTTTTCTCGATAAATCAAAAGATGGTATGCGGGGTATCACTTCCGAGGAAATAGTACGACGCACACCAGGAATACTGCGATTGCAACGGCGTGGTGAAAATCTGTTTTTTACCCCATTGTCGGAAACGAAACATCTTATTGTGCTTGATGATTTAAACCGTGGATCCCTGGAAAAACTTCGTGCAGATGGCTTTACACCAGCCGTAGTTCTTGAAAACAGCCCTGGAACTTTTCAGGCGATCATCACAGTTTCAAAGCTTAACGCCGGAAATCATAATGAAATTGAAAAGCTCTTAACCGAGCGATTAAATAAAGAATACGGCAATTTGAACTTGGCGGGGTTTCATAACCCGCACATGGTCCCAGGATATGAAACCCGACAGCCGGAATTTCAAGGCGAAGACGGAAGCTATCCTGAAGTCCGGATGATCTCTGCTGAAAAATGTGAATGTAAAAAATCATTGCAGTTGGCCGGTGTCATCGCCGGTGAAATGAGTGCCGCAGAAAAACAAAAAGAGGGGACACAACCCCGCTCCAGAGGGGGTGTGGCAATTCCCGGGACCGCAGACGACGCCTATCAGCGGCATCTAAAAGACGTGTTGGAGGACAACAAGAGGGAAGGGCGGGTGGTGGATATCTCCCGCGTGGATGCCATAATTGCCGTGCGGATGCGTGTTACCGGCCACAGTCAGGCCGATGTTGAGGGGGCTATACGCAAGGGTGCCCCGGTGGATCGGGGGAAAGAGGACCGCAATTGGCAGGATTATGCCAAGCGTACCGCTGGCTTTGCCTTTGGTGCTGCAGGCTTACGTCAAGCCGCAAAGGTTGAAAAGGATCGGGAAAGATTGATGAAGATCGAGGGTCGCGAATATGTGCCGCAGCTGAAACAGTTTCACGTTCCGGAGCCGGGCGAAGTGGGAAAAGCAGGGAAATTGAAAAAAGAAAATGAAAAAGGAAAGGATCGAGTAAAAGAGAAAGACAAGGGCATGGAACGGTAGGGGAGGGTGGTTGTTGGAAATATCTCAATCTCCTTGCCTGGTGGTGCTATCTTCGCCGCCCGTGTCAAAAAAAACGCACACAAAAAATACCCAAGCCACTTTTCGTATCATCCAATCTATTTCCAGCCCCAAGGCTGAGATGGAGGGTCCTAAAGAGATAACACTGCATTGACTCCTGCAAGGAAGATGGGTATGATAGTATCATACTATTTCATGAGGAGAAAAAACGATGCAAACGGATAAAGCTGAAAGGATAACCATTACGTTGCCACCTGAAATGCTCGCATCTATCAAGGACAAGGTGCATTCTGGAGCCTACGGCTCCACCAGTGAACTTATCAGAGAGGCGATGCGCCTGTGGCAAAAGAAAGAAGAGGAACACGAAACGAGGCTTTCTTTAATTCGCGGCCGTCTGGCAAACTCGAATCAAAGCGGAGTGCCTGTACCACTTGATGATGCTTTCAAAGCAATCGAGCGGGTGCACCAACAGCGGATGAAAAAGAAGCTTGATGAAAAAATATAATGTTTATTTGATGCCGGATGCGGTGAAGGACCTTGAGGCCATTTATGGCTATATAGCAGACAAAAGCGGTTACCCTGAGAGAGCGTGGGCGTTCATTGAAAAACTCCGGCAAAAATGCCACGAGCTGGAAATCGCACCCCTACGTGGGCAACAAAGAAATGACCTGATGGAAAATCTGCGGATTATCCCGCTCGAAAAAAAAGCCGTTGCAGCCTTCCTTGTTGATGAAGAAACGCAGGCTGTCCTCATTCTCAACATCTTTTATGGGGGCAGAGATTATGAAGCCCTGTTAACCGCGCCTCCTCAATCACCACGTGAGTGAACTGGTGACGTTTGGGGGATGTAAGCCCATACCGCCGGAATTTGCGGGCGCGATTTTTCAGGCTGAGCCTGTCTGAAAAGCAAAAGATATGGGGAGAGCGAGAGGGGAGGGTGGTTGTTGGAAATATCTCAATCTCCTTGCCTGGTGGCGCTACCTCCGCCCTCCGTGACGCGTAAACCAGCGCACCACAAAAAGCTCCGGTGGTCCTGCCCATGATAGCTTAGATGTTGTTCAATGGCCTGCTTTACTTGGTACAGAATTTCACATCTTTTCCTCACTCCAAAAAAAATTATACCAGAAAATAATATCAAAAACACCTCGCAAAGAAAGGCTGCCGAAAGCCAAAGAAATATGGATTAACCCCGAACTTTGAGAATGTTTTAGCCGAGGGGAGTTTTAAGAATCAAGGAATTGGCGTAAACGTGACGCTGTTGATTATTGAAGGATATTCCCTTATTTGTCATCACCGGGCCTGCCCTGGGTGTTCTGATCTACCCGGTGCTGCTCTTACTCCCTAAAAAGCTTAGGCTACAAAAGTCTCCAAATGTATTCGATCATCTCCTCTGTGAATTCAATAAACCCTATAACTTCTTGACCTTACAACCGTTCCGGATGTATGCTGAGTGCATTGAACCTAACCAGATCACCAACAATTACCGGAGTACTCACACAATGACTAAAGCCGAGTTGATCGATGCTCTTGCGAACGAACTTCAAATAACGCAACATGAAGCACAGGCTGTGATAGCTACGATTCTCAATTCTATGACCGAATCCTTAGTCCGTGGTGAATTGATCGAAATCCGAGGATTCGGAAGCTTCACCGTCAAACACTATGATTCATACGAAGGACGGAACCCTCTTGTGCAACAGAAGAAACTGCCTTTTTTCAAACCCGGTAGAGATTTACGAAACGAGTGAATGAAGCACGCAAGAAATAGAACGAAAATCAAGGAGTACACTCAATAATATACATATCGGACTCGGATGAGAACCACACAACTTGGCAGGTTTGGGCGTGAGATTTCCGTTGTCGGTCTGGGTGGAGAAGGTGTCCTTCGTACTTATGACAGGGATAAAGAGGCGCAAAGTGTAATTCTTGAGGCCCTGCATCAGGGGATAACTTACTGCGATTGCGCCCGGGTGTACTCCGATAGTGAACGCTATTATGGTGCAGTATGGAAAAGTAATCCTGAATTACGAAGCTCAATTTTTCAAACCTCGAAATCAGCGTCCCGGGACAGAGATGGTGCCTTGAATGACTTGTCTGTTTCTTTGCAGCGTCTGGGGACCGATCACCTTGATCTTTGGCAGATTCACGATGTGCGGACTGATGAAGATTTTGCAAGAATATCCGGCCCCGGCGGGGCATTGGAGGCATTTATCTCAGCAAAAGAGATGGGAACCGTAAAAAACATCGGAGTGACCGGGCACCATGACCCGCGAATTCTCAGCAAAGCAGTTGAGCAATGGCCCGTTGACACGGTGCTCATGCCCGTCAACCCCGTTGAAGAGGTGATCGGCGGATTTCTGACCGATACCTTGCCAAAGGCGAAGGAGAAGGGAATCGCCGTAATCGGTATGAAGGTGCTCGGCGCCGGCCACTACATCTTCCCCGAACGCGGCATAACGGCCGAACTGCTTATTCGTTATGCACTTTCCTGCGGCATCACCCTTGCCATTGTTGGCTGCTCCTCATCGCAGGAGGTCCGTGAGCTTTCAGTCGCCGCCGACCTGCCTCTACTTTCTGATTCAGAAAAGGAAAAAATTACCGAACTGTTTGCACCTCATGCAAGGGAATTTGCCTATTACCGAGGTGTGCGCTGAAGAGAAGAGTACAGCTTTGAAACGCATTGATCCTTTTGCCGACCGTCAATGCCGTGATATCCGCAAAGACCTGTCAGGAATAAGGTTAACCAATGAGGTGTGTTTCCAGCCGAGGCTTGCCATGGCAAATCTTTCCCTTGCTGAAATACTGATTGAGTCAGAAATCAAATAAGATATCTAGGCGTTGAAAGACAGCCAGCCTTGTTACGCGCATACCCTGAGCATCAATAACCCAGATATGCTCAGGGTAGATAAATATGAAAAACAGTGCCATTGAGGATCATACAGTCTTGATCCAACTATCAATGGCATTCTTCTTATCATCAGGAAAATCGCTGTGTACTTGAACATACAGCCAACGAAGTGATTTAGACCGTAACCTATCTCTAAATAGCACTTCCGCTTCTTGTATTACCACTTTTATCAAGCACGGACACTTATCTGTAAAAACAGACGGATCATCTACAAAAATATTCTTTCTACGGATTTCAGCACACTGAAAAAAGAAAGAGGGACCTTCGATAGCTTCAATGATATCCCAAAAAGAAATTTCTTCAGCAGGTCTGGCTAACTCGTAACCACC
>JANOIV010000222.1:0-20820 GCA_031407875.1 Desulfobulbaceae bacterium | reverse complement strand
ACCAGTTCGCGCCGGGCGGCATAGATGGTGGTCAGGAGCAGGCTGTGGATGGCGTCCTGGGACAAACCCGGACCCGACGGGACGAGCTGCACAGCCGCTGAGCCCGTTTGAGGCGAAGGGTGAATGTCGGCGACGCGCCGCACGGTTTCGATATCTTCGCTGATTGAACGGGGCCGGAAGTGGCGAATATCGGCATCGAGGAACCAGTCGTTGATAAAGGTGCCGGCCAGACTTTCAACCACCGGTCCCTGTATCCGTACCATGAGATCGACCCATCTGCCGACTCCCGCTTCCTGCTTGAATACCCGTGGATCGACCATATTCTGACTGCCGGTATAGGCGATATTGCCGTCGATAATCACCAGCTTGCGGTGATTGCGGATATCGATCCTGGCAAAAAGGGCGGTAAATATTCCGGCCGGCAGAGATTCCTGAACCTTGATCCCCGCCTCTCTCATCTCTTTGACCGCCTGGCCCCTGAGAAAATCCCGGCTGCCTATGGCATCGACGAGAACTCGGCAGCTCACCCCCCTTCTTGCGGCCCTCGTAAGGGCCAGCGCGACCTCATCGACCGTCCCTCCCGGCTGCCAGATGTAAAATTGCAGGTGGCAGGTAGATTGGGCCTCGTCAATATCCTTGATGATCCTCCTGATGATATGTTCCGGGTCTTCAATAAGCTCAAGAGTGTTGCCGGCAAGAGCGGGGATACCGGCCAGAGAGTCGGCCAATTGGTGCAGAGGTCCGCATTCCGGGTTGAGGTCCTGCCAGTCCACTGGAGCTCGGTCACGCAGGGTCTGCAGCCAGTGCTGATAATGGGCCTGTGAGCTCTGCACCCGTGCCGCCCTTTTGTCGGAGATCCGGTTTTCCCCGAACAGCAGATAGAAAAACCCGCCGGCAAAGGGGACCAGAAGGATAACCACGAGCCAGGCCAGGGTGATGGGATACGGGCGCTGGCGCATGATGACCCGAAGGGAGAGGCCGATGCGCAGGGTCAGGTCGGCGAGGAGAAATATCGTTGAAAAGATGTGGTAACTCCAGTGTAACTGATCGGGGATCATGGTCGTTCAGAGGTGTTTCCCTCTTGGATAGAGGTCCTTGGGTGGACCCGGCGGCAACGATTTTCGGCAGTCTTTTGAGTTACGCCGGGAAGCTGGGAAGAAGGGAATGCCAGTTCCTTGCGGTGAGTTATGGTCAATATCCTATTTTATACTAGCATAGCTGGGGATAGAGGTGGTAGATTATTATGAATATTATTTTTCAGATCCGGGATATGTGCACTCCCGTGAATGATGAAGGAAGGTGACGCCGGTCTCAAAGTCGAGACTGAAATGCGGTTTGGGAGGCCGCATGGGCTGAACCCGGAGATGAACAATTTTTTATTGGAAGAGTATGATCGTTAAAGGTTTTTCTTCGTCGGCAGTGGCTGCCGGCATCAGATATGCCGACCGGCTCGACCTCGGTCTGATTTACAGTGACACCCCGGCAATGACGGCGGGTGTCTTCACCACCAACCAGGTCAAGGCCGCCCCGGTACTCCTCGACATCGAGCGCCTGAAACAGGGCCGGGCCCAGGCGATACTCGTCAACAGTGGTTGCGCCAACGCCTGCACCGGCGAGAAGGGCATGGACAATGCCAGAAAAAGCAGTGTCCTGGTTTCCGAGGCCTTGAATATCCCGGATGTGATGGTCCAACTCTCGTCGACAGGGGTTATCGGCGAGCAGCTCAACATTGCGGCCTTTGAAAAAGGCATGGGAAATCTGGTTGCTGGACTTGCGCCGGAGAATTTTGAGCAGGTTGCCCAGGCGATCATGACCACGGATACGGTCCCCAAGACCGCCTACCGGACAATCGTCCTGGGGGGCAAAGAGGTGCAGGTCGCCGGGATGGCCAAAGGGGCCGGCATGATCATGCCGAACATGGCGACCATGCTGTCCTTTGTCATCACCGATGCCCAGATCAGCTTTACCGAGCTGCATTCCTCCCTCTTCAATAGCGTCGAGAGGACCTTCAACCGGATCACGATCGATGGTGATACCAGCACCAACGATATGGTCCTGGTTATGGCCAACGGCCGGGCGGGCAATCCCTGGATCGATGAGGACTCACCCAAAGATCGGCAGCTTTTCCAGGATGCCCTGGAAGGACTGCTGAGAGAACTCGCCCTGAAGATCGTCAGTGATGGCGAGGGAGCTACCAAGGCCATAACCATCAGGGTCTGCGGGGCCAAAGAAAATAAAGATGCGGAGCAGTTGGCCAGGACCATTGCCAACTCCGCCTTGGTAAAGACCGCCTTCTTTGGTGAGGACGCCAACTGGGGTCGAATTATCGCAGCCATGGGCCGTTCCGGGGTGCGTTTTAATCCCGAACGTGTCGATATTGCCTTTGGCGATGTCCTTATCGTCAAAAACGGCCTGAGTCTTGGCAAAGAGGTGGAGGCTGCTGCCACCCGGATTCTCAAACAAAAGACTTTTGCAGTCTGTATCGATCTGAAGGACGGTGCGGGCTGTGAAGAGATCTATACCTGCGATTTTTCAATGGACTACGTCAAGATAAATGCGAATTACCGCACCTGATCCCTTTTCGGTATGATTCACCAGTCTCCCTCAGCTGCCTTTACCCTCTCCGCAGACTTTGCTGTGCGCGATCTGCCCGCGCAGGTCGGAAGCGGCTATGTCCTTCTGGAGACGGAGAAGGAACAATTCGCTGAAGAATATCTCGATACCTTTGATTGGCGGCTCTATACGAGTGGCAAAACGCTTGCCCGCACGAAACGTTACTACCGGCTGTACTCTGCCGCCGGCGAAATCCTCTGTCAGGGCAGGGGCCCCAGAAAACTGCGCCCCTTGTGGCGGGATTTTCCGGAGGAGCAGTTACGAGACGGGCTGAAAACCGAGACCGACATCCGGGCCCTCTGCCCGCAGCTGCAACTGAGACGGAGCCAGCAGACCTTTCATCTCCTCAATGCAGATGAGAAGATTGTTCTCAGACTTCGGCAGGATCTGACGGCCGTCCTCCTCACCGGCCAAGAACCGGTGCACATCTCCGCACTACAGCTCTATGGAATTCGGGGATACAGTAAACCTTTTCAGGCAGTCTCTCAGGTCATAAAGCAAAGCGGGGGGGTGCAGGTTGCGGTGGGCAGAACCTTTCTGGGACCGATTCTTGATGCAGCGGGTATCTCCCCGGAGAAGATGAGCGCCAAATTCGCGGTATCCCTCGAGCGGAATTTGACCGTCTATGAGGGGCTGCAGGAAGTTGGTCTGGCACTGCTGGGAGATATCCAGATGCATCTGCCGGGCGTGAACGATGATATCGATTCGGAGTTCCTCCATGATTTTCGCATCGCCCTGCGCCGGACCCGCTCCCTACTTTCGCTGTATTACAAGGTCCTGCCCGCCCAGCAGGCCGATCATTTTCGCAAGGAGTTCAAGTGGATTACCCAGACCACCGGCAATGTCCGCGACAGTGATGTCTATCTGCTCAAGGTGGACGACTATCAGGCTCTGCTACCCGAGCGTCTGCATCCGGGGCTGAGCTGTTATTTTCAGGGCTTGCGGGAGCTGCGCAAAAAAGAATTCAAACTGATGAGAAGGCGTCTCAAATCTTTGCGGGCCATCAGATTATTTAAGGATTGGCAGGTCTTTCTTCAGGAACAGCTGCCGCAGATGCAGGAGTCCAAGGGACAGAGGTTGTGCCGGAAATTTGCCGCCAGGGTGCTGAAGAAGAGATATAAAAAAATCCTTGAGACAGGGGCCGCCTGTGGGCCCGAGAGCCCTGACAGGATACTGCATGCCTTGCGGATCGAGGCCAAAAAACTGCGCTATCTGCTCGAATTCTTTCGTTCTCTTTTTACTGTAGCCGAGGTTGATCTGCTGGTGAAACATCTCAAGCGGCTGCAGAATAATCTCGGTGACTTCAACGATCTGTCTGTGCAGCAGACGATGCTGGGCTCTTACCAGAGTCCTGTGAAAACAGACAATCTTGAGCAGATGCTCAGTGTGGCAGCGGCCCTTGGCGGTCTGATCACCCACCTCGCTGATCGGCAGCAGCTGATTCGGGGAGAATTCGAAGAGACTTTCCTGCAGTTTTCCAGCAAGGACAATCAGACCCTGGTGCAGACCATTATAGGCGATGCCGTACATGATCTGCAGGAGGAAAAGGACCCGCCGTCAACATGAAAACAGTCGCCATCTATAGCAGCAAGGGCGGAGTAGGGAAGACCGCAACGGCAGTGAATCTGGCCTATACGGCGGCGGCCTCAGACAGACGGGTCCTGCTCTGTGATATGGACTCTCAGGGGGCCGCTTCCTATTATTTCCGCATCAGGGCCAAGAAAAAGTTCAACAGCCAGAAACTTCTTGCCGGTGATTTTGTCAAGTATATCCGGGGCACGGATTTTGAAAATCTCGATCTCCTGCCGGCCCATTTTTCCTTCCGGAATCTCGACCTAGCCCTAAACAGTCTGGGTGAGAAGGGGCGGCGGATGGCACTTGCCAAACTCCTGAAGCCGCTCAGTGAGGACTATGATATCCTGATTCTCGACTGCCCCCCCAATCTAACCCTCTTGTCGGAAAACATTATCGAGGCCTCGGACGTCCTGGTCTGCCCGGTCATCCCCACCACCCTCTCACTTATCGCCCTTGAGCAACTCTTGAAACTTTTCGGCAAGCTTGAGGCCGATAAAGGTAAAATACTGGCCTTTTTTTCCATGGTGGAACGGCGAAAATCCATGCATGTCTCGGTGATGGAGAAATATCAGAAGTATCCGCTGTTCCTCAGGTCGGCCATCCCCTTTCTGGCCGAGATCGAAAAGATGGGTATCTCCCGTCTGCCGGTCGGCGCTGTGACCAGACGGTCTCCCGCTGCCCAGGAATACACCAATCTCTGGCTAGAAATATGGAAGAGGAGTAAAAAATTATGAGAAGGCTCTATCTCATACGCCATGCAAAATCAAGCTGGACGGAGCCGGGACTCAGGGATTTTGACAGGCCCTTGAACAGCAGAGGAAAACTTGATGCCCCGTTTATGGGCAAAAAGCTGGCCGATTATGGCGTCCATCCCGATCTCATTCTTGCAAGTCAGGCAAAAAGGGCCAGGAAAACAGCCCTGTGCATTGCCGAGGCGGTCGATTACCCGACAAAGGATATTGTCTTTTCCGAGGCCATCTATGAAGCCGGAGTGGCTGATCTGTTGGGGCTTATCGCTCAGACACCGGCCGATGCCGGCAGCCTCTTTCTTGTTGGCCATAACTTTACCATAACCGACCTGGCGGAAAACCTCACCGGCCAGAGTCTTGGCAATATTCCGACCTGTGGTATCGTCGGCATTGAGTTTTCTGTCGAAAGTTGGTCCGACGTAGGTCCAGGTACGGGCAGGCTGCTGTTTTTTGACTCTCCCAAAAAGCATGGCAGCAGGAATTGATATCGCCGTCAGCTCCGAAAATTGCCAGAGCTAGAAGTGCCTTTTCAGCAGGCGCTTCCACCTCTCATCTTTCTGGCCTCCACCTTTTTTGCTCAATCTCCTCAGCGATTGCGGCCCTGATACTACGAAAAGGACAGCTGCGGAGTTAAGAGAGATGATCTCCGTGAACGAATACCAATAATGAAACGAGATGTAGATGTCTGTAGAGCTGCCCAACTGCCAAAAATGCCGGCATTACTATATCACCCATGACCCTGACAGGCCTTACGGTTGCCGGGCCATGGGCTTTAAGAGTCGGAGAAATCCGGCCCAGGTGGTTTATGCCACATCCGGGATCATCTGCCAGCTCTTTCGGCTGAAATCGGTCGGAGATGCAGACGGCAGCGGAAAACAGGCGGTGTGATATGGAGAAGACTGAAACAAAACAGCGAGGCGAGGCGATAAAGGAATTCCTTCGTTCACTGGGCCGGGAGACCGTGCTGACCAGTTGGGAACTGATCAGGATAACGGTGCCGATCATTATTTTGACCAAGATCCTGGAAGAGTTTGGGCTGATCGCCTCACTCAGCTCCCTTCTCGAGCCGGTCATGAAGATTATCGGTCTACCCGGAACTCTGGGGCTTGTCTGGGGTACCGCCATGCTGACCAGCATCTACGGCGGCATAGCAGTCTTTGCCGCGCTGGCTCCGGGACTTGTACTGACAGGGGCCCAGATAACTGTCCTCTACTCCGTCATGCTCATCGCCCATTCCCTTCCCCTTGAGCTGAGTATAAGCAAGAAAGCCGGTGCCGCCCTGCTACCGATAGCCATCCTGCGCATCGGCGGGGCGATCCTCTACGGCTTTGTCCTGAGTCGGCTGAGCACTGTCCTGCACATTTGGCAGGAACCTGCAATCATGGTTTTTCAGACAGTCGCGGTTGTCCGGGATGTCTGGCACTGGGCGCTTAATCAGGTCGCGAATCTGGGCCTGATTGTTATGGTGATATTCTGTATTGTCGTTGTGATGCGTATTCTGCGGGCCATCGGCATGCTCTCCCTCTTTGAGCGCCTGCTCTCTCCGGCCCTGCCCCTCTTTGGCATGACTCGGCGGGCCGCCCCGGTGACGGTCGTTGGCATGATTATGGGTATCGGCTATGGCGGGGCCTTGATAATTCGGGAGACCTGCTCGGGCAAGATGGATCGGCAGGAAGTGTTCAATGCCATGGCCTTGTTGGGTCTCTGTCACGCGCTTGTGGAAGATACCCTCTTGATGATGGCAATCGGCGGGAAACTCGCTGGCATATTTTGGGGGAGGATTCTCTTCTCTCTTGGTATAGTGTTTCTGCTCGTCCGGACAACCCGGTATCTTGCAGACAGAAAGGCAAAGACAGCAATCAGGAATATCTAAGCGTTCTCTCCGTTTTAATATGAAATTTTCGAAATTCGGCAAAAGACTTACCTGTGATGCAGGTATCCTCTCACTTATGGATGACCTGGGAGATGCCCAGTGCGCAGGCGATAAGGAAATGATCATGATGGGAGGAGGGAATCCGGGGCATGTTCCGGAGTTCCAGGGTCACCTCCGTCGGCATCTGGGGGATATCTGCGACGATACCCAGGCCTTTCAAAATCTGGTCGGGACCTATTCTCCGCCTCAGGGGGATTTGGCATTTATCGCCAGTCTCGCCCGCCTGCTCAAAAAAGAGTACGCTTGGCAGGTGGAACCGGAAAATATCTGTCTGACCAATGGCAGTCAGACCGCCTTTTTTATGCTCTTCAATCTCTTTGCCGGTCAGTTTCCGGACGGCAGCCGCAAAAAGATCTGTCTGCCGCTGGCCCCTGAGTATATCGGTTATGCCGATCTCGGACTCTGCGACGATTTTTTTGTCACGACCAAACCGAAGATTGAGTATATTGGCGATACGTTTTTCAAGTATCATATTGATTTTGAGGCGCTGGAGATCGGTGCTGACATCGGGGCTATCTGTGTCTCCCGTCCGACGAACCCGACGGGCAATGTCATAACCGATCAGGAAGTATCGGCCCTTGTGGCCCTGGCAAAGGCCCACACTATCCCACTGATTATCGACAGTGCCTACGGGCTGCCCTTTCCCGGCATGGTCTTCGCCGAGGCTCGTCCTCACTGGGACGACAACGCCGTTGTCTGTCTCTCTCTCTCGAAACTCGGCCTGCCGGCAGTACGCACCGGTATCATCGTCGCCAGAAGAGAGGTCGTGCGGGCCCTGGCGAGCATGAATGCCATCATGTCTCTCTCGCCGGGCAATTTCGGGGCTGTTCTGACCCACAGGCTTATCGAATCGGGGCAGATCATCGAGCTCAGCCGCAACCTGATGACTCCCTTTTATCGGAACAAGATGGAAAAGGCGGTGGTCTGTGTGCAGAGGGAGTGCGCGGGAATTCCCTATCGGATACACAAACCGGAGGGCGCGATGTTCCTCTGGTTGTGGTTTGCCGGACTGCCGATTTCCAGTCTCGAATTGTATAAACGCCTAAAAAACCAGGGGGCTCTGGTGGTATCCGGGCACTATTTTTTCCCGGGCCTTGAGGGCGAGTGGCAACATACGCATGAATGTATCAGAGTTACCTATTCCCAGAATGACGAGGACGTGGCCAGGGGCATTGCCATTATCGGCCGGGAAGTCAGAAAAGCCTATGAAGAGATGGGCAAATAAGGTTATGTCGCATAAAAACCCGGAGGTCTGCTGATTGAGGAGCCGTTACGAAATAACCTAACCATCGTTGTTAACGTAGCTATCTTTCTGACCATTTCGTTACGACGGCCATGGATGGATGAAGAGCGACCGACTCCTTATGCCGATCACAGTACTTTAATGTTTACAGTTATTTTTGAAAAACGGCTTATGAAACATGTATTGCAGATAGGTCTCGTCTCTCTCACATTTTTGCTCCCCCACCTGCTTCAGGCCGAGTGTCTTGAGGGAGACTGCCAGAATGGTAAGGGGGTGTTTCTTCAGAAAGATGGCCGGCGCTATGAGGGCGAATTCCAGAAAGGAATGATCAATGGTACGGGGACCGTGGTCTATCCCGACGGACTCCGTTACTCCGGGCAATGGCAGGATGGCAAATTCCATGGCAAGGGACGTTTGACAGGTCCGAAAGGACGGAGCTACAAAGGGGATTTCCGGAACAACATCATCCACGGCAGAGGAACCTTGATCCGCGAAGACGGTACGCAATATATCGGTGAGTTTAACCTCGGGAGATTCGACGGCGAAGGCCTCCTCTTCTATCCGGATGGCCGGGAATACAAGGGATCTTTCCGCAATAACACCATAGACGGTCATGGCAAACTCACCTACCCCGATGGAACCTGGTATGACGGAATGTTCAAAAATGGCAAGCCCGAGGGAAGAGGCACTCGCAAATATCTCGATGGCGGCAGTGCGACCGGGGATTTTCGAGGCGCTGTACGCCAGGGCTTTGGTGTATACACTGCTCCGGATCGGAAGGAAATGGAGGGAACCTTTACCAATGATAAACTGAGTGGCGAGGGAATCCTGCGTTATCCGAACAAGGACATTTATAAAGGTGAATTCAAGGATAATCTCAGGTATGGTCATGGGGAAATGCAATACCCTGATGGTTCATGGTATGAGGGTGACTTTGCCTACAATAAGGAAGAGGGAAAAGGGATTCAGAAATATGCTGATGGCAGCCGCTATGAAGGAGAATTTTCTCATGGCAAGCGCAATGGCAAGGGAAAACTGACCCTTGCTGATGGCAGTGTCTATAAGGGAGACTTTGTTAATGATACGATGCATGGCGAGGGGAAAATACGCTATGCAGATGGCAAAAAATACAGCGGACCTTTTTTGAACGGCAAGCCTGCTCCTAAACCGGCTCCTGAGAAAGACCCGGCAAGGGTTGCGGCTTCCGGCAAGGCTGAAGTACCTGATTGGCTCCTGCAACCTGAGGATGAGGTAAAAGATACTGTAGCGGTTGCCGAGAAAGGAAACAAGCCGAACCCGAAAACAGCCAGGGAATCAGACTTGCAGGACGAATATCGTTTTGCAGACGGACGTATTTATAAGGGGAAAAGCAGCACGGCCATGAACGGCAAAGTCCAGGTCGTTTTCCCCGATGGCAGGGTTTATGAGGGAATGGCCAAGGATGGCCTCATGCATGGATCCGGATCCTTGCTGCTGCCGGGCGGCGATACCTATAATGGAACATTTTCGCAGGGGAAATTTCAAGGTAAAGGCCGCTATCAATATACTGATGGTCGTAAATACACCGGAAAGTTCGAAAATGGACTGAAAGAGGGCCAGGGGACCTTCGCCTATCCCGACAACACCCAGTATGTCGGCGAATTCCACGCCGATCTGTTCTCGGGCAAAGGGGAATACAGCTTTGCCGATAACAGTCACTATTCCGGTCAATTCAATGATGGCAGTTTCAATGGCCGGGGCAAACTCAGATACCCGGATGGATCAGTCTATACGGGAGAATTTAAAGATGATCTGCCCCACGGCACAGGTGAGCTGATATCCAAGGATGGCAGCAAATTTGCAGGCGAGTTCAAGAGAGGTAAAAGAGACGGTCAGGGCAGATTGCAGCTGAAGTCCGGCAGGGTCTATAAAGGACTCTTCCGCAATGACAAGTTTACCGGCGACAAATAGGTCGAGGAAGACTGTCTCTTTTCATTAAAAGAACATATAAAGGCAAGAGGTATGAACGGCAATGCGTTGGAGTTATAAAACGGTAATTTATGAACTGAAGAAAGAGGGCCTGTTGGGAAGCGCCTTTCTCGATGAATCGGAGATCGAACAATCTTTGAATGAATTCGGGGCAACGGGCTGGGAACTCATTTCCTTGCTGGAGACCCGCGATGGAGTTATCGCAGTCTTCAAACAACCCCTCGGTCGGGTGAGCATCCAGCCTGTGTATGAGGAGCAGGAGGAGGAAGAAGAGGATGTCCGAGTGTTCAGTGCGTTGCAGCAACCACCGGTACTGCGTGAAAGAGAACCGGTGCCACGCGAGAGAGAATCAGGATTGCGCGAAAGAGAACCGGTGATCCGGGCGAAGGAAAAACCCGAGGAGGAAAACGAACCGGTTTCCGGAATCGGTTCGATCCGTATCGAATAGACCGGGTAATTCCATTTCGAAATCAAAATGAGAACGCGAAGGCAAGCGAGCAGCGACGAACCAGTACATAAAAGTACGGCGAGGAGCCGCACAGCGCAGCCGACAATGACGCTTGATTTGGAATTGAAATACGAACAGGCAGTGCAGAGCTCGTTTGGCCTTTTCGGTCTCAGCGAGAACTGCACTGCCTGGCAGGAGCAGGAGGTTGTCTAGCTGAGATGAAAAAAGGTCCCGACCTGATAAACGATAACCGCCATGATAAAGGCAAAGACGGTGTTGAAGGCAACGGAAAAAATCGCCCATTTCCACGAGGCCTCTTTGGCGATACAGACAACCGTGATGAAACAGGGCGCGTAAAACATGATGAAGACAAGGCAGGCCACAGCTACCACCTTGTTCCAGTTCGGATCTTTTTGTAGCCTCTTGCCTAAAGATTCTGATTCTTCCGCAGCAACTTCGCCCATAGAATAGGCGGTTCCCAGGGTCGAGACAATAACCTCCTTCGCAGCAAATCCACCCAGCAGGGCAATATTGGTCCGCCAGTCAAAACCGGCCAGACGGGAAATCGATTCAAGTGCTATGCCGATTTTTCCCGCCATGGAATTCCTCAAACCCGCTTCCGCCTGTCGCCGCTCCACCTCTGTCAGCTTTTCCGAGAGGGCCGATGCCTGATCGGAGAGGTTGGTCTTTTCTGCATGCAACTCTGCAACTGCTGTTTCGGCAAAGTTGGCCCGAATGGTCTGGCGTTGCTGCTCGAATTCGGCCAATTTATCCTTCGGGAGTCCCGGAAAGGTCATCAGGGCCCAGAGGAGAATGGATATACCGAGAATGACGGTTCCTGCCTTTTTGATATACTGCCAGGTCCGCTCCCAGGTGTGGATGAGGAGGCCGCGCAGGGTCGGGAAGCGGTAGGGCGGCAGTTCCATGACAAAAGGTGTCGGTGCCCCTCTCAGGACGGTTGAGCGGAGCAGTTTCGCCGCCAGCAGAGCTACTATCCAGGCCAGAAGGGTGAAGAGGAACATGTATCTGGCCTTGTTCTCACTAAAAAAGGCGCCGATCAACAGGGCCAGGACCGGTAGTTTGGCCCCGCAGTTCATAAACGGCACCGTCAGCAAGGTGGCCATACGCTCTTTGGGGGAACGCAGGGTACGGGTCGCCATGACACCGGGAACCGCGCAGCCACCGGCGATACCTCCCGAGACGATAAAGGGCATGACCGATGAGCCGTGCAGGCCGAAGATCCGGAAAATTCGGTCCATCATATAGGCGACACGGGCCAGATAGCCAGAATCTTCGAGGATGGCGATGCCGAAAAACATGAACATGATGAGCGGCACAAATCCCAGGACACCGCCGACTCCGTCAACGACCCCCGAGATGATCAGGGATTTGACTGGACCATCCGAGAGAGTACTATCAATAAACGCCGACAGCAGGCCAAAGAGGTCTTCGAGCATGACGACCGGCACTTCACTCCAGGCGAAGGTAAACTGATAGAGACCGAAGAGAATCGCCATCATGATCACCGGCCCCAGCAGCCGGTTGGTGAGCACCTTGTCGATCTTGTCGGAGGTGTAGAGGCGGTCGCTGTCAAATTTATGGGTGACGACGCCCTGGCGGATAATGGATTTGATATAGCCGTAGCGATGATCGGCAATCACTGCCTCGGGGAAGACATCGAGGGTCATTTTGGTGTGCTCGCAGACCTTGTTGACCTTTGCCTCCAGCACAGCTGCGGTGGTTGCATCAAGCTCCTTGCCTTTCTGGAGAAGCTGCTCGTCATTTTCGAGATATTTGATGGCAGTATAGCGGGGTGCATAGATATCCTTGAGAAAACGTGTTTCCTCGATCTTCTCTATCAGTTCGAGGATTGCGGCATCGAGATCTTCACCATAGGAGATATCCCGTGGTTTCCACTCATGCCGGGCGCTGGCAACGGCCAGGGCCTCATCGAGGAGTTGTTCCTTGCCAAAGCCTGAACGGGCGATGATCGACACCACCGGGACACCGAGGAGTTCCGCCAGTTTTTCCGCCTTGAGTTCCATGCCACGGTCTTTGGCCACATCGATCATGTTCAGGGCGATAACGAGGGGGACGCCGAGTTCGAGAAACTGGCAGGTCAGATAGAGATTGCGTTCGAGATTGGAAGCATCGACGATATTGATGACGACCTCGGGGCGATGGTTAACCAGATAATCACGAGCCACCAGTTCCTCGACCGAATAGGCGGTCATAGAATAGGTACCCGGAAGGTCTGTTATGGTCACCCGGGTTCCCTTGTGTTGAAGGGAACCTTCCTTGTGATCGACGGTTATCCCGGGATAGTTGCTGACGTGCTGTCGCGCGCCTGTGAGTTGGTTGAAAAGTGTCGTTTTGCCGGCATTGGGATTGCCCGCAAGGGCCATGATGAGTTGCTCTGTCATTGTCTGGTGTGAAATGAGTTGGGAGAAAATGCATTGCTGTTGAGGGGGCGTCGTGCCGGCCTTTACTGGACCTCTACATCGATAAAGTCGGCCTCACTGTTGCGCAGGGTGAGTGTCCCGTTCATAACCCGGATGGCGACAGGGTCGTTGAGTGGTGCCCGGCCGTGGATGGTGATATGGGTCCCGGGGACGAGCCCCATCTCTCGGATCCGCCGGCCAAGTTCTCCGCCGATCTTGACGGCGTGTATGGTGCCGGACTGACCTTTCTGCATCTGTCTGAGCAAGATTGTCTGCATTGTTACATCTCCGGTTTGGAACTACTCTGCTCATCGTAGCCCGATGCCGAGCAGCATGAACAGCCGCCGCAGCAGGAGACAGTTTTCCCGGGAGTGAGTGCCGCCCTCCATTGCCTGTAGAGTCTGCGGCCGATGTAGAGTGCCGAAATTCCTATGACGGACCAAATAATGATATTTTCCCACATGATTGCCTCTCTTAAGTTAGTTGCTCCTAAATACCAGGGCAAAAAAAATGAGCCCTGTGGAGGACTCGGGTAGAGCACCTTATATGGCTGAGACAAGGATGTTTTCGCTGACACTCCTGTCGAGGCTTATAGTACCGCCCTGGATCTTGAGGATGCACTGGCTGCCGTTTTCAGGACAGATAAGCTCGGCCTCAATCCCCGGATAGACTCCCATCGAGGCCATACGGGCGCACAGTTTCCTGTCGCCGGTAACCTGACAGATCTTGATCCTGCCGGCCTGACCTTTATGAGACAGAGGGCCGACCTGCTTAAGACATTTTTCTCCGCCCCAACAGTTTTTCACCTTGTCGGCAAAACAATGGCATTTACTCTGTATTTTTCTGAAAGACATGATTTCCTCCATCCTGAAAACATCCTTTAGGTACACCAAACAATAGATACAGTCAACAGATATTTCAATAGAGGTAAAATATATTAGGAACATCTAAAAAAAGGCAGGAGGCATATGCTGAGAGAAAGCGTTTTTTTAACGGCAGGATAGTTCGAAGATGCAGGATAATTCAGATGGAGAGGCGACAAGGTCTCATGCTCTGAATTGCCGCAATCGGCAGGGCTGTCTGCAGCAATTCAGTTCAGAAATAGGGAGAGCCACATGGTTAACGCTGTTGCTGTTTGGCCCAGGTATCCCGGAGGGTGACTATACGGTTGAACACCGGTCTGCCGGGGGTCGATTCCACGGGATCAACACTGAAATAGCCCTGCCGCTCGAACTGCACCTGGGTACCGAGGGCAAGAGTCATCAGTGATGGTTCGGCTATGGCCCCGTCGAGGCAGACTCTGGACCCGGGATTGAGGTAGGCCTTGAAGTCGATGTCTTTATCCGCTTCCGGATTTTCGGTGAGAAAGAGTCTGTCGAACAATCGAACCGGGCAGGAAACGGCCTGACGAGTGCTGACCCAGTGAATGGTACCTTTGACCTTGCGGCCATCCGGTGTCGAGCCGCCACGGGTGGCCGGATCGTAGGTGCAGTGGATCTCCTGTACCCGCCCTGCGGCATCTTTCACGTACGAGATGCATCTGATGAGATAGCCATAGCGCAGGCGGACTTCCCGGCCGGGTCCGAGTCGATGAAATTTGGCTGGGGGATTTTCCATGAAGTCTGATCGTTCGATAGAAAGTTCACGCGAGAAGGGCAGTTTTCGACTGCCCATCTCGGGATTCTGTGGATGGTTAATGGCCTCCAGTTCTTCCACCTGATCTTCGGGGTAGTTGTCGATGATGACCTTGACCGGATCAAGAACACACATCATCCTGGCCGCACTGATATTCAGGTCGTCTCGGATGGCGTTTTCCAGGACCCCCATGTCGATCCAACTCTCTCTTTTGCCAAGGCCGATCAGACCGCAGAAGTTGCGGATAGATGTAGGGGTGTAGCCCCGGCGCCTGAGCCCGGAGATGGTCAGCATGCGGGGATCGTCCCAGCCATCGACATGGCCGCCTTCCACAAGCTGCAGCATTTTTCTCTTACTCATGACCGTGTAGGTGAGGTTGAGCCGGGCGAATTCTATCTGTTGGGGATGACAGGGTGTCTTCAGGGTGTCGAGGACCCAGTCGTAAAGAGGGCGGTGATCTTCAAATTCCAGGGTGCAGAGGGAATGGGTGATTCCCTCAATGGCATCGGAAAGGCAGTGGGTGTAATCATACATCGGATAGATGCACCAGGTGTCTCCGGTTCGGTGGTGGGCAACCTTGAGGATGCGGTAGATGACCGGATCACGCATATTGAGATTGGGTGAATTCATATCGATCTTTGCCCGCAGGACATGGGTTCCTTCGGCAAATTCGCCGTTTTTCATGCGCTCAAAGAGATCGAGGTTTTCTTCGGCGCTCCTGTTGCGATAGGGGCTCTCCTTGCCGGGTTCGGTAAGGGTGCCGCGGTATTCCCGGATAGCCTCGGCTGAGAGCTGGCAGACATAGGCCTTGCCTAGCTTGATGAGTTCGATGGCATAGCCGCAGAGGGCGGGGAAATAATCGGAGGCGTAGAAGAGTTTGTCGTGCCAGTCAAAGCCTAACCATCTGACATCTTTCTTGATGGATTCGACATAGGCGACTTCCTCCTTGCTGGGATTGGTGTCATCAAAACGCATGTGACAAAAACCCTTGTTTTCCAAGGCGATACCAAAATTGAGGCAGATGGATTTGGCATGGCCGATATGGAGAAAACCATTGGGCTCGGGAGGAAAGCGGGTGACAGTGCCCGTATGCTTTGCTGTCCTGAGATCTTCAGCGATGATCTGTCTGATGAAGTCGACGGGTTTTGTTTCGATTTTTTCTTTAGTATCCATGATGTTATGATGGCGGAAGAAGTAAATGAAGGGAATCAGCAGGATTCTGCAGGAAAGAGTCGACCTATTCCACGTAAGCGCTGCACGACTTTCTCTTTACCGAGCACGACCAGGATATCAAACATCGAAGGACCTGCCAACTGCCCTGTGACCACGGTGCGCATGGCATTGATGAGTATTCCGGGTTTGCTATCGAGTTCTTCCGCGAGTTCTCGGACAACCCTCTCGGTTTCCGTCAAATCGAAGTTTTCAAGCTGTTCGTAGCGGTTGGCCAGGGTCGGCAGCCACCCCTTGAGTTCCTCGTATTTCAGGACGTTTTTCTGCAGAGGCTTGTCGTCGATGCCAAAATCATCGGCGAAATAGGCCCTGCCGAGACTGGTGAAGTCCTTGAGGGTATGGAAACGATCACGGATCAGGCCGAGGGTATGCAAAAACCACTCGTGTCTCTCTCTAGCATAGGCCTCATCCCAGAGTCCTTCCGCCTCAAGTTCCCTCTGGACCAAAAGGGCGAGCTCACCGATCTCCATGGTGCGCAGATAGTGTTCATTGATGGAGATGGCCTTGGGGTCGGTAAAGAATTTCGGATCATCTTTACGGAAATTGAAGATTGAACTGGATTTATTGATGCGTTCCAGGGTGAAGGCCTTGATGAGTTCTTCCTTTGAGAAAATCTCCTGATCGTTGCCGGATGACCAGCCGAGCAGGACGAGGAAGTTGTTGAAGGCCCAGGGGATAAAACCGTGTTCTCGGTAGAAATGCACGGCGACAATCTCACCATGACTGCGCTTGGAGATCTTTGATTTTTTGGTGTCCAGGGTGAGTGGAATATGGGCGAAGACCGGCAGTGGTGCCTGCAGGGCCTCGTAGAGCAGGACCTGTCTCGTCGTATTGGTCATATGGTCCTGGCCGCGGATGATATGAGTGATCCTGTCCCGGATATCATCGACGACATTGCAGAACAGGTATAAGGGCTTACCGTTGGAGCGGAGGATGGCGAAATCATCCACTTCCTTGTAATTACACTCGATCCTGCCGAGAACCTTGTCATCGTAGCCAAGCATTCCAACGCGGTCCGGGACCTTGAAACGGATAACGGAAGAAAGTCCTGCCGCCTCCTTTGCCGCCACCTGTTCTGGAGAGAGGTTGCGGCAGGTCCGATCATAGCCGAGATTCTTTTTGGCGAGGAGGGCAGCCTCTCTTTTGGCATCGAGCGCTTCTTTACTGCAAAAACATTTGTAAGCCTGACCTTCAGCCAGGAGTTTTTCCGCAGCAGCGACATGCTCATTAGTAAAATCCGTCTGATAATACGGGCCTTCATCGTAGGTGATGCCGAGCCATTGGAGAGCCTCCAGGATGCCCTGGATGGCTTCGTCGGTTGAGCGCTCAGTGTCGGTGTCTTCAATGCGCAAGATGAGTTTACCACCGGTCTTTTTGGCATAGAGCCAATTATAGAGGGCTGTGCGCGCTCCGCCAATATGGAGATAGCCGGTAGGGCTCGGGGGAAAACGTAAGCGTGTTTCTGTCATACGAGAGTACTCCTGAAATATGTATTCTTTCAAGTAGGGTGGCGTCAACGGTACACAAGAGCTTGCCTATCGGCAGTCTGCCGTGCTGATATATGGTAATATCGGGATATTATATATCATATATGCGTGTAATGCAAAAATCTTTCCGGTGATGCCGGCTGTAAGCCTCCGGGGGAGGGCAGCACAGGCTGCGGCATGGCGAGGGAAAAAGCATGCTTTATATCGCCTTCAAATTGATAGTTCAACTTCTATTCGTTTGTCAAAGAGCAAAGGCGGCAGTGATTGAGCAGGGAAGCTCATCCGAGGGGAGGAAAAGGAACGCATTTTTCTTGTTCTCTTGCAAGGAAGCCTGTATAGTTCCTGCTTTTATTGCCTGATGGCTGACGGTTTTCGGGTCTTCATGCCCTATAAATTTATACAGGGCGTCATAGGCAGGAAACTCCGGGTTTACAACATGAATTTTATGAACAGAATGATCTGCCCGTCACCCGGACAGATGCACGCAGATACAGCAAAGGAGCGGAGATGAAAGTACTGATCAGTGATAATTTATCGCCTGCAGGCGTGAAGATACTCGAAGAGGCAGGACTTGAAGTCGATTGCAATACCGGGCTCAGCCCGGAGGAGCTGAAAAAGATTATCGGCAACTATGAGGGCCTGGTCATTCGCAGCGCCACCAAGGTGACCGCCGATCTGCTGGAGGCCGCCCATAAGCTGAAGGTCGTGGGACGTGCCGGCATCGGTCTTGATAATGTCGATATCCCTGCTGCCAGTCAGAAGGGTATTGTGGTCATGAACGCTCCGGATGGTAATGCCACGACTGCTGCGGAACATGCCATGGCCATGATGATGTCCCTGTCCCGCAATATCCCCCAGGCCACCGCCTCGATGAAGGCCGGCAAGTGGGAGAAAAAGAGTTTCATGGGCCGCGAGTTGACCGGCAAGACCCTCGGTATCGTCGGCATCGGCCGGATCGGTGGTATCGCCGCCAGTAGGGCCCAGGGGCTGAAAATGAAGACCATCGCCTACGATCCGCATCTGCCCCAGGAGATGGCTGAAAAAATTGGTGTTGAGCTGGTCGATCTCATGGAATTGGCACGACGCGCCGATTTTGTGACCGTCCATGTCCCTCTCACCAAGGAGACCAAAAATCTCCTTTCCACCAATTTTTTTACGGCCATGAAAAAGGATGCAATGTTCGTTGACTGTGCCCGGGGCGGCGTCTGTGACGAAAAGGCCCTATATGAGGCCCTGGTCAATGGTGAGATAGGAGGGGCTGCCCTCGACGTCTTTACCACCGAGCCGACAACTCCTGAGAACTGTCCGCTGCTCGGCCTGAAGAATTTTATCTGCACCCCGCATCTGGGCGCTTCAACGAGCGAGGCCCAGGAAAATGTCGCCCTTATCATCGCCGAGCAGATCGCTGAGTATCTCCTCAAGGGATCAGTGACCAATGCTGTCAATATGCCCTCCGTCAGCAGCGATGTCCTGGCCCAGGTCGGTCCTTATATGGTCCTTGGCGAGATGCTTGGCTCATTGCACATGCAGATGGCCAAAGGTGGTGTTCAGACGGTGGATATTGAATACAGCGGCGAACTGGCCGAACTCAACACTTCACCCATTACGGTCGCTTTTCTCAAGGGTCTCTTCACCCCGATCCTGCAGGATGCGGTAAATTATGTCAATGCCCCGGTCATTGCCAAAGAACGTGGCATTCGGGTAGTTGAATCCAAAACCGAGAAGGCCCATGATTTCAATAATGTCCTCTCCATCAAGGTGGCCACCACAGAAGGCCAAAACGTTCTGGTCGGGACGGTCTTTGGCAAAAACGAGCCCCGGTTGGTCCGTCTCAACACCTTCCGCCTTGAGGCCCTTCCCGCCGGTCCGATGCTTCTTGTCTACAATAACGATGTTCCCGGGGTAATTGGTGCCCTCGGGACCGCTCTGGGTAAGGCCGGGGTGAATATCTCCCGGATGACGGTGGGACGCGAAGAGACCAGCAAACAAAACATCATTTTTCTCAGTACGGATGAGCTGATTTCTAAAGAATTGCTTGCCAAGGTGCGGGAACTGGAAAACATAGATGACGCGGTAGCCTTGGAACTGAATAGGTTCTGAGAGAGGCCGGAAACTACTGCATAATCTTACCGAGGAGAGCCGAACGTTATGGAAGAGAAAAAAACGGAAAAAAATGAGACAGCCAAAGGTGATTGTCAATGTGAGGAAGGTAAGGTGCCGGACAAGCATGGAAAGTGTACCATGCCAGAGGTCACCTTCCCCGCTTTTGTCCTGTCCTTGAATACATCGGTGCTCTATCATCTTGGTGAGATAGGAGACCCGGTGACGGGCAAGCGGGAACCGGATTTTGATCTGGCCCGACACGGGATTGATACCCTGGTTCTTCTGGAGCAGAAAACCAAGGGAAATCTTCTGAAAGAAGAAGAGGAGCTGCTGAAAAACATTCTCTACGATGTGAAACTGCGATATGTCAAAGCGGTCAAAAAATGAACCGGGCTGTCTCTTTATCCAGCACCCGATCCTCGTGCTGGCGGGCTGAGATCCGCTTGTGAACTCTGAATTATATCAACCTCTGCAGTTGCCGGCACCTGCCAAGATTAATCTGATGCTCCATGTCCTGGGGCGGCGACCGGACGGATTTCATGATCTCGAGACCTGGATGCAAAAGCTTGATCTCTGCGATGTGATCACTTTGCAGCTCCGGCAGGATACGGAAATCACCCTGAGCTGCAATGAAAGCTCTCTCCCTGCGGATCGCGCCAATCTCGCCTGGAAGGCTGCCGAGGTCTTTTTTGCCGCCAGTACTCGTGGTAAGGGGGCTGGTGTCCATATCCAGCTTGCGAAACGGATTCCAACGGCCGCAGGGCTTGGTGGCGGGAGCAGTGACGCTGGAACGGTGTTACGTGGGCTCAATGGCCTTTTTGACAGGGAATTTTCCGAACAGGAGCTGCTGGAAATGGCCTTACTCCTTGGTGCCGATGTACCGTTCTTTGCTACGGAAATAGATGCAGTGTTGGCGACTGGGGTCGGAGAGATCCTGCAGCCTGTTCCACCACTCGCAGGATATTATTTTCTTTTGATAAATCCTGGATTCCCGGTTTCAACCCGCTGGGTCTTTGGAAATTTTGCATTGACAACGGGGCATAAAAATTCTAGATTGGTTGGTTTTGAAAAAAATAGAGGTTGTTCCATGTCACTAGCTACAATGGTGAATGATCTGGAACAGATTACCATCGGCGAATACCCGGAACTGAATGATATAAAAGAGACTTTGCTGGCAGTCGGGGCAAAGGCGGCATTGATGTCGGGGAGCGGCCCGACGGTTTTCGGAGTCTTTCCGGATTCCTCGACAGACCGTGCGCAAATGCATGGTATTGCAGAAACTCTGCGTCGGAAATATGGAGAGAGAGTTTTTGTGACTCGAGCGCAGGATGGGGCGTCGCCAAGTGGCAAGGCACCGGGTTTTGATCCCGGCATTCGTAGGTTCGAATCCTTCCG
>JANOIV010000125.1:0-2996 GCA_031407875.1 Desulfobulbaceae bacterium | reverse complement strand
GCATCACAGCTACTGCGCCAATTGCGCCAAGCTCTTTTCCGACCGGCTGCAGGTCTTAGAAAAACAACCGCCAAGACAACAAACCAACAACAAGCGGCAGCAGTAGGCTGCCAGCACAGCTCATAGCAAGGAGAAATACCCATGGTTGCCAAATCAGTATTCAGTGTATGCGGGATGTGCACAGTTCGGTGTCCTATCAAGGTTACGGTCGAGGACGGACAGGTGACGTTTCTTCAGGGAAACCCACATGTCCCGGCAATGAAGGGGGCAGTCTGCCCGCGCGGCGCAGCCGGAAATGCCCTGATCACCGACCCTGAACGGCCCCAGATGCCGATGATCCGTGCCGGGGCCCGGGGAGAGGGCAAATGGCGGAAGGTCAGTTGGGACGAGGCCTTCGACTATGTCGCCGACAGGCTCAAGGAAGTGAAAGACAAATACGGCGCCAAGGGAATTGCGCTTACCGACCGCGGTGGCCCATTTCGCGATATGCACCGTGCCCTGCTGCGCGGCCTCGGCAGCCCCAACTACTGCAACCATGACTCCTCCTGCGCCCGCAACGTCCAGCATGCCAGCCTGTCGATCACCGGCATGGGGCGCAAGAGCGTCGCTTATGACTTCAAAAACGCCAAACACGTGGTGCTGCAGTTGCGCAACATCTTCGAGGCGATCAACGTCCAGGAAGTCAACAACCTCATGGACGCCCTGGAAAACGGCTGCAAGCTGACGGTCATCGACATCCGTGCGACAATCACCGCCTCCAAGGCCACCCGCTACTTTCAGGTGCGGCCCGGCTCCGATTACGCCTTCAACCTTGCGGTGATCCACGAACTCCTGAAAAAACGACTCTTCGACGAGAAATACGCCGGCCGTTACATCGAGGGCATGCGTGATCTGGAGAGCTTCATCGAACCCTACAGCCCTGAATGGGCGGAGGGAGAAACCGGCATCGCCCCGGCTGAGTTGCGCCAGTTCGTACGCGAGCTGGCGGCCGCTAAAGGCGCCGTGATCTGGCATCCCGGCTGGATGACGGCGCGCTATCAGGACTCGTTTTACGTCTGCCGTACTGCCTATATCATCAACGCCCTGCTCGGTTCCTTCGGTGCTAAGGGCGGGATGCCCCTGGTCAGCAAACCGGGTGATGTCGGCCGGGCCGATCTCAAGGCCTTTGTCGATCTCTACCCGAAACCGGCGGACAAGCGGGCCGACGGCCTCGGCTGGCGCTATACCCACTTTGAGGAGGGGCCGGGACTTGCCCACCTCATGTACGAGGCAATGGGCAGCCAGGACCCTTATCCGGTCAAGGCCTATATCGCCTACCGTCATGATCCGCTGATGGGCTACCCCGACCCGGACCGCCTGAAAGAGCTCTTCAACAACCTTGACCTCCTAGTTGCGGTGACCTTCAGCTGGTCCGACACCGCCTGGTTCTCCGACGTGGTCCTGCCTCTTTCCCCCTATCTGGAACGGGAAAGCGTCATTGCCACCAAAAACGCCTTGAAGCCGCAGTTCTTCGTGCGCCACCGGGCGATCGAACCGCGTTACGACTCCAAGGCCGACTGGGAGATTGTCGGCGGCCTGGCTAAGCGGCTTGGCCTTCCCGAACTGGTGTTCGACTCCGTCGAGGACGTCTGGGACTTCCAGCTGCAGGGCACCGGCGTGGCGATAGATGATTTCAACGCCACCGGCATGGTCAACCTGGCCGACAAGCCGATCTACCGCGATATGGACACGCTGAAGTTCAAGACACCGAGCGGCAAGCTCGAGATGGTCTCGGCAAAGCTGGAAAAGGCCGGCCTGCAATCGCTCAAACCCTTTCAGGCCCCGGAAACACCTCCGGAAGGGACTTTCCGTCTGACTTTCGGCCGCTGCGCCATCCATACTCAGGGGCATACGGTCAACAACCCGCTGCTGTATGAGCAGATGCCGATAAATCCCCTGTGGATCAACAGCCGCGCCGCAGCAAAACTGGGGATAAGCGATGGCGATACGGTGGTGGTATCGCAAAGAGACTATTCGGAAACGACGGTGGCCAAAGTCACAGACCTGATCCACCCCGAGGCGGTGTTCATCATCCATGGTTTCGGCCATCGCCTGCCGGTTGAGAGCCGCGCCTTCGGCAAAGGCATCGCCGACCAGAATTTCATGCGCGGCGGCTTGGACAAATGGGACCGAGCTGGCGGCGCCATCGCCTACCAGGAACACTTCGTCTCGGTGCGCAAGGCCTGATTCCATTTCTAAATCAAACATGATGCAATATGTTCACCAAACAAGGAGGTGGGCATATGGCAAGACCTGCGAGTGGCAGAGATGATTGGTGAGCGCAAAGGAGCATTTGGCAAAAGCCCGGACTATGTTTCAAGACGAAGTTCGATTTGGTCGCATCTCCGATACAAGGAGATGTTGGTGTCCCAGACTGGGTCCGCCCTCTTTGTTGGGCGATTGTGACCCAGCAATACACTTATGCTTATGCTGCAGTTTCCGTAATCGATGGGGTTCTTGACACTCTGATACTGTCGCAGGTCAACGGCGTTTGCATGCAGGTGTTTCTCGACGAAGTATCTTTTCGACACCACGAGGAAAGAATCGTTATGATCCTTGATGACGCAGGGTGGCATAAGGCCGAGACATTTGTGGTTCCAGATAATATGAGGCTGGTTTCTTTACCGCCCTATGCGCCGGAACTTAATCCGGCAACACTGCTCGACGGTTATATCGCCCCGCAGATCGCCAAACGGGTGAGCCCGCTGGTTGTTAAGCGTGTTGCCTGTGTCGGTCTTACCCTGCTGGCCGGCAACCTGTTGGGGCGCTACTAATAATTCTTGTCCGGGATTTCTAGTAGATCGATTCATAAATATTTTTACATTTAGTGCAATTTTTGCCATGATTACTCCAAACCACAGAAGGAGGCAAACATGGCACGAAAAACAAAGCTCCCACCGCTGGCACTCTCCGATGAAAGTAAAAAACTACTTACTGAGCTTTCAGGATCGATGACG
>JANOIV010000114.1:0-5249 GCA_031407875.1 Desulfobulbaceae bacterium | reverse complement strand
AAAGGGCGGAAAGCCGGAGATACCGATGAATCCGGCAAAAAATGCGACAAAGGTTTTAGGAAAGAGCCGGGCGAGATTGCCGGTCTTATTCACGAGTCGGGAGCCGAAGCCCAGCAGGATATTGCCGGCAGAGAGAAACAGCGATGATTTGATCAGCGAATGATGGATGAGATGGAGAATGGCACCGTACAAGGCCACCCCGCCAATCCCCACACCAAAGGCGATAATGCCCATGTTCTCGACACTCGAATAGGCCAGCATCCTCTTGTAATCGTGTTGGTTGAGGATAAAGATGCCGGCAACCAGCATTGACACCAGACCAAAACCGATGAGAATATTGCTGGAATAGGCACCCAGACCGGCAATATGCATCAGGGTGTGCACCTTGTAGATCCCCAGGAAGGCACAGTTCAACAGGGCTCCGGACAACAGGGCCGAGGCAGGGCTCGGCGCCTGGCTGTGGGCATCGGGCAGCCAGGTGTGCATGGGAGCCAGACCCATTTTCGTGCCGAAGCCGATCATGATGAAAATAAAACCGGCCTTCAGCCAGGTCGGATCAAGCTGGCCGGCCACGGCATTGAGTGACGAGAAGGTCAGCGGCGCATCGATATTCTTGATATCCATGGCCAGGGTGATGAAGAAACAGCCAAGCAGGGCCAGGGCGATGCCCACCGAGCAGATAAGGACATATTTCCAGGTAGCCTCCAGGGCCTCTTTTGACCTGTTGATAAAGATGAGCGGGGCACTGACAAGGGTTGTCGCCTCGACTGCGATCCATAACACGATCGGGTGGTCGGCCAGGGTGACCATGCTCATGGTCCCGAGAAACAACAGCATGCAACTGATAAAAAGATGCTCACTCTGCATCTCCGTCTCAGTCATATAGGAGATGGCATAGATTGCGATGAACAGGAAAATGAAAGACGTGACCAGAAGAACCAGCATTCCCTCAGGCGATACGTTGAAATAGTCCGGAAAATAGGGAGCCAGTTTGCCCATCCAGCCCATCACCGTGAGCTGCAGATGCAGGAGGGCGGAAACAATGAGAATGCCCCGGCCGAGAGTCACCGGCAGGAACATCGCGGCAATCCCGGTAAGAAGCGGCAGCAAAAATACAAATTCTAACATATTCTCAATCCTTTAGTCGGCCGAGATGGGCGGTATCCACATCATCGAAGGCATGGTTTATATTGTGCAGGATGATTCCCATGATCATCACACCTACCAGAAGGTCGAGAAGTACGCCGAATTCAACGACATAGCGCGTGTGGCTCTGTTTGGTCAAGGCCGTACCGACCAGATAGATCCCATTTTCCAACATCAGGTAACCAATGACCTGGGTGATCGCCTTAGTCCTCGACATCATGAGAAAGAGTCCGGCGCCGAGGGTCGTAATGGCGGTAATGAGCAACAGACTGTGACCGCCGGGCAGGGTAACCTGCAGCTTCTCGGTGATGAATACCGAGACCAGAATCATCATCAGACCGAAAAACAAGGAGGCATGGTAACCGATGATCGGCTCGACCTCCCGTTTGATGGCAACCCTCTGCACCGCATAATACAGGAGGCCGGGAATGAGGAGGCCCTTGATGAGAATCATGATCTGAAAAAAGATCAGGCCGCCGCTGCCCAGACTGCTGTGCTGTTCGAGAAAGAGCGGCACCAGTGAGACCACGATGCCCTGCAGGCCCATGATCTTCACCAGAGTAACCAGGCGGTTGGACTCAAGCGACAGGAGGACCGAGAGGAGGATAATGACCAGAATGGCATCGGTATAATTGATCATTGCACAAATCCCATGCTAAGAATGGCGGCAAAAAACACCAGGGTAAAGGATGTCAGGATATACTTGGGCACCAGATTCATCTTAAAACGCGCCATGGTCGATTCCGTTATGCCGACGGCGATATAGACCGTCGCCAGGACCGCATAAAATACCAGGCCATTGGCCAGGGTGCCGGTTATCTTGAAGGGCTGAACCAGGTGGGTGATAAAGGCGGCATAGAAAAACAGTTTGTAAAAGGCCCCCAGTTCAATGAGCGCCAGATCAGGGCCGCTGTGATCGAGGATCATAACCTCATGGATCATCGTCAGTTCAAGATGGGTCTGCGGGTCGTCAACCGGCACCCTTGAATTCTCGGTCAACAGTACCATAAACATGGCGACAATAACGAGAAGCAGCAGGGATCCGGCCGGCCCGACCAGAGAGATCGGATTTTCTCCATGGAAATAGCCGGCGAAGCTGAGCGAACCGTTCATCCGGTAAAAGAGGATCAATACTGCAAAGATGGTGGCCTCGGCCAGGGTCGAGAAAAAAGCCTCGCGGGCCGCCCCCATTCCTTCAAAGGGTGAGGCGGTATCAAGGGCGGCGGCGATGGTGAAAAAACGCCCGATCCCCATAATATAAAAGAACACGATGACGTCACCTTGGAAGGAGAAGACCGACCCCGTTCCGGCGAGAGGAATGAACAGCAGGGCCATGATCGAGGCGGCAAACGAGACCGTCGGCCCCATTTTGAAGACATAACTCGAACTGGTGCTGTACACCGAGCCCTTGCGACACAGTTTCGCCAGGGTGTAGTACTTCATAAGCAGCGGCGGGCCCTGTTTGCCGGCAAAAAAAGCCTTCACCTTGTTGATAACTCCCGGAAACAACGGTGCTGCCAGGAGTGCTATGGCAAATGAGACAAATGATTCCATTCCCTTCCTCTAGCTGAGATGTGTGGCGGGTGGCCAAAAGGCCCTGTCAGACAAACAACAGCAGCACCACAATAGTCAGAACAATATAAGCTATATACAGTTGAATATGGCCGTGCTGTATCCAGCGCAGCCTTTCAAGTATCTTTACCAGAGGATGCACCAGATAGTGGTGCATGCCGATTTCGGCGATATCATCGACCCGGGTCTCGTAGGTCGTCTGACCGGGGAAAATTTTCCTGATCCCGGTATAGACTGTGCGTACCTTGACAAAGGGCTGAAAAAATTCGACCATGCTCATGGCATAGGAGGTGCCGGTGTACTGCATACGCACTGTGGGCTGGGTGAAGCCACATCCCCAGGTCGGTCCCTGTCCCACCTCTTTTTTGACATAGAGAAACTTACGAAAAAGCGTGACGACCACGAGGAGTGCTAAAAAAAGCCGAGCGGCAAAGGCCAGGTTGCGGACCAGATCTGCTTCTATGGTCGGCGAAATCGGCACAATCGCCGCGATATCCCGGAGTCCGAGGAAGGCCAGACGGACAAAGGGTTGCGGCCAGACGCCGATGATAAGGCATAAAAGAGCCAGAAAAACCATCGGAGCGGTCATTGACCAGCCTGCCTCAACGGCCCGGGCGGCCCCGGCTGATCTGGGCTCTCCCAGAAAAACAATACCGACGACCTTGGTGAAGCAGGCGGCTGCCAGACCGCCGATGACGGCCAGAGAGATGATAGCGAGACTTGTCAAAACAAAGGACGATCCGGCCAATTTCAGGCCTTGGAAGGCAGCGAAATAGATCAGAAATTCACTTATAAAGCCATTGAACGGCGGCAGTCCCGAGATCGAGACGGAACCGACCAGAAAGGTCTTACCGGTAATCGGCATCCTCTTGCCCAGACCGCCCAGCTCATCGACATGGCGGGTCCTGGTTTTCTGCAAAACCGCACCTGCCCCCATGAACAGAAGGGATTTGAAAATAGAGTGGTTGAGGACATGGAGCAGGCTGCCGGCAAAACCAAAGGCTGCCATGACCGGGCTGCCGGTCGACACCCCGATCATGCCGAGTCCGGTCCCGATCAGGATGATGCCGATATTCTCGACGCTGTGGTAGGCAAGCAGCCTCTTGATATCATGTTTACCGAGGGCATAGACGACGCCGAGGATGCCGGAGACCATCCCGGCAATCAGGATGGTCTGGCCAAAGATCAGAGAGGTGTCCGCCAGGAGGACATAGATGCGGAGGATACCGTAGATTCCCATCTTGATCATCACCCCCGACATGACAGCCGAGATATGGCTGGGGGCAGCCGGATGGGCATGGGGCAGCCAGATATGCAGGGGGAAGATACCCGCCTTGGAGCCGAAACCGATGAGGGCCAGGATAAAGACCACCAGCTTGGCCTGAGCGGGAAGCTGATCGATCAAATCGAAGGAAAAACTGCCGGTATAACTGTAGATAAGACCAAAGGCCGCGAAGATACACATCGCTCCGGCCTGGGCGAAGACAAAGTAGAGATAGCCGGCGCTTCTCGTCTCCTTTTTCTGGAACTCATAGACCACCAGAAAAAACGAAGAGAGTGACATGATCTCCCAGGCCAGCGCAAAGGTAATAAGACTGTTCGCGCATACCACCAGGATCATGGAAATGATCAGCAGGGAATAGAAGAAATAACTTACGGCGATCCGGCCTGACTCTTCGCGTTTATCCAGATAATGGAAACCGTAGAGCGCTGCCAGCGGACAGATAAGAAAAATGGGGACCAGAAAAAAGGCGGAGAGCGAATCAATTGTGCACGACAAGGTGAGAACATGCAGCCACGACCAGGAAAAGGCCGGGGAGCCGGTGTCCTGCAGGACCGGGAAGAGGGCCGCCAGCCCAATCAGACAGCCGATTGTGGTGGCGAAAATGCTTCCGGCCTTCATGAGCTTGAATCGCCGGTGGAGAAGAAGGGGCAGAACCCCGCCAGTCAGGAGCACAGCAAGCGAAATAAAAAGAGTATTCATCGATCCCCGTTCAAAAAGAGTATCTCGAGAAAACCCTCCACTGCATGACTGGAGCCATCACTTCAAAAGCTGTTCAGTTCAATCCAGAGAAACACTGCATTTGACTTTTGAGTCTATCTGTTTTGGCGTGAGAAAGATGTTTTTATCCTTCTCCGTCGTCGTCATCTATGGGGGTAAAGAGCTCAAAGTCAGATTCCGGCCCATGGTTGGCGGTTGCAAAATCTAGGACTTATACTTCTCCGCCTCTTGCAAAGTCAAGTGAAAAGACAGCTAAAGCAGGACAGCTATACAACCGGCGTGCCCCCCCTTTTGGCCGGTCACACGTCTGCACCCGCGAGATCGAAGGCGACCTGCTCTGCGAAAATCGCGGGGCTGCATGTTCGTTCCGAACGTAGAAGACCTATCGTGGAGTCCGGATATCATAGCGTGGAGAAAATATCATCCTGATGATCTGTTCTTTCAGGTCAGACTGATCCGGATTGACCATATCCTGCTCCATCAGCTTATTAAAAAGGTCTTCCTGTTCCAGTGGATGGATATATTCATC
>JANOIV010000050.1:0-20162 GCA_031407875.1 Desulfobulbaceae bacterium | reverse complement strand
GGCGGTGGTCGGTTCGTCGGCGATGAGCAGTGCCGGCCGGCAGGCCAGGGCCATGGCGATCATGATGCGCTGGCGCTGCCCGCCTGAAAGCTGGTGCGGATAAACCCGCATGCGGGCCTCCGGATCTTCGATACCGGTGCGGTCCAGCAGGCGAATAGCCTCCCGTTCCGCTGCCTTTTTGGTCATCTTCCGGTGCAGCATCAGGGGTTCGAGCATCTGGTTGCCGACCGGGTAGACCGGATTGAGCGAGGTCATCGGTTCCTGGAAAATCATGGCGATCCGGTTGCCGCGGATGGCCCTGATCTCCTCGCGGCCCATCTTGAGCATTTCCTGGCCGTCAAAGGCGATGGAGCCGCTGTTGGTGACCTGGCTGCTCTCTTCCAAAAGGCGCAGGACGGAGAGGGCGGTGACCGATTTACCCGAACCGGATTCGCCGACCAGGGCGGTGGTCGCCCCTTTGTCCGAGGAGAGGGTGACATCATGGAGGATCTGGTTCTGGTTGAGGCCGGATTCAGATTCGACGGTGATCCAGGTGCTGAGCTTGTCGATGTTGAGGAGCATGGGGAATCAGTACCTGATCTGAAAATCGGGGAATTCCTGGGGAGGGGTGATTTCCTTGACTTTTACCGCCAGGACTCGGGCATGCGGTGAACCCACCTGGAACCAGTCGAGCATGGCGTCAAGCGCATTTTCCGGTCCGCTGATAACCGCCTCGACACTGCCATCCGGGCAGTTGCGGACCCAACCGTCGACGCCCTCTTGCAAGGCCTGCCGCCTGGTATAGTCACGGAAATAGACACCCTGTACCCTGCCTTCAACCCGTACCTGCATTGTTTTCATCGACTACTTTCCCTCTCGCATAGCGAATCCTGATCGTTCAACCTGTGGAAAACACAGATAGAATACCATCTGAAAAAGAAAAGGCCAGCCCCAAAATGGACCGGCCTTCATTTTCGCAAAAAATGCGGGTGTCAAAAAAAATACACAGGAGCAGGCTTATTTGTCCTTGTCCTTGTATTTGAAAGACACCCTGACTCTTGCCCTGTAGGTGCAGATCTTACCCTTGCTGATCTGCATGTCAAGTTTGTCGACTTCAGCGATCCGGAGATCCTTGAGCGATTTGCCGGCCGTCTCGACAGCGTTGCGGGCCGCGTCTTCCCAGGATTTTTCGCTGGTTCCAACGAGTTCGATGATCTTGTAGACACTTGTTGCCATGGTTACCCCTCCTTATAGATGTTAGAAAAACGATGAGTTGTGCATATATATCTAGACTACTGTTTCATCCTATCAGCTGCAGGCGGGAAAAAACAGGAAAAATCGACGTGGCCGATCTTTTGCTGGTTAAAGAAGGGAAGGGGCGGAAAACGCCGCTATTATGCCTTCATCTTTGAGAAACTGGGCGATCTCGGTATTGGCGATCTTCTCCATTTCCTTGAACGAGATGGTCATGCCGATCTCAAAACTCTTCTCGCCGAAGACCTCGACCCGGACGATGGTGCCGATGAGCAGGAGCGGGCTTCCGGCGCTGACCGGCACGCTTACCTGGACATGGGCGCCGATCGGCAGGGAGGCGTCATTTTCAAAGAGGATGCCGCCGATGCAGATATCCCTGCTGGTTCCTGCATAGGTCCGGGAATCGGCAAAGCCCAGTTCTTTGATGAGCACAGGCTGACTGAGTTTGACCCGGAGATACCGGCGCTTGTCTTTTTTATAGAAGGAGATGTTGTTTTTGCCGGCGCCCTTGGCCAGATAGGTGGCGCTGTCGGCCAGATGCAGGAGGGCTTTGGGGTCTGTGGCATTGAGGGGATACGAGGCCAGCCCGCCACTGATCGTCAGGCGGTAGGTCGTGCCGTGGGCGGAAAAATCCTCCTGCTCCACCTCCTTGCGGATGCGCTCACCGAGGATGAAGGCATTGACACTCTCGGTATGCGGCATCAAAAGGACAAATTCCTCGCCACCGAAACGGGCGGCTATATCGCTGTCGCGCTTGGCGTTTTTAATGATGGCCCCGATTTTTTTCAGGGCGACATCACCGACGATATGACCGAGGGTATCGTTGATTTCCTTGAAGTTATCGACGTCGATGAAGAGGACGGACAGATCGGTATCGTAGCGTTTGGCCAAGGAAATCTGATGTTCAAAGGCTTCGTCGAAGTAGGGTCGGTTGAAGAGCCCGGTCAGTCCGTCATACATTGTCTCGTGGATGACTCGCTCAAAGGTGCTGACGTCGACGAGTCGGAGATTGACCAGGTATTCGGTTTCGGAGCGCAGGAAATCGCACATCGCCGTCATGAGGTCGACCTTTCTGGCGAGGAGCAGACTCAGTTTCTCGCGGTGTTGCAGGACCATCTGCCAGTATTCGACTGCGGTGTCGTGCGGGATATCGAGGCTGGTCAGTGTCTGGAAGATGACCTTGCAGACCATCGGCCCCTGCTCCTGGTGAAGTTGGTTCAGTTCCCTGATGAAGGTGTCATCGTCGACGGCAGAACTCCTGCAGTCAATGACGGTGGCTCGCAATGTATCCATACTTTCCCTCTGGCCGGTTGTGAATGCATCAAAACGATAATTTCGGGTGATAGTAACAGAAGGAGACGGAGGCGGGCAATAACAATCTGTCAGGGTGGTGAGGGGCGGTTGGGGATGAGCTCATACTCGCAATCGAGCAGGTTGCAGCTCAGCCAGTTACCGGTCAGGACAGATGGGAGGCCGAGGAGCAATTTGCCGGTCTCGGCGGCCTGTATGCCGGCGATAAGTGCCACGGTCGGAGCGATAACCCGGAGCGGGAGCGGGGTTGCGGGTTCCTGTCCAGTCGCAGGAAAGAGACCGGCGATAAGGTCGTTTGCCGCTGTGGCAATGCCGACCTGGCCGAACCACTCACGGACGGCCCCATGTACCAGAGGGCGATCGTGTTTTTTGCAGAGCGCTGCGAGTATCAGGCGTTTGCCGGCAGAATCGAGGGCGTCGACAATGACCTCGGCGGCCAGTACATCCGTTTCGCAAAATTCGGCCTGCACCGCATCGATATGGATTGCCGGATTGATGACCATGAGGGCGGTTCGGGCGGCTTGGACCTTGGCATGTCCCAGGGTTTCGACCGTAGCAAAGCGCTGGCGGTTGAGATTGTGTTCCTCAAAACAATCGGGATCAATCAGACGCAGGGTGCCGACACCCAGACGGGCGAGAATCTCGGCCACCGATCCGCCCAGCCCGCCGCAGCCGATGACGGAGACCCTGGCGCGCAGAAACCTGAGCTGCTGTTCACAGCTCAGGCAGTTGCGCAGATGGCGTCTGGGCATGACTCCGAGGAGCAATGCCTGTTCTTCAACTTCCTTGAGAGGTAGATTGAAGGCGGCGGCCGCTGCCTGTTCGTCGGCCAGGGCGATGCAGCTTTCGACCACCCTTTGCAGAATGAAATCATGCAGGTCGTCCATCTCAGCCGCCACCGATGACCGGGAAGATCGCCAGAATATCGCCCTCTGCAACCGATGCCTTGAGACTGCTCTGCAGTGAATTGATCATGACGACTCCGACCTCATCCGGGTCAATGCCGAGACCAGCTACAATCTCGCCCACCTTGGTTCCTTCCGGATACTCTCTGCCTTCCTCCTTGAAACGTCCGTCACGGAAGAAGGCAAAGAGTTTTACGGTTAGTCGCATTTAGAAATTCCAGAAGGTATCGATCTCTTCGCCGGTGAAATCGAAGACCACATTATGCGGCGGCACCGGTTCGGTATAGAAGAATTCGGGCAGCCGGTCGTCGACATTGGTGAAACCGGCGGCGGTATTGAAGGCCCGCTCCGTTTTCAGGATGTACTTACCGAGATTCACGACGTCATCACCGGTCAGGGCAATGCCGAAGCGGGCATTGATCAGGTCGATCAGGGCCGGCAGACAGGTCGTGTCGTCAAGTGCGGCAAAGGCAATGAACAGGCACATGCCGGTCGAATCGATGGCGGCCGTGGCGATCTGCAGGTTGCGGGAAAGTTCGACCTGGCCTTCCTTGACCAGTGGATTGACGGAGCCGCCGACGCCGAGGATGTTGGTGGCGATGGTATAGCCCATGGTATGATCGGCGCCCTGGGTCGAGGTGGCATAGGTGATGCCCATTCCCTTGATGGAGCGTGGATCGTAGGCGGGGATGGCCTGGTTCTTGACCACCGGTACCCTGATCACACCGAAGGCGCGGCCGACGGACCCTGCGCCGTTGCCGATAATCCGGCCTAGCGGCGTGCCTTTGGCAACGTCTTCCTGCAGGATGCGGAGGATCCCAATGCCATCGCCGAAGGACAGGACACCGGCCTCCATAGCCACACCCATGGCGACGGAGGTCTCGATGGAATCGACACCGATATCGTCCATCAGCCGGTCGGCCTCGGCGATTTGATCGAGGTTGTCGACACAGCAGTCGGCGCCCATGGCCCAGATCGACTCGTACTCGAAGCCGGAGGTCAGTTTTTTACCGGAGGCATCGTTATAGATCTGTGAGCACTGGATGACGCAGCCCGGATGACAGTTGTGCCTGACTTTGCCACCGCGCTGCAGGATGGTGTCGTGCATAGTCTCGCCGGAGATCTTTTCGTGGCCGTCGAACTGGCCCTGGGTGAAGTTTTTGGTCGGCAGGCCGCCGGCCTCATTGATGATATTGACGAGGACGTTGGTGCCGTACTGGCCAAGGGCCTTGGAGACCGGATGGTCAACGAGGGCCTTGGCAAAAACCCTGTTCGCCTCTTTGAATTTTTCGGGATCGGCGATCACCACCTTGCCGTCCTGGGGATCAATAGCGATGAATTTGACTTTTTTTGCGCCCATGACTGCACCAAGTCCGCCGCGGCCATGGGAACGCAAGCCGCCATCCGGATCTTTCACGGAGATGTTGGCTGCGGTCATTCTCATTTCACCGGCCTGGCCGATGGTGATGACGCCCAGTTTGCCTGGCAGACGGGTGGCAAGGAGGTCGACCACGGCAAAGTTGCCTTTACCAATCAATTCTTTCTCTTCGCTGATGGTGACGCCCTGGGGGGTGACCATCAGGCTGTACCATGCATCGCCCTTGGGTTGACCTTCAAGGATCAGGGCCTTGCAGCCGCAGCGGGCCAGGAATTGGGCTGAGGAACCACCGGAATTGGACTCCTTGATGGTGCCGGTCAGCGGGCTCTTGCCACCGACCGAGAGACGGCCGGAGTTGGCAGCGATGGTACCGGAAAGCAGGCCGGGGGCAAACACCAGCTTGTTTTTCGGTCCGAGGGGATGGCAGGTCGGCTCGACTTCCGCCGCCACGATGGTCGATGTCAGGCCACGGCCACCATGTCCGGCCCAGGCAGAGGGGACCTCTTCCACAGAGGTGGTGAGATCGGTCATGTTCACACGAAAGATTTTATCAGCCATACTATTCTCCTTGTTGAATTGCAGGAATTACACCCGAATCAGGGCGTGTTGTACGAGTCTCAGCTCCGCTCATGAAAAATCTTGATCTATCGATTTTCAACCCTGTTCATACATGACCGTGCCGCAATCGCGCAGCTCATAGCCGCCCAAGGCGATGATCTTTTTATGAAAATCCTTATTGGTCCGGATCAGATCCAGGACACTGGCCACTTTGCTGTCCTGGAGAAAATGCTTGGGGATGATGAGATCGTAGCGCTCTTCCGCCACCTGCACAAAGTCAAGACCGAGGGCCACCGCCGCAGCCCGGATGCCCATACCGGTGTCGACACTGCCACTGGCTATTGCCGCAGCCACACTCATGTGGGTGTATTCTTCGTGCTGGTAGCCCTGAATCCGCGATCTGTCTATCTGCAGATCGGCCAGGGTCTTGTCGGTCAACAGTCGGGTACCCGCCCCGGCCTGACGGTTGATGAAGATATGGCCATGTTCGGCGATATCGGCAAATCCCCGGATGTTTTTCGGATTGCCCTTGGCCACCAGCAGACCCTGTTCTCGGTAGCAGAGGTTGACCAGCTGCAGCGGGATATCGGCCAGGAAGCGCTGGATGAAAGAGACATTGTACTCGCCGGTGGCCTCATCAAGAAGATGTGAACCGGCAATGTGGGCCTCGCCGCGCTTGATCGCCATGATGCCGCCCATCGAACCGACATGGGCCGAAGAGATGCGGATGAGCGGGCGCTGGGTGTGCAGCTGATTGGCCAGCAGGTCGAGGATATTGTCATGGCTGCCGATACAGACCAGGGTTGCATCGACCTCGGCCTTGGCCCGCAGGAGCTCGATTCCCACCTTCTCACCGGCACCGATCCCTTCCTTGCCGGCGGGGATAATGAGCAGGCCGTCGGCCCGCACCAGCGACATAACGGCCCCTGCGCCCTTGCCTGCCGGGGTGGCCATCAGAGTATCGCTGACCTTACCCAGGGTGACCCTGACGAATTCATCGACGCCCATAGCCGAGTGGACCGGACGGGAGATGGTGGCTTCAATGATCTGGGGCTGGGGCTGTTCCTGGCCGAGAAAGGAGGCGATCATCTCGCGCAGGAAGATCCGCATGGTCAGCACCGCCGAAACCGGATAACCGGGCAGGCCGATCACGGGGATATCGCCCACCATGGCCAGGATAATCGGTTTTCCCGGTTTTATGGCCACGCCGTGCACAATCACCTCGCCGACCTCCGCCAGGACTTGAGATGTGTAATCCCTGGTACCGGCCGAGGCCCCGGCGTTGAGGATAACGATGTCGTTGTCTGCCACGGCCTGCAGGATGGCGTCTTTGAGCAGGCGGGGATCGTCGGGGACAGGGGTGCCCCGGCTGGCCACGGCGCCCCATTCGTTGAGATATCCTGCGAGGATGCGCGAATTGAACTCGATGATCTGGCCGGGCAGGCCGGGTTGCCCTGGCTGGATGAGTTCGCTGCCGGTGGGGATGACCACCGCCCGTGGCGGACATTGCACATTGATCTCGGTCACGCCGGTGGCGAGCATCGCCCCCTGATCAATGGGCCGTACCTGATGACCTTCGGGCAGGATGAGTTCGGTGGCGACGATATCCTCGCCGATGGTGCGGACATGCTGCCAGGGCGTGGCCGGCTGGATAAGCTCCACCTCGGAATCGTTTACATAGTGCACATCTTCGATCATCACCACGGCATTAAAGCCTTCGGGGATGGCGTTGCCGGTATTGACGGGCATAAAACGGTCTTTGCCGAGACGGACCGGATTGGCCTCGCTTACCAGGGCGAGATCGAGGAAATGCACGGCTATCCCGTCCATCGCAGCGGCATTATAGGCCGGTGAAGATCTGCGGGCGAAGACCGGCCGTGCCAGTATCCTGCCGAGGCAGTCATCAACAGCAATTTTCTGAGCCGGTTTGCGGCTGAAAAACCCGTGTTTGGCGAGGGCTTCATGCCAGATCACCTTCGCCTCGGCCAGCGGCCTGTTTTCTAAATAGATATCTCTCGTATTCATAGGTAGGGGTAGACCGTTATTAATGTTCCCTGACTCACGCCCTGGCTGCTCTCCGCTATGATGAAGTAGCCGTGGGCCCGTGACAGGGTGGAGATGGAGCCGGATTTGCCCAGTACGGGCTCGGCGGTCCAGATGTCGTCCTGCCGGATGAGCCGGACCCGGATCAGGTCGCGCCTGCCGGCTGCCGAGTTGATATTGCGGTCGAGCCGGGCGATAATTGAGGACTCGGGCAGATGCCCCGTGCTCCAGCCCGAGAGTCTGTCGATGGCCGGTCTGACAAAGAGATCGAAACAGACCATGGCCGATACCGGGTGGCCGGGCAGACCGAAGACCGGGACCTGATTGCTGAGGCCGATGATCACCGGTTTGCCCGGTTTCAGGGCGACGCCGTGCACCAGGATGCCGGGTGGGCCCAGATCGGTGATGGCCTGTTCGCCCAGGTCGCGCATGCCGACCGAACTGCCGCCGGAAAAGAGGACGATGTCATTTTCGCGCACGGCCTGCTCAAGAATCGGCATGAAGATCTCTTTGCGGTCCGAGACAATGCCGTAATCGATGGCTGTGGCATGGGCGCGGCGGATGAGACCGGCAAGCGCAATAGCGTTGATATCGCGTATCTTGCCGGCCCGCGGCGTTTCGCTGAAGGGGATGATCTCGTCTCCGGTTGAGATGATGCCGATCCTGACCGTGCGGGTGACCTGCACCTCGCTGATGCCGAGTCCGGCCAGCAGCCCAAGGTCCTGCGGCCGTAAGAGATGACCGGCGGGCAGGGCCAACGCGCCTTCGCCAATGTCCTCGCCCCGGCCGATGGTGTTGCTGCCGGAACCGATACTCTTGACCACCTCGACCAGGGTGTCATCGACCGGCACCGTATGTTCGAGCATGATGACGGCATCGGCACCATCGGGCAACAAGCCGCCGGTGGCGATGCGAAAACATGATCCGCCCTGTACCTCGCCCTCCGGCAGCTTGCCCATGCGGACCTCGCCTGCGATCTGCAGATAGCCGGGCATCGACTCACTGGCCCCGAAGGTGTCGGCGGCCCGGACCGCAAAGCCATCCATGGTCGAGCGGGCATGGGCCGGCAGGTCTTCAGGCGACAACACCGGGGTGGCAAGGACCCGGTCCAGGGCCTCTGCCAGGGGAATTGTCTCTGAATCAGGGCTGTTGTGCTGCAGGTGGTCAAGGAGGATCTGCAGGGCCTCGTTCACCGGGATGAGGCCGGTCCGGCCGAGCATGTCGCGGCTGTTTTCAGTCATGACAGGCCTCTTTGACAGTGAGGTTGAGGTATCTGTCCTGTTCGAGATATCCCGCCAGATCCTTTTGCCCGCCTTCTTTGCCGTCAAGGCCGATGTGACTGATATGGGCGAGAAGGGTCGGGCTGGTCTTAAAAAATGTCAAGAGACTCGTTGCGTTGATCCATACACCTTTAGCCAGAAGGGCCGAGCCGCGGTCTCTGGCGATACTGTTGAAGAGCTTGAGGGTTATGATGATAACCGCATGATCCCGGTGGACGGCCTGTTTTTCTTTGAAAGTGGTGCGCAGGGCGGCATGGAAGCTGTTTTTTCGAAAGATGGCCCCGGCCAGTCCCGGCATGGCGGCAGACAGGGCCAGGATCTGGTTGTCCCCCTCAAGCGGGGTCTCGAGATCGTCGATTGCCGTGCCATTGAGGAAGATGGTCTGAATCGCGTTGATGATATAATCTTTTGAAAAATCGGGGAGCCTGTCAAGAAAGGCCCCGAGGGTCTCCCCTGATCGGCTCTGTATCGCGATACCGGTTTGAAGCACGGTGGCAAACAGCAAAAGAGTGCCGGGAGCGACTAGCAGCTCAAGGTTTGGCAGATTGTGCGGTTGAGATTCCATAATTGTTGCAGTTATTATTAAACGAGGGCTTCGCCGGTTGCAGGTTTTTCCGGTATGTCTTACCTTGCATACAGTCAGGCGTCGCGTTTGCCTGTAATATATGTACTATACCAAAAAAAACGCCTGAAATAAATATGAAAAATCGGCAGTCTCTCCCAAAGACTTCCTTAAAAGGAGGAAAAATGACAGACCTGGCGCTCAAATCCCTGCCCGGATATACGGCCTTTAGTGGGCCTGTGGTCGCCGTCATCATGGATGGGGTCGGTATCGGCCCCCATGACGAAAGTGACGGTGTCTATGTGGCCTATACCCCGACCCTTGACCTGCTCTTCCAGGAGGAGCTGATGGTCCGGCTGCAGGCCCACGGCAAAGCGGTAGGCCTGCCCTCCGATGACGATATGGGCAACTCCGAGGTCGGCCATAATGCCCTGGGTGCCGGACGGGTCTTTGCGCAAGGGGCGCACTTGGTCAACGAGGCGATCCGGAGTGGCGCGATATTTACCGGCAGGACCTGGAACGAGGTGCTGGATCTGGCGCAGCGGGGAGGGACGGTCCATTTCATCGGTCTTGTTTCAGACGGCAATGTCCACAGCCATATCGATCAGCTCTACGCCCTGCTCGACCGGTGTGCCGCCCTTGGCGTCCTCCGGGTCCGGGTCCATGCCCTGCTTGACGGCCGCGATGTTGGCCAAAAGAGTGCCCTTGAATATATCATACCGCTCGAAAACCGACTCGCCGCCCTCTCCGGGGCAGGCCGGGAATACCGGATTGCCTCGGGCGGCGGCCGCATGGTCACCACCATGGACCGCTACAACGCCAACTGGCCGGTCGTGGAAAACGGCTGGAAGGCTCATGTCCTGGGTATTGGCCGGCAGTTCGCATCGGCTGCCGAGGCGGTCGAGACCTATTACTTCGAAGACCCGGAGATGACGGACCAGTACATGGCGAGCTTTGTCATCGCAGACGGCGGCTGGCCCGTTGGCACCATCGAAGACGGCGATGCGGTGATCTTTTTTAATTTCCGAGGTGATCGGGCCATTGAGATCTCCCGGGCCTTCGAGGAAAAGGAGAGAGAGTTCAGCGAATTCGACCGCCAGCGCTTTCCGGATGTGGTCTATGCCGGTATCATGCAGTATGACGGCGATGCCCTGATCCCCAAAAAATATCTGGTGGAACCACCGGCCATCGACCGGACCCTGGGTGAGTATCTCTGCGCCACAGGTGTAACCTCCTACGCCATTTCCGAGACCCAGAAGTTCGGGCATGTGACCTATTTCTGGAACGGCAACAAGTCCGGCTATATAGACGAGACTCTGGAGAAGTATGAAGAGGTGCCCTCCGACCGGATAACCTTCGATCTGAAACCCTGGATGCAGGCCGGTGAAATAACCGACCGGGTCATCGAGGCCATCGAGAGCGGCAGATATAAATTCATCCGCCTCAACTACCCTAATGGCGATATGGTCGGCCATACCGGTATACCCCTGTCTATACGCATCGCCGTTGAGACCGTCGATCTCTGTCTGAAGAGGCTGCTTTCGGCGGTGCAGAAGGCCGGCGGCATAATGGTCATTACCGCCGATCACGGCAATGCCGACTGTATGTGGACCGAGAAGAAGGGCAAACGTATGCCGATGGTCGCCCACACCCTCAATCCGGTGCCTTGTATCATTAAGGACTTCAGCGGCAGGAACAGCTTCAGGCTGGCCGGATGCGACAGTCCGGGATTGGCCAATGTGGCGGCTACTCTGTGCAATCTTCTGGGTTATGAGGCGCCATCGATCTATGATCCATCCCTTGTAAAGATTGCAGACTGATATTTAAATACTACACGGGGAGCTGATCCCTGGAACACGGCAATAATGCTGGGAAAATGGAGAAAAGATGACGGAAATCATCAGCAGATCGGAACAGAAACGCAGGCTGAAGAGAATTGAGGATACGGCCGCCGAGCTGGCCGAACTGACGAATAAAGATCTGCTAAAATTCCCCGGCAGTGAGGAGATCAAAAAAGAGATCGTGGCCATCCGGGAGCTGAAAGGGGGGAGTCGCAAACGGCAGATCAAGCATCTGGCCAAGGTCATGCGCCAGGAACCGCTCGAACCCGTCTATGATTTTCTCTCGGAAAGAAAGGGCTCGCATTTGAAGGAAGAGAACGTCCTGTATGAGGCGGAACGGCTCCGGGATACGATTATCAACGAGGCCATTGATGACCAGAACAACTGCCGGATGCAGCATATCGACTGGGAACCCGACTGGCTGAGCCCGATTATTGCCGATGCCGTGCAGCGCTATCAGGGGTTTGATGAAGATGCCGTCCGCAAGGCCGCCTACCAGTATATAAAGACCAGAAACAAGGTGCACTACCGGGAGTTGTTCCGGATCACCAAGGCCGCCCTCGATCTGGAAGAGATCCGCAAGAGGACGGTGTAGAGGTTTTTTCCGCTGGATACCTGGCTGAAACGGGCGCGATATAAAACGCCGCGTCCATCTCGACTCGTCTCCTGGATGGCGGAAAGCCACGTTCCCCTTCGCCGCGAGCTATATTGATGCGGTCTGGCATCATGAGCGCAACGCTCCACCCGTGTTTCGGTCAAGCAGACTCCAGACCTTTCTACGCCCACTTCTCTCCAAGTTGATCCAATCCCGCCCTTCCCAGATCTTCGGGAGACATCGCGATGCGGAGCCTGCAGTCCGCATTGAAATTCAGAAAAAACGGCTCGCAGATTGAGGGTACCCGGGACGGCTCGGTGACATCGACCACCAGAACTGCCCCTCGTCTTCCACACTCTTCGGTGAAATAAGTGCTCTCGGGTTTGAGTTCCTCAAGGATGCGTTGGATAATGGGTCCTGCCTTCTTCTCCCGCACCAGTGTGTTGAACGGCTCATGTGGGAACGTGACGTTAAGTAGCATGCGCATGACTCGACCCCCTTTTGCTGTATGTTTTCAATCTGTTTGTCATTTTGCTGAGAAATTCTCGGCGCTCCTGTTACGGGCTTCTCAAGCGATCGGTGTCTTGCTACCCGGCAGCAACCCTCGGTCCGGGTCTTGATACACTGTCCCGTCTGCTGTATGCTGCTTTCAATAAGAACTGGTAGGCATCCGGATGCCGGTCGTCAATGGTAGACACCAAATCGGTCACGTAAGAGCAACTATGAAGAGAGGGCTTGAAATTCGACAGGCCACCAGGGCGGATTTCGCCGATGTACTGTGCCTGTCTGCCAATCTCAAGCGGGAAAGGGCGCACGCCTTTTACGAATCACTCGGTCTGGCGCGGCAAGGCTACAGCTTTCGTACCGACCTGCAGAGCGTTCCTGAGCCTTGACTGGTCTAGAGCACGCTTGAGTTCCTAAGAGGTCCTGATTCTCCTCGCCGTCCAGAAATTCTTTTGCCAGTAGTCGAGTTTCAGGGTTGAGACAGTGACGCCTTTGCTGGCCGAGGCGTGCACGAAGAGCCCTTTGTCGAGATAAATTCCGACATGTGTCTTGAAAAAACCTGTCTTGAAAAACACCAGATCGCCCGGTCTCAGGGCGTCCCTGTCAATCGGCATGCCCTGTTCCAGTTGATCTTCCGTACTTCTTCCCAGATTGAGGCCGAAGAGCTGGTGGTAGGTAAGCAGGGTGAAGCCAGAGCAGTCCACCCCCGACAGTCCCAATCCTCCGTGCCGGTAAGGCGTTCCCTGCCATCTCGAATAATGGCTCCGCAGGGCCTGTTTGACCCGCGGGCTGTCAGCCAGGCTGACGGCGTTGGTAGGCTGATAATAGACGAGGGGTTTCTCTCCCGTGAGACCACAGGAAGAAAGAATGAGCCCAATCAGGAAGAAGAGGATGAATTGTTTCATGCCGGAATACTCGACAAAAAGGAGGGGCTTCGACTGCAGGCCCAATAGCCTGCAGTCTTTACAGTTTTCCCGGTTACGGTTCGATGGTCGATCCCAGGACGGCGAGGAATTTACGCATCCACTCGGGATGGGCCGGCCAGGCCGGGGCGGTGACCAGATTGCCGTCGACATGGGCGTTCGAGAAGGTGTCGTTATTGGCCACCCATTTTCCGCCGGCAATTTCGACATCCGGGCCGCAGGCCGGATAGGCCGAGCAGGACTTACCACTCAGAACGCCGGCTGCGACCAGAATCTGCGGGCCATGGCAGATGGCGGCAATCGGCTTGTTGGCGGTGTTGAAACTGCGGGTCAGTTCCAGGACCTGCAAATTGAGGCGCAGATATTCGGGTGCCCGACCGCCGGGGATGACCAGGGCGTCGTACTGGTCCGCTGATATTGCCTCGAAATCGGCGGTTATGTGGAAATTATGGCCGGGTTTCTCGGAATAGGTCTGATCTCCCTCGAAATCATGGATGGCGGTCTTGACCGTCTCACCGACCTTCTTGCCGGGGCAGACCGTATCAACGGCATGCCCCACCATAAGCAGCATCTGCAAGGGTACCATCGCCTCATAATCTTCAACAAAGTCACCAACCAGCATAAGAATTTTTTTCTGAGCCATCGGAGTACCTCCATGTGTGTTGACGCTTGCGTAAGGCTTGACCACTGCCTGTAATACATTATTGATAATAGAGGAGAAATAAGATAAATTCAATGGCAGTCTTGCTGCGGATCGCGAAATAATAAAGGAACCCGCAACCCTTGGTATCCGGAGTTCAAAAAAAGATGGATCTTTTTACCTACGGGACCTTGATGTCCCCTGAAATTATGACGAAGGTCGCCGGTTGCCGGCTGGCCGCTCTGCCGGCAAATCTGCAAAACTATCAGCGCTTTCTGGTCAGGGACGAGGTCTATCCGGGGATTACTGTGAAAGCCGGCGGCCAGGTGGACGGCATGCTCTATCTCGATGTACCGGATGCGGCCCTGCAGCGCCTCGATGTCTTCGAGGGTGAGATGTATGAGCGTCGGGGGGTGACGGTGCAGGAAAAGGGCGGCACTGTGAGAGAGGCCATGACCTATGTCTTCCGCCCTGAATATCACGATCTGCTGACCGATATCCCCTGGGATTTCGACGAGTTTCTGGCCTCGGGCAAAAAGCGATTTGTGGATGGCTATTTCGGCTTTGGCGAGATCGGTGCGGGAGAAAAGACATGAGTTTGGCCATTATCTGTCCCGGTCGCGATATGAATCAGTGGATCTCGGCCTTAAAAGCCAGGGCGCCGCAGCTCAAGATCGAGGTCTGGCCTGATATTGCCGAACCTGATGCGGTGGAATTCGCCCTCGTCTGGAAGCATCCGGCCGGCATTCTGGCAGGATTTCCCAACCTCAGGTGTATTTCCTCGCTCGGCGCTGGGGTTGATGCCCTGCTGCAGGACACGGGGCTGCCTGCCGGAGTACCTCTGGTCCGGATTGTCGATGTTGAGCTGAAACAGTCGATGGCCGAATATGTCTGCCTGGGGGCGCTCCAGCATTTCCGCCAGTTTGATACGTATCTGGACCAACAGGCCGATTGCAGCTGGCAGGCCCGACCATTGCGGCATATCGGCGCAATGCGGGTCGGGATTCTCGGACTCGGCGAGCTGGGTTCCCATGTTGCCGGCAAACTTGCGGCAGTCGGCTTTCAGGTACATGGTTGGAGCCGCTCAGCCAAATCCTATAAAGGGATACGAAGCTATTGCGGGGATGAGGGACTTGCGGCCTTTCTGGCAGTTTCTGATATCCTGGTTTGCCTCCTGCCCCTGACCCCGGCCACCGGGGATATTCTCAACAACAAACTGTTCCGCCAGCTACCGACCGGGGCCTATCTCATCAATGTCGCCCGCGGTGAGCATCTGGTCGAGGAGGACCTGCTTGCGGCCATCGATACGGGCCACCTCTCCGGCGCCTTGCTTGATGTCTTCCGCGAGGAACCGCTGCCGCCGGAGCACCCGTTTTGGCGACATCCCCGGATCAGGGTCACCCCGCATATCGCCAGCATCACGAATCCTGAGTCTGCAGCTCTGCAGATCCTCGAAAATTACCATCGGGCCTTGTCGGGCCAACCTCTCCTGCACCATGTCGACTCGCAACGCGGGTATTGAATGGGCTTCAGTGTGTCTCCATTTTTTCAAATCAGAGGAGAATCAAGTCGTCTCTCCCACCTGTCTTGAGAGCCTTTCCCAGGCCTCCAGTCCGCCGTCGAGGTTCAAATCATTGGCGAGCTCTTCGAGCGCATCAAGACCCTTCGCTAGATTCATGGCTTTCACGCTCCGGTACACCGTGACCCATATCTGAACGGCTTGGGGTATTTCATCGTTTTGCAGATGGATAAGCCCAATATTAAAGAGGGTCGCACACAGTCCGGCCTTGTCGCCGATCTCCTGTCGTATGGCCAGAGATTGTTGCAGGTATTGCAGGGCTGTGTCGTAGTCGCCGCGGGCATGATGAATCAGTGAAATATTATTGAGGGTTGCGCCTTCGCCGGCTTTATCGCCGATCTCCTGTTGTATGGCGAGTGGTTGCTGCAGGTATTGCAGGGCCGTGTCGTAGTCGCCGCGGGCAAGATGGATTGTTGAAATATTATTGAGGGTTGCGCCTTCGCCGGTCTTATCGCCGATCTCTCTGCAGATCTGCAGGGCCGTTTGCAGAGACTGCAGGGCATTGTCCAATTGCCCGTCCATGCGTTGGCTTTCGGCGATTTGCATTGAAAGTGTGATCTGGTCTCGGGGAAGGGTTGCGCAGCTAAGGGCATCCCGGAGAAGTTCGATACGGATCTTGTGCAGGCCCTTGTCGGAGAGATCCGTACCCAGACGCTGGGCGATATCGACGGCGCGTTCCAGGTCGCCGGAACGCTGGATTTTCCAGTATTCGATCAGGTTGTCAAACCACTGCTCCACATCTCGGTCCGTCCCACCGTCCGCCCACTGCAAGGCCTGTCCGGTCATCCAGGTGAAGATCCCCATCTGGGCAAGTGGTTGCACCTCAGCCAGGAGATCTTTGGCCTTTAAAGCCTCTCCCATCTTGAGATAATCCAGTGAAAGTTTAAACTTGGCCTCGCAGCGTTCATCGCAGTCGCCGAGGTCCGCCAGGTAGTCGAGATACACCAGGCTGTTCTCTTGTGCGTCTGCCGGTTTGTGTTCCACCACAAACTGTTGTCGGAGCTCTAGGCGTTTTTTATCGCGTGCCATTCGATCCTGGTACCAGATCTCAAAGAGCTTGACGAGGTAGCCGAGGCGCTTGCGCACGGCTCGGGAGCCGCTCATGGCGAGCCAAAGATCGAAAAAACCCTCTTTGATGCGATAGAGCCGCGAGCGTTTGTCAAGCGGGTTAGCGGCAACTGTAAGATAGCCGGAGGTAATCATTCGCTTCAGCAATGAGGAGATCTGCTGGGGCGGCTTGCGCATTCGGGCGGCGATGGCGAGGGGCGTTCTCGGTTCGGTGCGCATCAGGGCCATGGTCTCCAGCAGGGCCCGTTCCTGAGGGGCGAGGTCTTTCATGCGGTCCTGGTAAAAGGGGGTGATCTGGTCCAGCAGTTTCTGAAATTGAACCTGCACCTCCAGGATATTGTCATAGGCGATCAGCTCATAAAGCATCATGACCAGACGGGGATTGCCGCCGGTCATGGTATGGAGCGCCCTGATCTTGGGAGAAAGCTCGTCGAGCCGGTCGAGAAGGTCCTGCCGCTTTTCCAGTTCGAGATTTTTCTTAACCAGATCGAGGGTCATCTCTTCCGAGAGGTCTTCGAGTACCTGGATATCGAAAAAATCGAAAAAAGGTTTCTGCATACTGGTGATGCCGGGAAAGTAAACGGGCGATGTCCCAATCAGGGTGGCGCAGGGCGAATCCATCAGAAATGTCCGTAGTCGATGGATATCCTGCTCATTTTTGATCTGTTCGCCGAAAAGCGCATTGAGGTTTTCCATGAGCAGCAGAAGCGATTTTTTGCTTTGTTGCCGGTATTGCCGCAGGCGCGGGACCACCGCGTCGACAATTTCCTGATCGTTGTCGATAGTGGAGAGGGAGGCATGCATCTCCCGCCACTCCGCTCCATCTTCCGTCTCCCCAAGGTTTTGAACGATCTCCAGAAGGATGTCGGCAAATGAGAGGATGCGGTTATTCTCTTCGGGGAATCGTATCACCGTGTATGAGCCGTTCAGGATCTCACGCGACTCCACCGCCTTTTCCACAAGACTCAGGAAGTGGGTTTTGCCGATCCCTCTCGGGCCGATAAAGAGATAGTGCTGACCTCCCTTTTTACCGGCGTTCCTCTGCAGTTTTTCAAGCAGATCCTCCAACATCTCCGCTCTGCCGACCGTTGTTTGGACAATCCGATCGATGGAGGCAGCGTGGGATCTGTAAAGCCCTATCGGTGTATTCATGGTTATTTCCCCTCGCACTCGTAGCCGTAGTATTTCTTCCACCAATTTTTGAGCAGGCGGCTGATAAAATCATAGGCGCCGTCATCCTTGGCCTCGATATAGAAATCGCTTTGAAGGTGCAGCATGAGACGCTGGAAGGATTGGCTGAGGGCGGGACCGGTTCTGGGGGCTGTTTTGCGCTCCTCGATCTGACGATACATTTGAAAAAGGGCGCTGTGAGATAAGCCCTTGTCGCTCAGAGACAGCCTGCCTAGAAATGCGCAGGCTGCCTCTCGTTCTTCCTGAGGATAGTAGGCATCAATGCGTGATCGGTAGTGTTGCAGCTTATCGCGAGCCATTTCGCCCAACAGGGACTTGTTGTAGACCTCATCGACTGCGCCGACTGACAATGGTGCGGTCGTATTACGCTTCCACAGCCTATAGAGTTCCTGGGTGAGCATTTGCAGAAACAGGGGGATGGGTGCGCCGAGCAGCTCCCTGACCCGCGGGACGACTGTTTCATCAAACGCCACACCGCGTTTCTTGAGCATATCCTCAACAAAGATTTGTATTTCCGCATCTGTGAAAGCCGGCAGGGGTTCCACCTTGAGGTCGTTGACCTGTTTTACCATGCCTTGTTGGTCAAGGGCGGCAATCAGATTGACGGAACCGCCCACCAGCCATCGGAGATTGTTTTTCAAGGAGCGATCCCTGATCTTGCGAAACCAGTGGAGAAAGACTGTGTGTTCCTCCGGCGAGTTCTTCAGCATGCTGCCCAGCATGTCTGGTAGTTCATCGATAATAAAGAGGACTTTCGGTCTGGCTTTGAAAATACGCTCGATCAGTTCGTTTCCGTGATCTTGCCAGTTGCTTTTTGAATTTTCACTTCTGCGGAGTTGGAGTTTTAAATCGGAGAATTCAATGCTCTCGATGCGCGAGAAGGCGCCTTTTAAAAAATCCCAACCTTTGGCCAAAGTTTCACGCAGGTACGATGGCTGATGTTCATTAATGGCGTCTATCAGGGAAATGATAAAATCGTCAGGTGTTCTCAGATCCTCAACATTGAGGTGGATAACCAGCCAGGAATCTCTGGGTTTGTCCAGCATACGGTACATGACGCTGGTTTTTCCCGTTCTGCGCGGCGCCAGCAAGAGGACATTATGTTTTCCCAGATCTTCCCAGAGGTCTTCGAGAAATTCCTTTCTAAAACAAAAATCGTCGTCTCTTGCCGGGCTGCCTACGATAAAATCAGCCATTTTCTCCTCCTTCCATTTATAATAAAACAAAATTGACATACAACGTTTCTGTATTGTAAATTATGGGGTCGGCGATGTCAATAAATTTACAAAACAATAACGTTGTATAGCATTGTTGTTGTGTGGTTGGATGTCATGCCAACCCATCTTAAACCTATCTTATCTGATTAGGCGCTCAGGTAAGAAGTGGGCTGGAGCGTCTCCTTAATTTCACCCTCCTGTCAGCCGCATGACAGAAAACGATCTGTCGGCGGTTTATCATGCCAAGCGAAACAGGGTCTTTTCTTTCCCGACTCTGAGGGCGCAGTAATTTGTATGCAAAGATAAAAATGAACGGAGGTTGTCCAATGGCAAGGCCTGGTCGAACGATAGACGAGTTGACTCTCTGGGATGATGCGAAAGAGATGCTGAAAAAAGCCAAATCCGAGGGTATCGAGACTGCCTGGGATCGCCTGGCGCAGCAGACACCGCACTGTACCTTCTGCGAATTGGGCACCACCTGCCGGAATTGCACGATGGGGCCATGCCGCATCAGCGCAAAGGCCGACGGCAAGATGCAGCGCGGCGTCTGCGGGGCCGATGCCGACGTTATTGTCGCCCGCAATTTTGGGCGTTTTGTGGCCGGTGGCTCGGCGGGCCATTCCGACCATGGCCGTGATCTCGTTGAGGTACTTGAGGCCATCGTTGAGGGGGAAACCGACAACTATGCCATACGCGACGCCGACAAGCTCTTTGCCTTGGCGGCGGAGATGCAGATTAGCACGACGGGCCGCGAGGTCCTGGCGGTGGCAAAAGATGTCCTGGATATCTGTTTTGCCGATTTCGGCAGCCGACAGAAGGAGTTATCTTTTCTCTCTCGCGTACCGGCAAAGAGAAAAGAGATCTGGCAGAAGCTCAACATGACCCCCCGCGGCATTGATCGGGAGGTCACCGAAATGATGCACCGCACCCACATGGGTTGTGACAACGATGCCGCCAGTACCCTGATCCATGCCGCCCGCACGGCTTTATCGGACGGTTGGGGCGGTTCGATGATCGGCACAGAGCTTTCCGATGTTATCTTCGGCACACCGACACCGAAAATGTCGACGGCCAGCCTTGGGGTTTTGCGGGATGACGCGGTCAATATCCTGGTGCACGGTCATAATCCAGTGGTGTCGGAGATGATCCTGGCGGCGGCCCACGATCCCGAGTTGATCGCCCTGGCGGCGGCAGTCGGGGCCAAAGGCATCAATGTCGCCGGCCTCTGCTGTACCGGCAACGAGTTGTTCATGCGCCAGGGCATCCCGATGGCCGGTAATCATCTGATGACCGAACTGGCAATTGTCACCGGCGCAGTTGAGGCCGTGGTCGTT
>JANOIV010000048.1:0-31182 GCA_031407875.1 Desulfobulbaceae bacterium | reverse complement strand
AAACTAAGCCGCCTGTTCCAACGCCACCGCCACCGAGACAGAGGCGCCGACCATCGGATTGTTGCCCATACCGATGAGGCCCATCATCTCGACGTGGGCGGGGACTGAAGAGGAACCGGCGAACTGGGCGTCGGAGTGCATTCGGCCCATGGTGTCGGTCATGCCGTAGGAAGCGGGGCCGGCCCCAATGTTGTCGGGGTGCAGGGTGCGACCGGTGCCGCCGCCGGAGGCCACCGAGAAGTAGCTCTTGCCCTGCTGGATACATTCCTTCTTATAGGTCCCGGCCACCGGATGCTGGAAGCGGGTGGGATTGGTGGAGTTACCGGTGATCGAGACATCCACTCCTTCGAGATGGTTGATGGCCACGCCTTCCCGGACATCGTCGGAGCCGAAACAGCGGACCTTGGAGCGCTCGCCCTCGGAGTAGGGGGTCTCGCTGACGACCTGCAGTTCACCCGTGCCATAATCAAACTGGGTCTGGACATAGGTGAAGCCGTTGATCCTGGAGATAATCTTGGCGGCATCCTTGCCGAGACCATTCAGGATTACCTTGAGCGGCGACTGCCGCACCCGGTTGGCCGAGCGGGCGATACCGATGGCCCCTTCAGCGGCGGCGAAGGATTCATGCCCGGCGAGAAAAGCGAAGCATTTAGTTTCTTCTTTCAGCAGCCTGGAGGCCAGATTGCCGTGGCCGATCCCGACCTGACGGTCATCGGCGACCGAACCGGGGATACAGAAGGCCTGCAGTCCCTCGCCCAGGGTGGCGGCGATATCGGCCGCCTTCTTCTCGCCCTTCCTGATGGCGATGGCGGCACCCAGGGTATAGGCCCAGCAGGCATCCTCGAAACAGATCGGCTGGATGCCGCGGACGATGGCCGCCACGTCGACGCCCTTGGCGAGACACAATTCGCGGGCCTCTTCCAGGGTTCGCATGTCGTATTGGTTCAGGACCGGGGTGATCTGGCCGATCCGTCTGTCGTAACTTTCAAACAGTGCCATGGTGAATCTCCTTATTCATGTCGCGGGTCGATGGTTTTTGCGGCTTCCTGGAAACGGCCATAGGTCCCCGAAGCAGTCTCCAGGGCCTTGGCGGGATCCACGCCCTTCTTGATGGCATCCATCATCCGGCCGAGATTGACAAAGGAGTAGCCGATGATCTCGTCATTGCCGTCGAGCCCGATTTCTTTAACATAGCCTTCCGCCATTTCCAGATAGCGCGATCCCTTGGCCTTGGTCCCGTACATGGTGCCGCAGACCGAGCGCAGACCCTTGCCCAGGTCTTCAAGACCCGCCCCGATCGGCAGGCCGCCCTCGGAAAAGGCCGATTGACTGCGACCGTAGACGATCTGCAGGAACAACTCCCGCATCGCCACGTTGATGGCATCGCAGACCAGGTCGGTGTTGAGGGCTTCAAGGATGGTCTTACCGGTGAGGATCTCCGAGGCCATGGCCGCCGAGTGGGTCATGCCGGTGCAGCCGATCGTCTCGATCAGGGCCTCCTCGATGATGCCGTTCTTGACGTTGAGGGTGAGCTTGCAGGCGCCCTGTTGTGGGGCACACCAGCCGATACCGTGGGTGAGTCCGCTGATGTCACTGATCTCTCTGGCCTTGGTCCATGTGCCTTCCTGCGGGATCGGCGCCGGACCGTGGTTGGTCCCCTGCGCCACCCGGCACATCTCCAGTATTTCAGAAGAGTATTGCATACTTTTCTCCTTGGCTTGAAATGGGTTTGGGTCTTAAAAGCAACCTGGCTGCCGACCCGCCATACACGCGGCGCTGCCCTGCTGGGATATCACTGTTTTTCTTTTAGGGCAGTCATGAGAAAGACCGGGTATGGCCGCTCTTCGCCCTGGCTGTTTTTGCGCCGGATAGTGTCGACGGTGCTTGCCTGTATGTCAAAGAAGCCGAGCTTTTCAAGATCTCCGGCCAGTTTTTCCCTGTTGAAGCCATGGTGCATGACTCCTTCGGGGTTATCCTGATGAAAGGAGCCGTCCTCTTCATCAAGATCGGCCAGGGCGAGGATGCCGCCTGGCTTGAGGCAGCCAAACAATTTCGCCAGAACAGAGTCTAGATCGGCCAGGTGATGAAGGGTCATGGCCGAGAAGATCAGGTCGAAGTCCTGCTCGCAGTCATCGTGATGCAGGTCAAGGTGTCGGGGGAAAACGTTCGTGATCCCCTGCTCGCTGATCTTGGCCCCCAGGGCCTCCAGCATGCCGGGGGAAGAGTCGGCGGCGACCAGGGAGGCCAGACGCGGGGCCAGATCCAGCCCCACCAGCCCGGTGCCGCAACCGTATTCCAGGGCGTGCATATTCTTGTGCAGCGGCAGAAGGGCGATCTGGCTGGAAATGGCCTTTGCCAGTTCAAGGCGCTGGTCTTTTTTATCCCAGTCGGCGGCTGCTGTGTCAAATCGGTTTTCGCTCATAATCACAACTCCGTGAATGATTGAAAGAGGTCGCTGTCGGCCTCGATTTTTACCCTGTTGCCGATGATGGCCCGGTGGCTGGTGGCCTGCATGGCGGCAAAGGCGGGGGCGAAGGACTGCAGATCGGCGAGGGTAGTAGCAGTGATCTCGGTCAGCCTTTGGCGTTTGAAGTCCGTGTCAATACCGCTCAGGTACTCGTTTCTGGCGGTTGCGCCCCGGGATGCGGGGCTCTGAAGGGGATTGAAGCCCCCGTAAGTGCCGATGATGAGCTGTTCCATAATCGATTCCGGTATGTCGAGCCCAGCGATCATCTCGGGGATGGCGGCATAGGCCTCGTAGGTCCTGCGGACCTGGGGGTCCCGGTAGCTGATATAAGCGAGATTGCCGCTGATCTGGCTGAACTGGATAAAGCAGCCATAAGCGCCGCCCATCTGACGTACGGTATTCCAGAGATAATCGCGGGAGAGAAAGGTCTTGAGCACCTCGAACTGGCCATTATAGCCCTCTCCGTCTTTCAAGAGAGTGCCGCCCTGGACGGCGAAGACTACCTCCGCCGAGGTGATGAAGGCCTCATGGTCGGGAAGCGTAAGGGGAGGCAGCTCGCAGCGGCTGACCGGGGCTGTGGCCAGGGCCTCCGGGATGACGTGACCGAGATTGGCGATCCTGTCGAGTTCTTTTTTGTCGGTGGTGACGGCAAAGAGCAGATTGTGGCGGTTGAAGAGCAGGGTCGCCATCTGTTTGAGACCGGCGAGGAAGGCCTCTTCCATTTCGGCATAGTTCATGGCGAGTTTTTTCACCGCCAGATAGGCCGTCGAGCCGTTGAACATCTCGGTATATCGTCCGGCCAGACTCAAATGGGCAAAGACTCGGGCCGAGGGCAGACTGTAGCCCTCGCTCTGGGCCGAATGCTCCGCCCAGGCGAATTCGCGGCCGACGATCTCGCGGATGCGGGTCCGGTCGGCAAAGGAGATGTCTGAGAGCACTTCCGCAGCGAGCTGCAGGCTCTTCTCCAGATATTCCGGCAGGCATTTGACATGTAACCAGAGCACGGGACGGACCTTGTCGGTCTCTGCCTTTTTGCTGTAGGTCGTAAGAGAATGGGAAAAGCCGCCGGTACAGGTGGCTATTTCCTTGGCAAAATGCATGTAATCGAGTTTGCCGGTGCCGATCTCGGTGACGATGGTGCCGAAGAGATCGAGCCAGGGCAGCATATCTGCCGGAAAACAGGAAAAATCCAGACCGATGTCGATATACGAGATGTGCTTGGTATCGAGCTCGCTGACCAGTGCCTCCTGGCCGAACATCTCGGTCTGCCTGACCGAATGAAAATCGATATCGATAGCCAGATCGGCGAGCGAGAGCTGGGGGAGGAGCGCGAGGGTCTGCACATCGTTGGGGGCCTGCTGCATCCGCATCAGTTCCTGGGTCCGTTCGATGAGCTGCTGTTCTTCCGCGGGAGCCAGGGTGCGGGCATGGTCTTGGAGTCGCTGTTCTTCGCTCTCCCGGGTGCGGGCGAGCTTGCCCGGATCGGGAATGAGGGTGATGGTCACCGTCGAGTTATTCTCAATTAGATATTTGCGGATCAGTTCTTCAAAGTACCCCTCATTCAGGGCCTTGTGCCGGAGGGAGGCGATAAGTTCCTCGGCCATCAGGCCTTCGAAGGGATCAAGATCATATTTGAGGGCCGTTGTGGCCTTGCCGATAAGATCCAGTCCTCTCTGGGATTTGCTCGATTCTTCCCGGTAACTGAATTCGTATTTGTTCAGTTCCGAGAGCACCAGATCATGGTCCAACCCCTGTTTGACCATATCGGCGAGGGTGGTTGTGTACAGGTCGAGGAACTTTTCCTTGTGCTCCGCCTCACTTCCCACCAGATAGGTGATCATGAAGGTCCGAGTGCAGGAGGAGGATATGTAGAAACCGCCGAAATCCTTGCACAGGCCACTGGAAACGATGGCATTCTTGAGGGGAGAACCATCCGAGTTAAAGAGGATGTTGGCAATGATCTGAAAGGCGGCGTTCTGCTCTCTGTCAGCTACGGTGCCGACTGTGGTGCCGACGGCCAGGAAGGTCTTTTCCGTGGTCTCCGGGGAATCGACGGCATAGGTGTCGGTGATATGCACCGGCTCGGTCACCTTTTCGCCTTCCACAATGGCGCAGTATGTCCCCGGGGTCGGAAAGGAAGCCAGGAAATTGTCCTGCAGATACTTCAGTTCATCCGTCAGGGGGGCATCACCGTAGACGAAGAAGAGGGCATTGGACGGATGATAATGACGGCTGTGAAATTCGCAGAAGGCCTCATAGCTGAGATCCGGGATATTTTTCGGATCTCCTCCCGATTCATGGGCATAGGTCGAACCCGGCATGAGGCCGGCGAAGATATGGAAAAAGATGAGCCGTATCGGGTCGGAAAAGGCCCCCTTCATCTCGTTGTAGACCACGCCCTGGAACTGCAGGGGTCCCTCGGCATCCTCCTTGTGGTAATGCCAGCCCTCCTGTTCGAAGGTGCTCCGGTCGAGCAGGGGGTTGAAGACCACATCGCAGTAAACATCCATGATATTGAAATATTCTTTCAGATTGCGGGTGGCAAAGGGATAATAGGTGATATCCGCGCCGGTCATTGCGTTGAGAAAGGTCATCAGTCCTCCCTTGTGGATCTCGCCGAAGACATCCTTGACCGGATATTTCTTTGAGCCCATGAGTACGGAATGCTCAAGGATATGGGCAACGCCGGTGGAGTCGGTGGGGACGGTGTTGAAGGCGGCGGAAAAGGTCTTGTTGTTGTCGCCGTTTTTTATGGCCAGCAGCGGACAACCGAGCACATCATGCTCGAAGAGGAAGACGTCCGAACTGATTTCATCAATGAAGAGGTGTTTTTTTAGGGTAAAGCCCGAATAGGAATTTCCTGCTGTAAATGTCATTCGTCCATCCTGTAGGTGTGACAGATTAGGTGGTCATTTATAAGACCGGAAAGAGCGATCAAAAGCGTTTTTCAGAATCAATGAGAAGGGTAACCGGGCCGTCATTGACCAGTTCCACCTCCATGGCTGTCTGGAATCTGCCTGTGGCGACAGGGATCCCCCATTTTTGTACCTCTTCGATGAAACGCTGGTAGACAGGTTCGGCAAGGGCCGGGGGAGCAGCTTCTGAAAATCCTGGCCTTCTGCCCTTACGGCAGTCCCCATAGAGTGTAAACTGAGACACTATAAGCATTTCTTTGCCGAGATCCAGCAGAGAGCGATTCATTTTTCCCTCGTCGTCCTCAAAGATCCGCAGATGGATGACCTTGTCGGCCATCCATTGGATCTCGTTGGGGCCGTCGTTTCCACGGATACCGAGAAAAACCACAAGACCGCCGCCGATTGATCCGGTCTGTTGCCGATCAACGCGTACTGATGCCCTGCTGACTCTTTGAACTACGGCCCGCAAAGGTCTATACCCTTGGTTGCGACGGGCGGTGAGAACCACCAGCCCGCTGATTTTCCACGGCCCTGCGCCCGGCGATGTTGGTGAGGGAAACCCCGGAGAGGACCAGAAGGCCGCCGGCCAGCACCGAATAGCGGATCGATTCCTCCAGCAACAGCCAGGACAGCAGGATGGCGAAAATTGGCACAAGATTGATGAAGATCCCTGCCCGGGTTGCCCCGATTTTCTGAATACCCTGGTAGTACAAGGAGAAGCCGAGGGCCGTGCCGCCTATACCAAGATAGGCGAGGTTGAACCAGTCGGTCAGGGTGAGGGTAGGAATCGTGTCAATAAGGCCGGCCTGGAGTGCTGGGATCAGCAGCAGGCTGGCCCCAATAAGCGATGAATAACAGACTGCAGTCAGCGGTGTGAGGGTGGTCAGGATTGACCGGCCGATAAGGGTATAGGCGGCCCAACTGAGAACACAGCCGAGAAGGGCCAGTTCGCCGATCCCAAACGAACCCTGCATGAGGGCTGCCGGATGACCGTTGCTGATCACGAAGACAGCCCCGGTAAGGGACAGCAGAATTCCGCTGAAACCAAGCAACAGCATCCTTTCTCGATGGAAGAAGAGAGACAGCAAGGTGATGACCAGAGGTGTGCAGGCGACAAAGAGGGCGGCTCGGCCGGCGCTTATGTGTTTGAGGCCGATGAAAAAGCAGACGTTATAGCTGAAGACCCCGGTGGCACCCAGCAGGATCAGCGACAACCAGTGTTCGCTCCGTGGGCGTTGCAGGCCCCCCGTCATGAGGCGGGTGATAAGCAGCAGGGCCAGGGAGGCGATGGCGAAACGCAGAAAAGCGGCGCTGGCAGGGGCGACGGTTTCCGCCAGCATCCGCCCGGAAATAAAGGTTCCACCCCAGAGGAGCATGGTCAGAGTCAGGGTGATGTAAGTGTAGATGGGCATCGGGACGTTCCTGAAAAATGGCAGGGCAGGAGGCCTTTATTGGCCGAAGACATCGGCCTTCAGGATATACTTTCACAGCCGGTGACTGTCAATCAGATATTGGCACGGGTCCGGCTCACCTGCTGTGTCAGAGCGATTGAGTACATGCCTATGCCCTGTTCAGACTTCTGCTTTGGAAAAATGGCGGGAAAGACTGCTCCATGAACGTTTTAGGGAATATCGCCGATTCTGTATTCACATTATACTAAAGAGATGGTATGATACGAGAATCAGGGATGAATCATCCATTGTTGGGCCCTTTTCCGGCACTTAGAATAAGGAGAATCTATGATACGCAAACTCCAGAGTCTTATTGAGAGAATGTCAAAAGAACTGCCGGGCATACTGGCGGCGGCTGTTGTCACAGTCGATGACGGCATGTCCATTGCAGCTGTCAGGCGCAGGGCGGATATTGAGACCGATGCCGCCTCTGCCTATCTCGCTTCGATAGTCAGGTCCAACGCCAAGGCCATCAGTCTGTTGGCCGATGATGAGGAGGTTGATGACATCCTCGTGACCACCAGTCAGTATCATTTTATTATCAGGCACATGCCGGACCAGCCTTTTTTTATTTTTGTCATGACCACAAAAGAGGAATGGCTGGGCAAGGCCCGCATGCTGATCAAGAAGTACGAGGTCCAGTTCGCCCAGTTTGCCGAGTTCTATAGGAAGAATTTCCAGTAAGGGCGCCGCTGTCCGTCCCTTCGGCCCATTGACAAGATTGACCTCGACAGGACATGTGTACTGGCAACATAGAGCGGGTGAGTAATACAAGAGGCCGGGTTTGCCATAAACCCGGCCTCTTGTATTTAGGAGCCGTTACGAAATAAGGTGTCCGTTTTTCATCTTTCGTTACGATGGCCATGGATGGATGAAGAGCGATCGGCTCTTTATGCCGTTCCCGGTATTTCTCTGGGCCCAGTTATTTTTTAACAACGGCTTACAGTGAGGCGATTTCCTGAATTCTTTTTGAGTTTTTCTTGATTGCGATGCGGATCCAGCCTAGATTGGTGTCCTGATCGGCAACAATCACCAGAAAGGCCTCTTCGCCGACCGGAGCAAACATCACCGGCCCATTTTTGTACTCGAACATGGTCATGCTCAAATTGCCCTGGCCCAACTGGTTGCCCATGGATTCTGCGGAACCGAAACCGGAGGAGGCGATGGCGCCGATCATTTCGGCATCGATGCCGGTACGGGCGAGACTGTCGAGCAGAAAACCGTCTCGGCCGACCAGACACGCTGTGTGAACGCCTTCAATATTGGTGAATTCAGCCAGGATTTTCTGAATATTGGTCATGGCGAGGTCCTCTGTAGATGTTGGTTCGTTGGTTGGGTTGCTTGCTCTGGTTTCTTTTGCTGCCGGATTTTTCTGAGTCCGGGGGCTGACAGGGTTTCCGGGTACTGCAGGTTTTGGAAAAGGGTTTCCCCCCGCGACCGGAATGGCTGGCCCCGTAACGGACGCAAGAATATCGCTGTCCAGATCATCGAGCGCTGATGCCACCTGATTTTCTTTCGCTTCCTTATCCTCATCGGACTTGAGGGCAACTTCAAAGAGCAGGGCCTCAAGTCCTTTTTTGATGCTCACAATGGGTGGTTCCACTCCTCTGATATTCTGGAGGGTGCCGCCTTGAAAACCAAGGATGGTGAAGAAGGCCTTCTCGCCGCTCTCGTTGTCGCACATGGCGTGGACAACCTCACCATTCTTGAAAAAAATCATACCTTCACGATCGGTTGTCGTCACTTTCAGGGCAGCCGTCGCTCGTGACAGACCGTTGAACTGGACAATGTCCATGAGTTCAATCCCCTCGACTGTTCCTTGAAATCCTTCATTCTCCTTGAGCACCTGTCCGACGGCCCTGCGCATATCGTTGATGTCGAATGGCTTCTCGATAAAGCGCAGGCTGCCGCTCAACATCGCTTCATTCTTGTAGGCATTTGAAGGATATGCCGTCATGATGATAACCCCTGTCTGGGGATAGCGATTGTTGATTTCAATGAGCAGGTCGAGACCGTTCATTCCCGGCATATTGATGTCGGTAATAACCAGATTGACGTTCTTGTCACTGAGGACGGCCAGGGCCTCTTCGCCGGACTTGGCTGCCAGGATTTCCACATCCTGCATTCCTTTGTTGAGGTTTCTCTGCAACATCCAGAGCATATCCTCTTCATCATCAACTACCAGTACTCTTTTCATCGTCTCTCCTCGTTGGGCCCGCCTCAGCTGCACTGAGACAGATATGTATGAACGGGATGGATATTGACCGGATTTGTGCCGTATGTCTGCGTATTGGGCTGACTGATATAAAGAATTTGCAAAAGAGATGCCAGAAAAGAGATTTGTGTGAAAATGTTTATAATCTTGGAATTATAGCGAATTTCTCAAGAAGATGTATTTCAGGCTTTACCCTGAGCAGATCCATATGGCCGGAAATTGATCAGGTGATCAGAAATTGATCAGATTGCATCTTCTCCCGCAGAGTGGTGCGGGAGATTCCGAGGAAGCGTGCTGCCTTCGATTTATTGTTATTGGTGAGATTGAGGATTTTTTCGATGTATTGTCTTTCCATCTCACGGAGGGTGACAATCTCCGGGTTTCGAGTTGGAGGAGGCGGAGCGGACAGGGCGTTGAGCCCGCTCAGGGCAATCCAGCCGGTCCGGCAGAAAATGACCTCGCGCTCAATGAGATTGCGCAGTTCCCTGATATTGCCCTGCCAGTCGTGCCTGAGCATTTCCCGGCAGGCGGCAGGGGTGAAGCCGTTGATCTCCTTTTTCAGCTCTTTTTTGAGGGTGTGCAGAAAATAGTTGGCCAGGAGCAGGACGTCTTCCCCTCTGTCCCGCAGGGGCGGCAGGATGATGGGGATGACGTTGAGGCGATAGAAGAGATCTTCCCTGAATGCACCCCGGTCTATCTCTTCCTCGATGTTGGCGTTTGTCGCGGCGATGATGCGCACGTGCACCTGGATATCTTTAATTCCGCCAACCTTGCGAAAGGTCGATTCATCAATGAGGCGGAGGAGCTTGGGCTGGAGGGCGATCGGCAGATTGCCTATCTCGTCGAGAAAAAGGGTGCCGCCGTTGGCAACCTCCACCAGACCTTTCTTGTCCCCTTTGGCATCGGTAAAGGCCCCTTTTTCGTAGCCGAAGAGCTCGGATTCGATGAGACCGGCCGAGAGAGTGCCGCAATCCACCTTGACGAAGACCCCGCTCTGTCGACTGCGGCTGTCGTGGACGGCACGGGCCACCAGTTCCTTGCCGGTGCCGGTCTCCCCGGTCACGAGCACCGGGGAGCCGACCTCGGAGGCCATGAGGATGGTCTCTTTGACCCGGCGCATTACCTCACAAGCCCCGATAATTCTGTCGAGCCTGTCGAGCCCTACCTCCCGGGTCTCCAGAAGGGCCTTCTTGCCCATCAGCCGGGACTGCATGATGCGGTGGAGGGTTGATCTGAATTCTATGATATCGAAGGGTTTGACGATATAATCCACGGCCCCTGCCCGCAGTGAGTCAACGGCCGTCTTGGCGTCATTGAGACCTGTGAGCATGACAATATCGGTATCCGCGGCGATTTCTTTGAGTTTACCGATCAGGCTGATGCCGTATGCATCGGGGAGGCCGATGTCGAGAAAGATCAGATCAATGATGGACGAACCGACAATCTCAAGGGCGTCGGCGCCGTTTGCGGCGGTGGAGACACTGTAACCTTCTTTTTTGACGAGGCCTGCCAGGGAATAACGCAGGTCTTCCATATCGTCAACGATGAGTACGGCGCCCATTAGGAGTCGTTACCAAATAACATATTTATTTTCATATTTTCGTTACGACGGCCAGGGATGGCCGAAGAGCGACCGGCTCCTTATGCCGTTCCCGACCTTTCTCCGGTCCAGTTAATTTTCAACAACGGCGTATCCTTCCGTCTGGAAAAACATGATAAAAGTTGTGCCCTTGCCTTCGGTGCTCTCGACGACAATGGCGGCATCATTTTCTCGCAGGGTCCTGTAGACAATTGACAGCCCCAATCCTGTTCCGCTGCTCTTGGTGGTAAAAAAGGGCTCGAATATCTTCTCCACGGTCTCAGCTGACATACCCGTGCCGTTGTCGGAAAAGTGCACCACAACGTACTGGTGGTCATTCAAGAGACTTGGGAATTTCTTCTTGTAAAACGGGAACCTATTCTTTGTAAGCACCTTGGCGGAGATCTCGATCCGGCCCTGTTCACGTATGGCATCGATGGCGTTGAGAATGAGATTGAGAAAGACCTGCTGCAGTTGATTGGGATCAACAATGATGGCGGGAAGAGTATTGTTGTAGTCATCGATCAGTTCGATGTGCAGCTGCATCAACTTATTATGAATAAGAGGCAGCGTTTCGGAAAGGATGGCGGCAAGTGAGGTGGGGCGCTTATTCGGCACCACCGGTCGGGCGTAGGAGAAAAATTCCGAGAGCAGTTCATTGAGGCGGTCGACCTGCCTGATGATCCGGCGGGAACACTCGAGCTGCTCTTCATTATCCTCGGCATTTTCTTCAATGGACTGGGCCATGATCTTGATACCGGCCAGAGGGTTGCGCACTTCATGGGCCACGGCCGAGGCGATTTCGGCCACGGTTGAGAGCCGGTTCATCTTTTCCATTTCCTTGCGGACATATTTCAGCTCGGAGATGTCACTGAGCGAGATGATCAGGCCTACCTGACCACCTCTGGCGTCTTCCCGCGGCACTGCCGAAAAGCTGATAATCTTCTGTTCGCCGGTTGCAGCAGTGAGGGTCAGTTCTTTCTCGGTGCGGGCGGCGGGAATGCTTCTGCTCTCCAGCATCTGTTCCGCGACATCTTTGCCGATGATATTCGAGAGGATTTGCTCATCGAGGACTGCGGAGAAGGGGCTGAGGATTGACTGGGCTATAGCATTACTTTTCAGGATATGACCGTGCAGATCGGTCACTAAGAGACCGTGATTGAGGCCCTGGATGATCGATTCCGAGAATTTTTTTTCTTCCCGCAGGTTGATAATGGAAATCCTCAGATCATTGACCAGACTGATAAGCTGCTGATCCATGCGCTGATTTTCAACCACCGTGGCGAGGATGTTGGCGATGGCCTCGAGGAGCTGCTCAGTTTCATGGGATGGCTGGTGGCGCTCGGTGACATAGATGGCCATGATCCCGATGGCATCCTCGTCCCGGATGATGGGGGCGCAATAGTGCCCGCAGGGGAGGGCGGGGGCAAATCCGGATGTCGAGAGGGCAGGGACCTTGGCAAAAAATTGGATTTTAGCCTTTCGGGCAGCCTGGCCACAGTGGCAGAGGCCGAAGCGGACAGCATTGCAGGCAATGGTCTGGTCTTCTGAAAACCCCCTGGCTGCCTTGAGGAGGAGCAGCTCCGAATCCTGTTCAACAAGAAAGATGGCGGCCTGCCGGCTGAAATCGAAGCCCTGGAGGGTGATGAGGTAGTCAAGGATGTGCTCAAGCTGGTCCTTGAGCTGAAAGGGTTCAAGGGAAATCTTCAGGATATCGTTGATGATTTCCTGGTGATGTTTTTCCGGCGCAGGCTGCAGCATGGGCTGTTCCTCATGTCTCGTATCGTCCATACGCCTCTTTTTTGATAAATGCAGGCAGTCTGCCCGGGCTCGGCGACCTGGGGAAACCGGCGTGAAAGCCAGGCCGGGATGAAGATATCGCAGGCAGAGGATGCGAAAACCAAACAAAAATGACCATACATTCATCGGCGTCCTCTTGTCAATTACGAAACGGGAGCACGCGTGTTGTGAGTAATGGGCATTTTTCGTTATTCCTGCGGGAAAGGGATCCGGAGTGTGTCATTTATGGTTATTAATGGTTTGAATTTGCATATTACGGCTCTTTTGTTGACAGAAATTTTTCAGATGAATACATGATCAGCCTGGCATTACTTAACCTGCAACCCTTGAGCGTGGAGGCCGAAGACGAGAAATGACCGTGCCCAAAGATAAGAAATATCTGACAACTAAAGAAGTAGCACAGTTGCTCAATATTAATGAGAAGATGGTCTACTCGTTGGTGAACGACAAGGGACTGCCGGCCACCAAGGTAACCGGCAAGTGGTTGTTTCCCAGGCGTCTGGTCGAAGTATGGCTCGATACCCATGTCCTCAATTTTAAGAGAACGGGCGTTGAGCGTTCTGCCGAGGAAGGTATTCTGCTCATGGCAGGGAGTGATGACCTGCTGCTGCAGAAGGCCCTTTCGCTGTTTCATAAAGAGGGTTTCGGCACCGTATTTTTTGCCAATCTTGGCAGCATGGGAGGTCTGACCTCCCTGAGAAGGGGGCTCTGCCATATCGGGACCTGCCATCTGCTGCAGGATGACAATGAGGAATACAACTTCGACTTTGCCGATGAGGAATTGGAACTGGCCCCTGTCTTTGTCAATTTCAGCAAACGCGAGCAGGGGATTCTCCTGCAGAAGGGCAATCCCAAGGGGATAACCTGTATCGCCGATCTGGCCAAAAAAGGTGTGCGGATTGTCAACAGACAATTGGGGACAGGGACCCGGTTGCTGCTCGACTATGAGATAGCCCGGTCCGAGATCTCCTCGGATGCCATTGATGGATACCGACGGGAAGTGGGTCGGCACATGGAGGCGGGTCTAGAGGTTCTGGCCGGTCGGGCCGATGCCGCACCTGCCATCAGGGCGGTGGCAGGTCTTCTGAACCTGGATTTCCTGCCGCTGCGCTGGGAGCGCTATGACCTGCTCATAGCCAGGGAGCGCTTCTTTGAAAAGGGGATCCAGGATTTCATCAGTCTCCTGCACGGAAAGTCATTCAAAGAACTCGCTGCCTCGTTTGAGGGGTACGATATTTCATTCTGCGGTAAAATGCTGTTTCCCAATAATCTCAAAAAAAAGGAGTAGCTTATGACACGACGCACAGTCGCAATGATGGGAGTTTGCTTGTTGATCAGTTCATTTTTTGGCACTGCCATGGCAGAGGACAAGGTGCTGACCATGTCCACTACCACCAGCACCGAGTCCTCGGGCCTTCTTGACGTACTTCTGCCGGAATTCAAAAAGGATACCGGCATCACGGTCAAGGTCCTGGCCAAGGGGACAGGGGCGGCACTGAAGGATGGACAGGATGGCAATGTCGATGTTGTTTTTGTCCATGCCTTGCAAAAAGAAAAAGAGTTTGTCGAGAAGGGTTTTGGTACCAAGCGCTATGCCGTCATGCATAACGATTTCGTGCTCATTGGGCCAGCGGCGGACCCAGCAGGCATCAAAGGGGCAAAAGATCCGGTTGTCGCCCTGGAAAAGATCGCCGCGAGCAAGGCCCCCTTCATCTCCCGGGGTGATGATAGCGGCACCCACACCAAGGAGCAGTCAATCTGGGCGAAAACCTCTCTGAAACTGGTGGAGACGAGCCAGAGTCTGGTCATCGAAGGCAAAGAGACCAAGGTCGTTTCAAAGAAACCGGAAAACTCGGACGCATGGTACTACTCGATCGGCCAGGGCATGGGCAAGACCATCACCTTTGCCGACGAGAAAAATGGCTATACCATCGCCGATCGTGGCACCTATATCGCTTACAAGTGGGGGAAGACACCGGCTGTTGATCTGGAAGTGCTCTGTGAAGGAGATGCTTCGCTGGCCAATCCCTACGGTGTGATCCCGGTCAATCCGAAAAAATTCCCTCATGTCAAGTACGATCTGGCCCAGCAATTTGCCGACTGGCTGGTTTCTCCCCGTGGGCAGAAGGTAATTGTCGATTACAAGGTTGAAGGGAAACAGCTGTTTTTTCCGGATGCGATCAAATAGCACCACTTAAACAAAGAGTGGTAGGGAGGGGAGAAATGTGTTGGATGTTTCTCCCCTTTTTTATGCGGGAAATTATCGGCATGGAAAAAAGGGCCACACCTTTTCTGCCGAGGGTTCCGCAGTAATCGCCGATTGGACAAGGTTATGGAACTCTTACGAGACAGCATGCTGTCGGCTGTTATGCTGCTGATTCAATTCGACCCAGAACTGCTGTTCATCGTCTGGGTATCCCTCAAGGTCAGCTCTCTCTCGACCCTCATCGCTGCAGTCGTCGGCATTCCCGCCGGTCTGCTGCTTGCTCAGGCCGTTTTTCCGGGCAAGCGCTTCGTCCTCACCTGTCTCAATACCCTTCTGGCCCTGCCCACCGTAGTCATCGGCCTGGTCGTCTATGCCTTTATATCCCGGCGGGGAACATTTGGCGCGTTCGGTCTGCTGTACACCCAGGAAGCGATAATTATCGGTCAGGTCATCCTCATCGTACCGTTGGTGACGAGCCTGACCATTGCTGCCGTGAGCAAGCTCGACGAGCGTTACCGTCTGTCGGCCATGACGCTTGGAGCCGACAGATATCAGACGGCCCTGGTAATCTTCAAAGAGGCCAGGTTTGGTATTGTCGCCGCGGTGGTAGCCGCCTTCGGTCGGGTGATCGCCGAGGTGGGGATCGGTATGATGCTCGGCGGCAATGCCAAGGGGTTCACCCGGACCATGACCACCGCCATGGCCCTGGAATATGACAAGGGGGAGTATGTCCTCGCCGTCGCCCTTGGCGTCGTCCTGATGTGCATTGCCTTCGGTGTTAACCTGCTTTTCCAATTTTTTCAGGGAAGGACCAGAACAGATGCTCTATGAATTGACCGGCCTGGAAAAGGTCCTTGGTGGTCGTAAGATTTTTGATATTCCGAAACTTTCGATCCGTTCCGGGCGTATTTACTCACTCACCGGACCAAATGGTGCCGGTAAGACCACCTTGCTGAAGATCCTCGCCTTTCTCGACCGGCCGAGCGCCGGCGAGATACGTTTTTGCACGAAAAAGGTCGTGCAGGTTGAAGGCGAACTGCTCGCTCTGCGGCGGCAGGTGGTGATGGTCGACCAATCGCCCCTGCTTTTTACTGGAACGGTGGCTGACAATGTCGAGTTTGGTCTGAAGATGCGAAAGATGCCGGTCCTTCAACGGAAAAAGAGGGTGAGCGAGGCCCTCGAACAGGTTGGCATGGAGCAATTCGTCCGGGCCGAGGCCGACAGGCTCTCCGGCGGTGAAACTAAGCGGGTGGCCCTGGCCCGCGCCCTGGCCATACGACCGAAAGTCCTGCTCTGCGACGAGCCGACCGCCAATGTCGACAGTGAAAACCAGAAGATCATCCTTGATATCCTGGCTGGTATCAACCGGCAGGATAAGACCTCTATCATCTTCTCCACCCATTACCAGTCGCTGGAACAGCAACTGGCCCATAACTGTCTGCACCTGCAGCATGGGCATATCAACGAGAGCCAGGTCGACAACGTTTTTGAGGCTGAACTGGTCGAGCGGGGGCGCCAGCGCTCCTCCTGCCGGCTGGCGGGAAAGTTGACCATCGAGCTGCCATCTCAATTCATACCGGTGGAGCCTGTATTCAACCTGAGGATCGACCAGGAGAAGATCCTGTTCCCCGGAGAAAACGGCGGCGATCAGGCCGGCAGCCTGGTTGAGGGCCGGGTGATCCGGACGGGAGAGGAGGATGGCGGCATCAGGGTGAATCTGGATGCGGGTATCGACCTTACCTTCTGCCTCTCCCGCGAGGCTTACCAGCGCCGGTCGGTTCTGGTGGGAGAACGGATAACGGTGCTGATCCCTGACAGTGCAGTGCGCTGTATCCCAAATGATGTTGATCCATGCTGTGGCTAATCAGGTGAGTCGCCTGTTTTAACAATTCCTGAGTGTTGCTTGCAGGCGCTTGGGCTGGAGGAGGAGATCGAGGGCATCATGGATATCGGTACAGAGCAGATCGGCGGCAAGGAGGGCCGCACCTTGCCGCATGAGGCGATCGTTTCGATCGTTTCGACCGTTGCCGATGGCAACGACCCTTTGCGGGTCGAGGGCTGAGAGTACGTTCAGCTTGGCCCGATCCTGTTCTTCGACCGGGATGATCGCCGGGAGGCAGGGCAGGCCTGCCAGTTTCCCGGCCACTGTGCCGTGGGTGTCGGCGGTGAGTATATGAATCTGCAGCAGGTCTGCCGTTTGGTAAGACGTTCAGGCACCCCGGTGAGCACTTCGCCGTCTGTGGCGATGGTGCCGTTGAAATCAAGGACCAGATGCGAGAGATGGAGGTTTGGCCCACCCGGGATATCTATTTTCAACATCGACATTACCTCACGAAAGGCCTTCATCGTGCCAAAGGGTTTTGCAGAGGAAACCGTACTTTTGGTCAGATCGCTTCAGTCATCAGCAGCACGGCGACAACCAGGGCAAGAAATACCCGGTAATAGCCGAAGATTGCCAGGTCGTGCCGGTTCAGGTAGGCGACCATCCATTTTATCGCAATGACCGCGGAGAAGAAGGCAAAGATCAGGCCGACCACCAGTGGCAAGATGTCAAAGGTCTGCAGCATCTCCTGTCCATGCTTGAGGCTGTCGTAAGCCGTCGCCCCCCCCAGGGTCAGAACCCCCAGGAGAAAGCTGAACTCCACCGCCGCCGGCAGCGCCATACCTACCACCATTCCCCCCACGATCGTAATCAGGCTGCGGCTTACCCCCGGCCACATGGCGATGCACTGGGCGATGCCGATGACCAGGGCAATCTTCCAGGTCATCTCCTCCAGAGACAGGCCGGCTCGAGTGTCGCCCGTTCTCCTCTGATTCCGCCAGTGCACAATCAGAATCAGCAGACCACCGACAAACCAGGCGGCCACGACTGGCCAGGGGCCGAACAACCAGGCCTTGATCGTCTTGTTGAACAGCAATCCGATCAGTGCGGCCGGCAGAAAGCTGATGACCACATTGATAAACAGTTGCCGCCCGTCTCGGTCTCTCCCCAGAATCCCGCGCAGCATCTGGCGGACCCGCCGAAAATAGAGACCCAGCACGGCGATGATGGCGCCGGCCTGGATGCAGATGGTGTAGGCCTCGGTGGCATCCCGCGTGCGTTGCTCTTGCTCGGCTGAGATAAAGGTATCGCCACCGATACCCATAATGCGCTCTGCCAGGAGAAGGTGGCCGGTGGAGCTGACCGGCAGGTATTCAGTCAGGCCTTCGACGACGCCGAGGACGGCCGCCTGGCCGATGGTCATGGTCTGCTGGCGCTGTTCGACGGACTTTGCCGGCGCAGTGTCTGCGGTATGGGCCGGAGAGGCCCAAAGTATGGCGACGCAGGTCAGCAAGAGGAAGATACGGGTTCCGGACGGCATGTTTTCTGAAACTCTATTGGAGATGAATTGAAAGAATATGAGTAATTATGTGCAAATAGCGCATTGAATGAGCCAGGAACCTACCATGAAACCCTCCGCCAGGGCAAGGATCTTCTCGAGGTTGAGGATAGAGCAGGTGTCTGTTTTTAGCCTGCGTTTCATCTCCGACCGACAGCCCGCTCCAGTCGTGCCAGGGCGATCCGGTAGCCGTAAAGTGCCTGGTAATAGTTGCTTTCGGTCTGACTGAGCAGGCTTCTCGAATCAAGCACATCCGTGGAAGTCGCAACCTGGTTTTGATACTGCAGTTCGGTGATCCGCCAGTTTTCCTTGGCCTGTTCCAGGCCAAGCCGGGCTGTAGCGATATTTTTGTCGGCGACATGGAGGTCGAGGAAGGCCCGTTTCACCTCAAACCGGGTCTGATCTTCCAGCGCTCTGATCCTTTCCATCAGCGCCTTTTGCGCAGATTTCTGCTTCGTCACATTGGCGTCAGTCTTGCCCCAGTCAAAAAAATCCCATTTGGCGGTCAGGGCGATACTGGCATTGTGATCATTGGCATAGGCATTGGTTTGAGCCGCCAAATCATTGCCGTTTTGTTCGTATTTGCTGACAAGGGCCACCGTCGGATAGGCGGTACTCTTGGCCAGCGTGATGTTGTGATCAAGCTGTTCAAGCCCCAGTCGATAACTTTTCAAGACCGGGCTGTTGAGCATCGCCTCGCTGGCCAGATCCTCCAGTTCGTAGGACACCGGCTCAATGGCCTTGATGTCTTCCAGCCGGTAGCCGGGGGCGAGATCTTTCCCGAGAATCGTCGCTAGCCGGGAGCGGGCAATCTCGATATCTGCTGTCGCCCGCTCCCTCTCCTGCATCGCCTGCGCCAGGACCGCTTCGGCCTTGAGGAGGTCGTTGCGTGAGATGATACCCTGTCTGTAGTAGCCTTGCGCGTTCTGCCGATGGGCTCTAAGGGCGGCGGTGTTATCCTCTGCAACCTTGGCGAGTCTCACCGCTAAAAGACTTTCAAACCAGGCAACCCTGAGATCCTGGCTTACGGCAATAGCCGTCCGCTCCTGCTCCAGTCCCTGAATGTCGACCGCAATCTTGGCCATCTGGTGTTTGCTGGTCAGGGCGAAACCGGTAAAGAGGGGCTGGGTCAGGGTGACATCCCAATGATGGGCGTTTTCATCACCGACGAAGCGTTCGACCCCGCTCACCCTCTGAAATGGCTGCTCTGCCAGCCGCGTGTAGCTGTACTGGCTCGAAGCCACAACCAGAAAATCCGCCTCTGCTCCTTGCACATCTGCCCGAGCTCCTTCCTTTCCAGCCTCGGCTTCCTTGATCGACGGGTTGTTTTTCAGGGCAATGCTCACGGCCTCCGTCAGGCTGAGGATCTTTTGCGGTACATCTCCAGCCACCCCATAACCGGGCAGACAGATGATCAGCAAAAGGACAATGCTCAATCTGGTCATATTTTTCTCAAAGAGGAGTGTTTTCATGACAGTGTTTTTTTGAACCGTGCCGCAGCAAGGCTTAAGAAGGTGAGAGAAAGAGCGGTCTGGGCAGCGATCGCCGGCCACAGGGTGGCGATGCCGACATCCTTCATGACGATCCCGCGCAGGATCTCGAGATACCAGCGCATCGGGTTGAGGAATGTGGCATAGCGCACCGGATCGGGCATATTATTGATCGGAAACATGAAGCCGCTGAGCATGACCGAGGGCATGAGCACGAGAAAACTGGTGAGCAGGGCCTGCTGCTGGGTTGCGGCGCTGCCGCTGATGATCAGGGCGATGCCCATATTGCCGAAGAGATAGATGCCGGACAGAAAATAGAGCAGCGGCAGACTGCCCCGGACATGGACCCCGAAGACGATAAAGGCGACACAGAGCATGATTGTCATCGAGATATAGCCGGTGATCATATAGGGGATCGTCTTGCCGAGGATGAATTCGAAACCGCGAATCGGCGTCACCATCACCTGTTCGATGGTGCCGATCTCCTTTTCCCTGACGATGCCGATACTGGTGAGGAGCAGACTGAATATAAAGAGCATCGTGGCGATCAGCGAAGGGACGTAATAGAATCGACTCTCCTGATTGGCGTTGAACCAGGCCCGGCTGACGGTCTCGATCTGGACCGTTGGAACAGTGATGCCCTTGCGGGCCAGACGTTCCGTCTGCCTGGCATCACTGTAACTGTTGACAATGAGTCCGGCATAGCCGAGGGCGATGGCTGTGCTGTTGCTGTCGGTGCCGTCGGTGATGAGCTGGAACTTGGCGGTTTGCCCGGAAAGGATGTCTTTATTGAAACCCGCCGGGATCTGCAGCACGGCCCGCACTTCACCATGGTCGAGGAGGCCGCTCAGTTCCTCCTGGGCCTGAAGATAGGAGGATATACGGAAGTAGTTGCCGGCCGTAAACCTACTGATCAGCTCGCGTGAGGCCGGGGTCTTGTCCATGTCGAGCACGGCCGTGCGGATGTTCATGACATCGGTGGTCAGGGCGAAGGCCATGATGGTCATCTGGATCACCGGGATGCCGAAGATCACCACCCGCATCCGCGGGTCGCGCAGCATCTGCAGAAATTCCTTGATGAGCATCCTCTGGATACGTCGCAGCATCGCTTACTCCAGTTTGAATTTGAACTTGCGGTTGGCCTGGACAATCATGAAGAGCGAATAGATGCCGAGGAACAAGGCGTCTGCCCAGAGAATCTCCAGGCCGATGCCCTTCAGGTAGATGCCGCGCAGGATGGCGATGAAATAACGGGCCGGGACGATATAGGTGATGATCTGCAGGGGCAGGGGCATATTTTCGATGGCGAAGACGAAACCGCTGAGCAGAAGGGTCGGCAGAAAACCGGCAACGATGGCTATCTGGTTGGCCAGGACCTGGGATTTCAAGACGATGCTCAAGGTCAGACCAAAGAACAGGGCGCCGGTCAGAAACAGGGCGGACATGGCAAAGAGCAGTCCGGCATTGCCGACAATCGGCACACCGAAGATATATTTGCCCATGAACACGGCCATGGCCACGTCGGTCATGCCGATGACGAAATAGGGCACGACCTTGCCGAAGATCAGTTCAGGGGCGCGCAGGGGCGTGCTGATCAACTGTTCCATGGTTCCGGTCTCCCATTCCCGGGCGATGGTGGTGCTGGTGAGCATGGCCGCCACGACGATCATGACGAGGGCAATGATGCCGGGGATAAGCACGTTCTGGCTGCGCAGATCGGGGTTGTACCAGGAACGCTGGACCATCTCCACCGGTGGTTTCAGTTCCCCTCGGCCCTTGAATTGCATCTGCTCCGAGGTGACTGTGCGGGCGAAGATCGCCCCGACCGCAGCGGCGTAATTCATGGAAAGCCGCGAGGTGTTGGCATCGCTGCCGTCACCGATGATCTGGATCTGCACCGGTTTGGCCGCCTGTACCTTGGTCGCAAAATCGGCCGGGATGACGATGGCGATCATGGCCCGGCCCCGGTCGAGGGCCTGCTGCAGGTCGCGGTAGTTGTCATGGTAGGCCCTGATCGAAAAATAGGGTGAGTTTTGAAAGAGACTGAGCAGTTCCCGGCTGGTGGTGGTCCGGGATTGATCCCAGACCACGGTCGGGACCAGACGCAGATCAAGGGTCAGGGCGTAGCCGTAGAGTAGGATGAGGATAAGGGGGATGGCCAGAGCCAGGGTCAGACTCCGCCAGTCACGCAGCAGGTGGAGGGTCTCCTTGCGGGCCACGGCGGCCAGGCGTCGCAGATTCATGGCCTGCCTCCCTGCAGATCGAGACCCGCGTTCCGGCGGTCAACCTCCTCGATCAGAGAGACAAAGACATCTTCCATGCTCGGCAGAATGGTCTCCAGCGTTGCTCCGACTATCCCCTGTTCCTGCAGAAACCTGCCAATCTCCACCTTGGCGGCTTTGGCATCCGCTGTGGCGATATGCAGACCCGAGCCGAAGACTGAGGCATCGCGCACCCCGGCGAGAAGGCGCAGCGGTTCAATCAGGGCCTGGGGATCCGGGCAGCGCAGGTCGATGATCTCATCGTGCATGGCGCGGGTCTTCAGCTCCAGGGGCGAGCCGGTGGCGATCATCTTGCCGCCGTAGATCAGGGCGATCCGGTCGCAGTATTCGGCCTCTTCCATATAGTGGGTGGTGACAAAAACAGTGATACCCTGATCGGCCATGCTGTAGATGAGATCCCAGAAACGCCGGCGGCTCAAGGGGTCGACGCCGCTGGTCGGTTCGTCGAGAAAAATGATCGGCGGCTCATGGAGGATGGCGCAGGCCAGGGCCAGACGCTGTTTCCAACCGCCGCTCAGCACAGCGGTGAGGCTTGTCCGGTGCTCGACAAGTCCTGCCATCGCCAGTGCCCAATCCCGACGCCCGTCGAGACGGCTGCCGTGCAGGCCGTAGATACCGCCATAGAAGTTGATGTTTTCCTCAACGGTCAGGTCCTCATAGAGCGAGAATTTCTGACTCATGTAGCCGATCTGCAGTTTGATTTTCTCGGCCTCGGACATCACATCAAAACCGGCCACCGTGCCGCTTCCCGCACTTGGCCGCAGCAGCCCGCAGAGCATGCGGATGGTGGTGCTTTTACCGGCGCCGTTCGGCCCGAGAAAACCGAAAATTTCACCTCGCTGTACCTGAAAACTGAGATCATCCACAGCAATGAAACTGTCAAAGCGCCGGGTCAGATGTTCCACCTGCACGGCGATTTCCCCTGCCGCTTCGGTTCGGTCGGCAGAGAAGAATGCGCTCTGGTCCTGCTGCGCTCCGGTTGTAGTCTCACCGTCCCGATCGAGGACGCTGACAAAGACATCCTCCAGGGATGGACGCGCTTCCTGTATCTGGTCAGAGACGAGCCCCGCCTCGTTGATGAGGATTCGGGCCTGCTTTTCGGTTTCATCGATATCGCGGCAGACCAGATGCACCGTATCCCCGAAGACATTGGCACTGAGGGTGGCGAGATGGCCTTTGAGAAGACCCAGGATTTTCCGGGCCTGGCTGCTCCTGATGGTCAGTATCCTGCCCTGCATAAGCCCTTTGATCTCGTCCGGTGTGCCGATGGCGATAATCTTGCCCCGATCAATAAGGCCGACCCGGTCGCAGCGTTCGGCTTCATCGAGATAGGCGGTGGTTATCAGAATAGCCACCTTCTCCTGCAGGAGTTTATGCAGGATCCGCCAGAAATCCCGGCGGCTCAAGGGATCGACACCATTGGTCGGCTCGTCGAGCAAGAGGACTTTCGGGGTGTGGATAAGGGCGCAGATGAGCTGGAGTTTCTGCTTCATGCCGCCGGAAAGATTGCCGGCCCGGCGCTGGATAAAAGGGCGCATGTGGCTGAAATCGAGAAGTTCATCGATCCGGGCCTTTCGGCCTTTTTTGGGCACGCCGTAGAGATCGGCATAGAAATCGATATTCTCCCGGACGGTAAGATCCTGGTACAAGCCGAATTTTTGGCTCATATAGGCCAGATGCTCTTTGACCGGGGCAGCCTCTGTGCCGACATCAAAACCGGCGACCCGGGCCGAGCCCGAGCTCGGGTCCATGATGGTGGCCAGCATCCGCAGGGTCGTCGACTTCCCGGCCCCATCCGGCCCGACCAGTCCGAAGATCTCGCCGGGAAACACCTGAAAACTCAAACCTTCGACCGCCGTGAACTCGCCGAAGACCTTGGCCAGTCCTTTGGCCTCAATCGCCGGAGAGCCATTATCTTGGGAGTATTGCGGCTGCATAGGTCCTTTGCGAAATGGTCAGGGGATGGCGTTCAGTGCGCGGTAAGATCGATGACCGCATCGGCCGGCATACCGGGTTTGAGTTCACCCGCCGGATTCTCCAGATCGATCTTGATCCTGTACATGAGTTTCACGCGCTCTTCAAAGGTCTGCACCGATTTGGGGGTAAACTCGGCCTGGCTGCTGATAAAACTGATCTTCCCCGGGTAGATCTTGCCGGGGAAAGAGTCGGTTGTTACCGAGACCCTCTGCTGCACCTGTATCCGGCCGAGATCCTTCTCGTTGATATAGGCCCGCAGCCAGGGCTGGGCGATCCGGCCCAGGGTGACGACAGGTGAGGCGGGATTGAGATATTCACCGGTTTCGGCTGAGGCGCTGAGTACCATCCCGTCGAGCGGGGAGACAATCTCGGTATAACTGAGCTGCTGTTTGGTCTGGTTCAGGGTCTCTTCCGCAACCTTGGCCTTGGCCCGAGCCTGGTCGATCGCTTCCTTGCGCGGTCCAATCTTACGTAGATCGAGTTGTTCCGTGGCCAGCCTGATCCGGGAGTGGGCTTCAGCTCTGGTATTTTTGGCAGTCTCGTACTGGCTGGTATAGGTTTCAAACATTCTTTTGCTGACGCCCCCTTCCCGGTAGAGCACGGCATATCGTTCATAATCGGCCTTGGCCTGATTCACTTGTAAGGCTGCAGATTTTTCCGTCGCCTGGGCCTTGTCCAGTTCAGCCTTGGCAACTTCGATGTCCTGGCTCCTGCTGCCTGCTTGCAATTCCGCCACCACAGCCCGGGCATAGGCCAGATTGGCCTCGGCCTGGGCCACGGCAATCTCCTGATCGCTCTTCTCGAGTCGTGCCAGGGGCTGCCCGGTTCGAACGGAGTCGCCCTCGTCCACCAATCGGCTCTGCAGTCTGCCGGGAATCTTGAAACTCATCTGGGCCTCGGTCACCTCGATATTGCCTGAGATCGTCAGAACCGAGCTATCCCGGGAATTCCTGAAATGGTCGTAGATAGAGATTCCTATAGCCAATACTATCAGAAGGGGGATGATGAGTCGTAACCGTTTTTTCATAGCTTCCTCTATACGGTAAAACGGGATTGATGTTAAGGTAGCAGCAGATTGTCAGTAACATGAGCAGCATCCTGTCGAATTCTTTCAATTCCGCCCAGGGAAAAGAGCCAGACGAATTCTGCCAGGCGGTCGAGGTTGTGTTCAACAGGGACATTATCCTCGGCAATTTTTTTAATGACCGGTGCCGCCAGGGCATAATAGATGCACTGGCCGATGATGCTGAGAGCGCAGGGCAGCAGGATCCGGGGCCCGGGATTTTCGTGCAGTATGGCGATAATAATAGTCGCCAGTAGATCCTTATGGGGTCTGATATATTTATCGAGAACCGCCTCGAATGCCGGCGTGGGTTCGAGAAGTTCGCGGGCGATCAACCTGCCTTGGCCGGAAACCCCACCCCAACCTTCATTACTCAGGAGCCTGTAGAACATACCCCTGATAAAGGCCCGTAACTGCTGTTCCGGCGAGGCATCGTCTGCTATTCCCATCTTTGCCGGAAACTTGCTGAAACCGGAATGAAAGACCTGCTCAAGCACTGCGGCATAGAGACCTTCCTTGTCCCGGAAATGGTAGTTGATGGCGGCGATGTTGACTTGGGCCGCCTCGGCGATCCTGCGGATCGTGGTTGCCTTAAACCCTTCCCTGCCGAAAATGTCTCCGGCCGCCTCGAGGATCCGTTCCTTGGTTGTTTGTGGATATTCTGTCATGTCATTCTTGGCATAAAACGATTGTTTAAAACAAATGAATAAAACAAATGTTTGAATATGGCAAGAGAGAAAATCTCCAGAAAAAAAGGAGATAACCTCGATATCGCCCCATTGGCCCGGTCAACTAAAAAAAAGCGGCGGGATATTTTGCCTTATAGATGGAAATACCTATACTTGTTAAATGGCTGTGGATGTTTGGCTGGAAAAGTTGGGCTGATATATGTAAGATATGCTATGAGATTGATACGACCTGCTTGCACCATAGAGGTCAGGCAGGTGTTTCAGTTGTGCTGGCCGAGATTTTCAGAAACGGAACTGGTTATAAAAGCCCCATAAAAAAGAGAGGGATCCTTATGAAAAGACTGCTGCTCATGATCATCGCCGTGATGTTGTCAGGATGTGCCGCGACCTTACCGAATAAAGTCAATCTCAATCCGACACTTGAAGATCAGCCGTCGGGGGTGTATCCACCGGGTATTGAGATCTTGGTCAACAGTAAGGATGATCGTTTTGAAAAGCATGTCATCGCTTATTCTTTCAAGAATGAGCCCTCGACTCTGCTGCTCAACCAGGTCGCGCCGCAGGTGCTGATGGCCGAACGATTGGCGGATGGTTTCAGTCAACAGGGGCTGATCAGCGTTGGCCGCTCAACTGTTATGGTGACCATTGCGATTGAAGAGATGGTGGTCACGGTGACCAAGACGAAAAGCGGCCTGCTGTATAATTCCGAGGCCAGGAGCAAGCTCAGGCTGACGGTGAACAACAGCGGCTCGGCCCTGACCAAGGATTACAACCGTGAGGCCAGCAAGGAAACGGCAACCAAGCCGGATATCCCGGATCTTGAGGCCATGCTCAACGTGCAGCTCTCCGATGTTATAGAGAAAATCCTCGGTGATGGTCAGGTCCGCGAGGCCATCCGGGGCAAGATGTAATGCCAATGCCAAATCAAGATGAGAACGCGAAGGCAAGCGGGCAGCGACGAGACAGTACATAGAAGTACGGCGAGGAGTCGCACCGCGCGGCCGCCAATGACCGCTTGATTTGGAGTTGGATAAGAGACCTTGCAGAGGGGGATCAGGTTGGGACAGATTGCGAGCTGTAGAAACCGTTACTCGCTCTGATACGTTGCGAGTAACGGTTTACCTTCAGCCTGTACTCAGGCGGTTATATGTCAGATAAAGGATAAGCAGGAAGTATCAATACTTTTCATGACAGAATCTGCTTACCATCGTAGGCACTAACCACTGGCTGACAATCACCAATTTCTTCACCATGAACGGGATTTCCAAAGTTATGGGTCTCGTTCGGCACGACATGATTTCTTCACCACAAGAGGCACCAAAATAAGCCCCAGTTCGAATGGTAGAGCGTTGCGTTGACCAAATTAAATTCAGCATTAGCGTTATATCTGCGGGAGCCATTTATGGATAAAAATGCCAGCGACACATTATCACCGTGTAAAAATCCTGCCGCACAACGCACCATTGCAGCCAAAAGGCCTGACACTCAGCGGTGTATACAATAGGCTCAGAAAAACATATACATACACATGGGAGGTATACCATGCTCAAGCTCTTTAACTTTTTCTCAGTGGGCCTCACCCTTGCACTATTACTGAGCGCCTGCACGATGAAACAGGCCCCTCTTGCTATCGATTCGGAGAGCTCCGTCCCCGGAACCCAGGTAGCCAGGCAGGGTGAGAAATTAGCTCTAACAGGCACCGGCATCGAAGTCGGGCAAAGATTGCCGGACACCAGCCTTGTTGACGCTGCAACAATGAAGGCAGTCAACCTGAATGATTACCAGGGCAGCATTCTTTTCCTCAGTATCGTTCCATCCATCGATACGAAGGTTTGCGAGGCACAAACCCATTATCTCGGAGAGCAAGGCGATAAACTGCCGACAACAGTCAAACGGGTTACCATAAGCCGTGACACTCCATTCGCCCAGGCGCGGTTTGCCAAAGAAGCAAAACTGGAGGACGTCCAATATCTCTCAGACTATAAAGAAGGGGCTTTTGGCCGGTCAATCGGGCTACTCATCGAGAGCTCGCGGCTGCTTGCACGATCAGTCATCCTCGTCGATAAGCAAGGAATTGTCCAATATATCCAGGTAGTCCCAGACATTTCCCATTTGCCGGATATGGAACAAGCCTTCATCAAGGCCACTACTCTGGCCAACCTGCCCTGAGACTCACCCACAAAAAAATTTCTCAGGTATTCTCCCCGACTGAGAATACCTGAGAACCCACCCTTCCTCTCAAACACCCATCCCCGCTCTTTTAACCCTTCTATGCCACAACAATACAGCCTCCAGCTGAACGGCTACCCTCAGTTATTTGGTCGGAAATGTCAGGCAGTGACAAGAGCGGTAAAAAAATCGGGATTCAACTCTGGGCAATTGGACCTCGAAACCACGGTGACTTAATAAAATAAGCCGTCAAGCTTCTGAAATTACAGCCAAACATGCTTATTTAAAATAAACTGGGAATTGTCAGGCAAACATCTTCTAACCTCAAAGGGCTTAAATCTTAAAAAGCCATTCTCGACAATGCCTTGCTGAAATCACATGTCGGTTTATTTTTCCATATTTGGTCTCCATTTTTTCCAATCTACCTCAAAATGATTATTTTCTAAGCTATTGAAGTCCATCTTATTACATGAAAAGCCGGACAGACCGCAGAGGATGCCGGGAAAGCAAGTAACTCACCTCGTGAAATCAAGGAATTCCATTGGAGCAACTATCATGAATATAACATTTAGGTGGCTGATGGTAGCTGCGATAGTTTTCCAGCTATTAGCCTCACCGGTATATGGTGCTTCCAAAGCGATTATTACCCGGAATCAGTTGAAAGCAATCGAGTATATTACCCAACTCAAAGCCGGTGCAGATCCTAACAGCCTCACACGGCCGCAACTGAGACGCCATAACAAATGGAAGGTAAAACAGTCACGCCGTGAGATAAATAAGGCCATGGACGAAGCAGAAGCACTTGCTCGGGCTGGCAAACACCACCTGATACAGAAACCTGAGTTTGTTTACAAAGGGCTGTCGGAGTAAAAAACCAGGGACCAGGAAGGTAAAACAAAACGGAAATATTGAGTTTCAAACCAGCCAGAGGTCAAGTGCGGGGTTTGCTTGGCTCAGATATACACTCGCCAGCACAATCGCATTAATTGAATTTGTTGCACCTTCGCTCCACCCCCATCACCGAGACTTCATTACTGCTATGGGGGAAATTGCGAAAGCTATTGGCGTTGGGGAAGCCAAATGTTTATCGTTACAAAAAGGAAATCGTTGCAATATCCGATATTGGCAGAAGCAGAATGAGGCGATTCAAGGTGGTTGCCGGCAGTTTCTCCGTTCGATAACGTGGACGACAAACACTAACCAAGGAGGATGAAATGAAGAAAATCATTATGTTGGGAATGATATTAATGACAATGCTTATATCTCTCGGCGGTTGTTTTGTGGGATATCCCGTCCATGGCAGGGACGGAGGACATGACGGGGGCGGAGGACATCACAGGGGCGGAGGCCATGATCGGCACAGGGGCGGAGGATATTACATGGATGGGGGACATGATGTAAGAAGATAAGCCCTTTGGATAACAGTATCCGGGGAAGGCACAAGGTAAAAGCCATTCGTGTGCAAGATGATTTTTAACGTCGTTCCAAGAGGCCGTGCAACTTAAAAAGGCATTATCAATATGCTGCGGCATTCGACCGGAATCAAGTAGAGGTCACCCCTCCGTGATTCCATCATCGAAAAAAAGAGGAAAAAGACCATGGCAGACGTATTCAAACAAGGCATTTTCAGTTGGGCCGAGCTAGCCACAACCGATGTGGAAGGGGCAAAGAAGTTCTATACAACCCTCCTGGGATGGACCACCGAACTGGCTCCGGTGGAGGGGATGTCATACACTCTGGCGAAAGTCGGGGAAGAACGGGTCGCCGGGATCATGTCAACCCAGTGTCCGGGAGGCGAGATCAAGCCGCAATGGGGCGTCTACATCACCGTCGATGATGTGGACGCCACCGCACGCAAGGCCGAAGAACTGGGTGGCAAGGTGCTGATGCCACCGACCGACATCCCGAACGTCGGGCGGTTCGCCACGCTGATGGACCCGCAGGGCGTGATGTTCTCGGTAATCACCTACCTGCCGGTGTAACGCTCCGATAAACGGGGGCTTCTACCATTTGACGTGATGTCTCTTCGTGGGTGTATGAGCGGCGCGATATGCAGTGAAAGCAGGCAGGTTTGTTTGGGATCACGCATGGCATTTGCCTCTAAGGGCGATGATAACGGCACGGGGAGGCAAATTATTTTCACGCATCATAGGAGTTTTGGTTTGACAAAATTTGCTTTGGAGGATCATTGATCCGGCAAAAACCGTAACATCGAAAGGAGGACGGAGATGAAAAAAATAACGGGTTTATTAATTGTCGCTTTTATTTTTGGGATATCGACCGTTGCCGTCGCAGGTCGGATGGCGGATTATTCGAGCACCACCAATGTATTTCGGGATTCGCCTGCCGTGGCAAAGTTCTTCAATAATTCATATGGCTACGCAGTCTTTCCAACCATCGGCAAGGCCGGCTATGTAATCGGCGGTTCCTACGGTAAAGGGCAGGTCTACCGCGGTGGCAAAGTAACGGGGAAATCAACGGTAATTGAGGGATCGATCGGATTCCAAATCGGCGGCAAAGCTTTCAGTGAAATCATCTTCTTCCAGGACAAGCGGGCCTACGATGAATTCACCAGCGGCAATTTCGAATTCGGCGCCACCGCCCAGGCGATCGCCATAACGGCGGGAGCTGAGGCCCGGGCCGGAACCGCCGGTGCCAGTGCCGGCGCCAGTGCCGGCCCAAAGACCGGCGTCCAAGCTGAAACCGAATATATAAAAGGCATGGCCACCTTCGTGCATGCCAAGGGCGGTCTCATGTACGAGTTTTCCGTCGGGGGGCAGAAATTTACCTTTCAGCCTCTGTAATGCCTGAGAAAGGGGGTTTGGAGCGAGCCAGCCGAGCAGCTCCCGGCTGGGTTCGCCCAACATGAGCGCAAACTTACAAGCCGAAGAACAAGGAGTACGCCAATGTATCATTGGAAGTAGTGATACGAGAATCGCAAACCAAGCCAGAAATGAAAAGGCATACATCTCTGCCGAAATGATCGATGCCGTATCGCATGATGGATCATTGCCATTGTCGCAGCAGAAAGAGTTAGGCATTCCGGGTGGACACTAATGTGTGCCCAATCTTCACGATCAGAAGCACGAGCGGACTTGCATGCATTATCAGATCAAAGATATCGACTGGTCTCACCAGTTCGCCGGCGAGGAGCATTGTCATCTTTTCGACAAGATGTGGCATAGGCGCAAAAGGCGCAAGCCCCAGTGTCAGCGACAGAATTATGAGCAGAGAATAGGGGATTTTATCAAGCCAATTCATGACGTTGCCTGTTCATTTCCCTGCCAGAGATTTTTCGTATGAATCTTCACCGCTTCACAGCGCATCATCGACAGTGGGTCAACGAGTTCAACATTAGCGGAATTGCAGATATAATTCCAGTCCAGCACTTCAAACGAAACCGTTTGAGGTATCTTCATCAGGGAAATATGCAGATGGGCGGGCATTCGGTTCTTTCTGCCCGCCGTATCAGCGACAACGCCAACAACCTCGCCGGCCT
>JANOIV010000043.1:0-10134 GCA_031407875.1 Desulfobulbaceae bacterium | reverse complement strand
TGGTGAAAAGGTGGGTTTGTGTTTGCCGCGGAGCCGGCTGGCAATCTCTGATGCGAGACGTCCCAGCACCTTATTCTCAGCATCGACAACGTACCATTTTTTTTCGATCTCGTTGACCGGAGCAAGATAGGTTTTCATTGTGTTCCTCAACATTCATTTAATAAAAAAAGGCTCGAACCAGGTCGAACCTTTTAGAGTCTATCTGGAGCGGGAAACGAGATTCGAACTCGCGACTTCAACCTTGGCAAGGTTGCACTCTACCACTGAGTTATTCCCGCTTTTTGTTTTTGTCAAAACAGGCCCCTATTTACATAATCACACGGAGGGTGTCAATAAAAAAACTGTCTGGCCTGATGTTTCAGACTTTTTTTATTGGTCACTTCCCTGAAAAAATAGAGATGCTTTTGTGGCAATAGAGTAATATGTCAGATCACTATATACCAGATTCCTTGCCAAAAATCAAATGTCAAACTTCGTTTTGGCATCATCTTGCAGTTCGCTCTGCCGGAGATGAAGTGACAAGGAGTCGTATTTCAGGGAAAGAACCATGGAAAAACAGGATAAAAGAGCGGCTGTTGTAGAAAGAAAGACCAGGGAGACGGAGATTCGGCTTGAGTTGGTCCTGGATGGCAGCGGCCAGGCCAAGGTCGATTCGGGGGTCCCATTTCTTGATCATATGCTGACGCTTTTTACGGTGCACGGGTTTTTTGATCTGACTCTTGTCGCCAAGGGCGACACCGAGGTCGATGATCATCATACCGTAGAAGATATAGGCATCTGCCTGGGGCAGGCCTTCAGCAAGGCTCTCGCGGAAAAGGCCGGTATCAGCAGATACGGCAGTTGCTACATGCCTATGGATGAAGCGCTGATCCGGGTCGTGGTCGATCTGTCTAACCGGCCATATCTCCATTACCAGGTTGCCCTTACCGATCAGAAAATCGGGACCTTTGACACCAGTCTCGGCAAGGAATTTTTACGGGCATTCAGTCAACATGCAGGTGTTACAGTGCATGTTGATATGATCCATGGCGACAACTGTCACCATATTATAGAAGCGGTCTTTAAAGGACTGGCCAGGGCCATGGATCAGGCCTCCGGTCTGTCTCATCAGGTTCGTGGCGCACTTTCTTCCAAGGGATGTCTGTGAAAATATTAGGAAAGTGTTGATATTACTTATGATTTTAAAAGAGGTTTTCTGTGAAGATATCATGCAATACCCTCACTCTCGTGATGCTCTGTGGTCTGCTGGTTTCCCTCGTGTCCTGCTCCGCTAAAACCGGTGGCGGGGCGGATACCTCGGCGAAAAATATTCAGCCCCTGACATCCATAGTGGTGCTGCCGGCCGAGGCGCTTTCCGGCAAGGACGGAGGTGCAGGCTCTGACGGGAAAGAAAACCTCAGAAAAGGCGCCGATCTCGTCGATATCACCATGACCCAGGAAACGACTGACTTCAGGAATGTCCGTGTCCTCTCTCCCGGGCAGATTGAAGACCTGATGAATGAGAAATCCGAGTATGCTGCTACTGACGTCATCAAACACCTTGGCAGTGTCCTGCACTGTGATGCCGTGCTCATGACTACGGTTAGCCGTTATCGCCAGAGGGTAGGGGGAGAGCTTGCCGCCGAGTCGCCTGCATCCGCCTCGTTCCAGATGCGACTGATTGACGTGAAGACCAAGGCAGTGCTGTGGTCAGCGGATTTTGATGAGACCCAGGAATCGCTGTTCAGTAACATCCTCACCTTCAACAAGGCTCAGAGTCGTGGATTCAAATGGGTGAGTGTCGAGAATCTGGTCACTCACGGCATCCATGATCGACTCGCCAACTGTCCGTATCTGAAAAAATAAACATTCATCCCTCCTGATTTGTGATATAACGCCCGCGGTATTGTGCCAAGCAAGCCGGCGGGCGTTTGTTTTCTTGTCAGTATCCCGGAATGTCCCCATGATGGACTCCCATATTCTTCCCCCTCATATCAACCGCCGGATAGGCCAGGCCATGCACGACTATGCGATGCTGGCTGAAGGCGACCGGGTCTTGGTTGCAGTCTCGGGTGGTGTAGACAGTCTGGTCCTCGCCTGGCTCTTGAAATTCTGGCAGAAAAAAGCCCCGATACACTATACTTTGCAGGCAGTCACGGTTGACAACGAGTTCTGGCGGCTGCATCCTGAGGGGCAAAAACCTGTTGACCTGATAAGCCGACAACTCGCAGGAATCGGTATTAACTGTTGTGTTGAAAAGGCCTGGACTTTGGCGGTGGAAGAGAGGACCTGCTTCCGTTGTGCCAGAAACAGGCGCAGTCAGCTTTTTGATGTCGCCCGGCAGCGAGGTTGTACGACGATTGCCCTGGGGCATCATAAGGATGATCTGATCGAGACATTTTTTCTCAATATGCTCTATAGCGGCAATATCTCCACCATGGTTCCGAAACAGGAGCTCTTCGGCGGCAAGCTTGCTTTGATTAGACCAATGGCCTATCTTGAAAAAAAAGAGGTAGTGGAACTTGCCGAGAGAATCGGTCTTGCAGCAGTGGATAATCTCTGTCCGCTCGCAGGCCATACCCGCAGAGAAAGGGTACGGCAGATCCTCGCCCAGATTTATCAGCAGGAGCCGGAGGCGAAGGCCTCGATCTTTGCTTCGCTTCGCAATGTGCGTGAAGGGTATCTTTTATGAAAACCTCTGTTGACTGCCTGCCCTGCTATCTCAGGCAGGCCCTGCAGGTGGCCAGGATGTGTTCGGCTCCGGCCGACAGGCAATATACCGTGGTCACTACGGTGGCCGCCCTGCTGCCGGAGCTCGACATGGAGCAGACCCCTCCTGCCAATGCGATCAAAATCTATGCCGCCATAGCGGAGGTTACCGGCTGCCGCGACCCCTATCTGGAGGTCAAGATGAAGAGCAACGAGCAGGCCCTGCAGATTCTGCCTCTGCTCAGAAAAGAGGTGTGTCAGGCGGATATCCCACTCGCTGCGGCGCTTCGATTTGCTATTGCCGGCAATATCATCGACTACGGGGCCTCGGAAAATTTTGATATCGGGGCGGCCTTTGCCAGATGTCGCATTGCTGCCCCGATCATCGATCACACAGAGTTGCTTTTGCAGAAGGTGGCAGGTCTGGGAAAACATGCCACGGTCCTTTACCTCGCAGATAATTGCGGCGAGATCGTGTACGATCTGCTCGTTCTCGAGTGTCTGGCTGGGTACGGTCTTGAGCTGACTGTGGCGGTGAAGAGCGGGCCGATCATCAACGATGCCCTCGCAGAAGACGCTATGGCCTGCGGACTCGGGCGGTACGCCACCATTGTAGCCAACGGCACGGCTTGTCCCGGCACCCCTCTGCCGGACTGTTCGCCTGAATTTCTCCGCTGTTTTGCCGAGGCCGATCTGGTGATATCGAAGGGGCAGGGCAACTTCGAGACCCTGTCCGAGGTAGAGCGGGAGATCTTCTTTCTCCTGACGGTGAAATGCCCCGTCGTCGGTCGGCATATCGCCGATCTGACGGGTAAAGATGCTGCAGATCTGCCCGGCAAGGGCGAGATGGTTGTCTACTCTTCCGGGGATCATCCAAATTAATTAGGTGAGACTATGCATTTGAGAATCAATACGCTGTTAAGCCAGTCGCCAACCGGCGAAAAGATCGAGGTTGCAGGCTGGATACGGACGAGGAGAGATACCGGCGGATTTTCCTTTTTGGAGGTCAATGACGGTTCGTGTCTGGCCAACCTCCAGGTGATTGCCGATAAAGATCTTGAGAATTACGAGCAGGATATAAAACGCTTGACGACCGGCTGCAGTGTCCGGATTGAGGGGGTACTCCAGATCTCTCCGGCCAAGGGACAGGCGGTGGAGCTGCTGGCCGGCCGGGTTTCGGTCGTCGGCTGGGCCGATCCGGAAACCTACCCCCTGCAGAAGAAACGGCACTCCTTTGAATTCCTGCGGGAAATCACCCACCTCCGGCCCCGCACCAATGCCCTGGGGGCTGTTGCCCGGGTCCGTTCACGTCTCTCCTTTGCCGTGCATACATTCTTCCAGGAACGCGGCTTCATTCAGGTGCATACCCCGATCATCACCACCAGTGACTGCGAAGGGGCGGGTGAGATGTTCCAGGTGACGACCGCCAGACCGCATGTCGGAACCGGCAAGGGCGACGCGGAAGAGGAATTCTTCGGACGCCGGGCCGGCCTTACCGTCAGCGGCCAGCTGCAGGCCGAGGTCTATGCCCTGGCCATGGGCGATGTCTATACCTTCGGGCCGACCTTCAGGGCCGAAAATTCCAATACCAGCAGGCATCTGGCCGAGTTCTGGATGATCGAGCCGGAGATGGCTTTCTGCGATCTGCGCGGCAACATGCGCCTCGCCGAAGAGATGCTGAAGTACTGTCTGACCGATGTCATGGACAACTGTGCCGAGGACATGGAGCTCTTTGACCGTTTCATCGAAAAGGGTCTGCTCGACAAACTCCGCGGCGTTGCCGAGCAGGAATTCGCCCATATCACCTACACCGAGGCGGTCGAGAGGCTGCTGCACTGCGGAAAGACCTTTGAGTTTGCCGTGCTGTGGGGTATAGACCTGCAGTCGGAGCACGAACGCTATCTCACCGAGGAGGTCTATAAGCGGCCGCTGATCGTCACGGATTACCCGGCCGCCATCAAACCTTTCTATATGCGGGTGAACGATGACGACAAGACCGTGGCGGCCATGGATATCCTGGTGCCGGGTGTGGGTGAGATTGTCGGGGGCAGCCAGCGTGAAGAACGCTATGATGTCCTTGAAAGGCGAATGCGGGCCGCCGGTATCGACCCTGCGGAGTATAGCTGGTATCTCGATCTGCGCCGCTACGGCTCGGTGCCGCATGCCGGATTTGGTCTCGGTTTTGAACGGCTGGTCCAGTTTGTGACCGGTATGGCCAATATCAGAGAGGCGATTCCCTTCCCGCGGACACCGGGATTTGCCCCCTGTTAACAAAGAACGCATCGGTGCTGCTGCAAGATATTTCTGAAGAGAGGCAAGGGTGAGCAAAGGTCCTGGCGTACAGAAGATGTTTGATGCCATCGCCGGCCGCTATGATCTGATGAACCGGGTGATGACCCTGGGACAGGATCAGCGCTGGCGCCGGTTTGTCGTGCAGAAGGTGGAAGACCCCGGCCAGGGTTGGGCGCTTGATTTGGCCACCGGCACGGGGGATATCGCTGCCCTGTTGCAGCAAACCTATCCCGAAGCACGGGTGATCGGTGCTGATTTCTCCCGGAATATGCTGGAGGAGGCCCGAAAACGCTTCAGCAGTGCACAGATTCACTGGCAGGCCTGCGATGCCAACGCCCTGCCATTTGCCGATAACGTCTTTGAGTCGGTGACCTTCGGCTATCTCCTGCGCAACGTTGACGACAGCCTGCGGGTACTGCAGGAGGTTCGGCGGGTCCTGAGGCCTGGTGGTCGGGTGGTCTGTCTCGACACCACCCCACCGGCCCGCAATATGCTCTTGCCCCTTGTCCGCTTCTATTTCCGTTTCGGCATCCCCTTTATGGGACGACTCATCGCCAGAGACGCGGCTGCCTATAGTTATCTTACCGGTTCAACAATGGATTTTCATACGGCAGAAGAGCTTGCCGCCCTGTTCCGGGAGGCCGGATTCTTAAGCGTCGGCTTTCGCAAGTTCATGCTGGGGACCATCGGTGTCCACTGGGGGAAAAAACCATGAACAGTCAGGTGCTGCTTGAACCCTTCAACGTCCCGGAATATGACTCGCCTGCCACCCTCTTTTAGGTCCTGACCACCAGCACTGCTCGCTTCAGACAGAACATCGCCTATATATATATAACACCGGAGACGAGGAGTGCCAAGCGACCTACGGCAAGGTCTTCGAGGACGTCCTGCTGCTGTCCTGGGCCTTCCGTCGACGCGCCATTGGCAAGGGAGACAGGGTGCTGCTGCTCTCGGACAACCGCTATGCCTGAAGAGTGACGGACCTGACCATCATGTCCCTGGGCGCTGTGGTTGCCCCTCGCGGCTCCGACACCCCGGTCTCGGAACTGGAATATATCGTCGAGCAGTCGGGCAGCAGCTTTATCGTCCTTGAAACCGGTGAACTGCTGGAAGAACACGGTGAATATCTCAAGAAATGCAAACAGCTCAAGGATATTTTGTGATAACCGGGCCGGAGAGGCATTCGCTCTTTGGCAACATCTATTCCTATGTCGATCTTCTGGCCGACCGGCGCGATCCCCCTCAAAGCCTGTTTGCGGACAAGCTTTGAATCTCAGAGTTTCTCGACCTCATCAAAGGTGCGGCAATAGCTGATGACGGTGCACCCTCCCGGGCGGCTTGTGCCTACCCCGGCGGGATATCTCGGCAGACCCGGCTGGTGTCTGCCGGTCGGATCAAAGATGAGGATCCTGTCCACAGCCTGGGTCTTGGTGAGATCCTGCAAAATGGCGGCAAAATTGTCCTCTGCCCCGTTCAGACAATCAAAGCGGATGAAGCCCGGTGACCATCGCCTGGCCAGGATTTCCTGCAGGCACTTGCCGAATTCCTTTTCAACCGTCGCGGTACCGACAATAGCCGCAGAAGTCGAGCGCCGCTCCAGGATCCTGATCGCGTCTCCCACCTTGATGATACCTCCTGTGACCACCACCCCGAATATTCCTTCCCTTGGCATGACGCAGTCACCGGCCTGATGATAGATGGCGCAAGGCTTGTGGCAGATCTTGCCGAGCTGGGAGATGATGAGTTCCGTCTTGCCGACCCTGACATGGTCACCGACCCGGAGGGCGGTAAGATCGATACCCTCAGTGGTGATATTTTCAGCGAAATTGCCGGCCACCACATCCAGGCCTTTGGCCCGCATGCTGTCGATGCTTTCCTGGGCCAGAAGGCTCACCTGTCGGTGCCACCTGCCGCCGTGGGCATCACCGGCCAGGCCGAAATTCTCCAGCAGTTCGCCTGCGTCGACGTTGGTCTTGCGGATTCCTTTGCGGTCGCTGATCGAGATTGCCTTAATATACATGGGTTTCTTCTCCTTATGTACTACAATGTATTATATGTGTAAGGATAGCCTGAATCGACATTTTTGCAAACCATAAAAAAAATGGTCTGCTGATCCATGGCAACCTGATGGCAGCCCGCACTATTTTCTTGCATCTGTCTGGTTTGTGTGAGAAAATATAAGTGTGAACAGGAAGTTAAGAAGTAATATCAAATCCACAGAGGAGGTGGCCATGCAGAAGATACTGGATATTAAAAAGGTTATTACCCCGATTGATTTTTCAGATAATTCAAGACTTGTCGCGGAGTCGGCGGCCTATCTGGCTGGGAAATTCGGGGCCTCTCTGGATCTGGTATTTATCGTCCAGAATTTTGAGGACTACTCAGGATTTTTCGTGCCGCAGATGAGTATGCCCAATCTCGAACATGATCTCGTTGAAGGCGCTGAAGAGCGGATGCTCTCCTTCTGCGCCGAGCAGGAAGACTTTTTTAAGAAGGCGGGTGTCACCGAAGTGCACCATCATGTCTTCATGGGAGATGTGGCTGAACGGATTGTCGAGTTCGCCTCTGAGGTCAAGGGCGATCTCATCGTTATGGGAACTCATGGCTACAAGGGACTGGAGAAGATCATGTTCGGCAGTGTGGCCGACAAGGTGGTCCGTTCCGCCCCTTGCCCGGTCATGACCATCAATCCCTATACCTGCTGCATGTAGGCCGAGTAGATCTTCTCTTCAGATGGGTCGGATATTGCCGGCAAGATCCGACCCATCTGTGCCCGTTCTCAGTCTTTTTTGAAATGGACGAGCACTGTCCCCGTCTCGACGGCGTCTCCCGCCCTCACACAGATAGATTCCACCACACCGTCAGCGGGCGCAGACACCGCACTTTCCATCTTCATCGACTCCAGAATGATCAATTCCTGACCGCGAAAGACCCGTTCTCCGGCTGTGACCTTGACCTCCACCACCAGGCCGGGCATAGGGCAGTCAAGAATGTTGCCGCTGACCTTTTCGACCGGAGCCGGCATATACCTGACAAGTTCCCATTCCCGTGGATTGTAGATCTCAAAGGTGCGCGACACGCCACAGAAAGCGACCTCGATGAAATTTCCCTTGTATTTGAGGCGGAAATGGGCATCTTCGCCGTTGATGTTCAGTTTTAATCGGCGTCGGTAGTACTCCATCGGCGGGGTGGTGACCAGGTAGACGGTCTCCCCGACCAGAACCCGCCACTGCAGCTCGGAATCATTGTTATCAAGCCGGATATGAAAGATATCTTCCTCACTCTTGATCACGTACTCGCAATGCCCTTTTTGGAGCGAGGAGGCGCCCACCCTGGATTTCAGCGGCAGGAGCGAATTCTGGACGAGGTTCTCCCGCAGGTGGTAGATCAGGGTGGTGGCCGTGGCCATGGCATGCAGCACTTCAGGGGGGGGCGCGATCCCGGCACCCTCTGCCAGCAGATGGGTCGGGATGAAGTCCGTGGAGAGCTCGCCCCGGATGAAAACCGGATGGGTGAGCACCTGATTGGCAAAATCAATATTGGTGAAGATGCCCTCGATATGATAGCCGTTCAGGGCCTGGACCATGCGCTTGCGGGCCTCCTCGCGGTTTTCGCCCCAGGTGATGACCTTGGCCAGCAGCGGGTCGTAAAAGACACTGACGGTGCTGCCGGCATCGACGCCGGAATCCACTCGCACATGCTTTCCCTTGGGGGCGGCATAGCGGGTGATAAGGCCGATGGACGGCACAAAACCCCTCTTGGCATCTTCGGCGCAAACCCGCACCTCCATGGCCCAACCGGTCAATGAAATCTCCTCCTGGCGGAAGGGCAGGGCTTCGCCTGCCGCGATGCGGAGCTGCAGCTCGACCAGATCAAGGGAGTTGACCAGCTCGGTGACCGGATGTTCGACCTGCAACCGGGTATTCATCTCGAGAAAATAGAAGGAGCCGTCCTTGTCGAGGATGAACTCCACCGTCCCGGCGTTGACATAGCCGGCCTTTCGCGCCAGTTCGCAGGCCAGGCTGCCCATCTGCTCGCGCAGGGCGGGCGTCAGGGCACAGGAAGGGGATTCTTCGATAATCTTCTGATAACGTCTCTGGATGGAGCATTCCCGTTCGCCCAGGTGTACCACGTTGCCGTGTTGATCGGCGATGATCTGAATCTCGATATGGCGCGGTCCGCGGATGAAGCGCTCGATAAAGAGGCGGGCGTCGCCGAAGGATTTTCGGGTCTCCTGTTGACAGAGCTGCAGGGCGGAGGCCATGTCCATGGCCCGATCAACGGCCCGCATGCCCTTGCCGCCTCCGCCGGCGGCTGGTTTCAGCAGCACCGGAAAACCGACTCCGGCCGCGGCATTCAGGGCCTCTTCCAAGGAGACAACCGGCTCACTATGGCCTGGCACGGTCGGCACGCCGGCAATCACTGCCAGTTTTTTGGCGGCGATTTTATCGCCCATGGCGGCGATCACCATGGCCGGCGGACCGATAAAGGTCAGGCCGGCCGCCGTCACTTTTTCGGCAAAAAGCGGATTTTCCGAGAGAAAGCCGTAGCCGGGATGGATGGCCTGGCAGCCGGTGGCAAGCGCCGCATCGATGATTTTGTCAATCGACAGATAGGATTCCGCGGGCCGGGCCCCACCCAGCAGCACGGCCTCGTCGGCCTGCAGGACATGGACGCTGCGGAAATCGGGCTCGGAGTAAACGGCCACGGTGCGGATCCCCATGGCCTTGCAGGTGCGGATGATCCGGACGGCGATTTCAGCGCGGTTGGCGATCAGGATTTTTTCGAACATGGAAGGCCTCATAGGGGGATATTGCCGTGTTTGCGGTCGGGCCGGCCGCTCTTCTTGCTCTCCAGAAACTGCAGGGTGCGGATGAGCCGGTGCCGGGTGTCGCGGGGGAAGATGACGTCGTCGATGTAACCCCGTTTGGCGGCCACAAAGGGATTCATAAAGCGCTTGCGGTAGGACTCCATCTTTTCAGTCAGCATGGCCTCCGGATCGGCGGCCTTCTCGATCTCCCGCCGGTGGATGACCTCGGTGGCGCCAAACGGGGTTACATCGACGACGTCATCTTCCCCCGCGACACCCGGCACCGGCTCATCCGCACCCTCCAGTTTCTCGAGAGCAAAAAGAGTAGCCGCCCCGACCGCAAA
>JANOIV010000038.1:0-5868 GCA_031407875.1 Desulfobulbaceae bacterium | reverse complement strand
ATGATGGTCGAGATGTGCTTGATCTGTTGGAATATTATGGCAGGAAATCCCAATATGATACCTGTCACTTTGTCCTTCAACAACATATCGAAGGCGTAGAGATTGGTGTCGGTCGGTATTTTAATGGTCGAGATTGGGTTGGCCCTGTAGAGATCAATATCGAGCACAAAAAACTCTTTCCAGGCAATCTCGGATCCAAGACCGCCGAAATGGGTACTCTCATGTGGTACGACCATAATGAGAGCAATCGACTCTTCCGGGAAGCTCTTGACCCGCTTGCGCCATATCTCCAGCATATCGATTTCAGGGGTGATTTCGAAATCAACTGTATCGTAAACAAGTTTGGTGCTTTTCCCTTGGAGGTCACCAGTCGCTTTGGTTATCCTGCCGTCCAGCTCCAGATGGAATTTCATCGCTCACCCTGGACCGAGTTTCTATGTGCTGTTGCCCGAAGTGAACCCTATGACCTTGAATGGCAGAAAGGCTATGGCATAGTGGTCCTTATCGCCGTGCCACCCTTTCCTTTCCACCAATGCGTTGAGCGAATTCGCCCACTGCCACGAGGTCTCAAAATTCATTTTCATGAAGAAATGGCTGAAGAAGAGCTGCGCCATTTGCACTTTGAGGAGATCACAGTCCGGCACGACGATAAGGGATGTGAAAACTATTACGTTTGTTCCGATAGGGGCTATGTGATGCATGTGAGTGCCTTGGGGAAAACTGTCGAAGAGGCTCGTGAAAATGTTTATCGTCGTATCAGCAATATTGTCATCCCCAAGATGTTTTATCGGACTGATATTGGTGTTCAGTTTGTCGAGAAGAACAGGATGCAGTTGAGAGAATGGGGGGTACTTATGAGCAGCCCGAATAAGACATCCTCATGGATGAATCCTAAACTTACCGTTAACAAACATAGCGGGGGGGCAGAGGTGTCTTTACAAAAGAGTGTATTCGAAAAGATGAAAAGTTGGCTATTTTCGGTGGCCATGTGATGTCGATCAATGAAGAATCGACGCTCAGTGAGGCACATTCAGATTTCGCTCTGCAGATTGATGAATCGTTTGTTATTGGTTCAAAATTTGCTCATGACGTTGAGGATACTGATTTCTTCAATCACTCCTGCGAACCTAATGCTGGTATCAACGGACAGATCTTTCTCGTTGCAATGCGTGATATAGAACCGGAAGAGGAAGTCACTTTTGATTACGCCATGGTGTTGCATGCTGCCAAAGGTGTCCCTCGGTATGAATTTACCTGCAACTGTAATAGCCTTGATTGCCGAGGAAACATATCCGAAGATGATTGGAAAATGATAGAGTTACGGCACCGATATGACGGATATTTTTCTCTGTTTTTACAGGAAAAAATCGAGAAACTGCGATGAGTTCGGTAGATTTTTAGTTTTTTGGGGACAGACCACGGTTTGGGTAAGTAACTATAAATACAACTGAAAAACATGGCCTATATGAGCGTATTTGGGGTTTAACCCCCGATATCGCAAAAATATAACGGTTATTTCTCCTGGTACCTACAAGAGAAGATCGATAAAGAAATGCATTTTTGCAAATGACACGAAAAACACTTTGAAGGCAATGCTAGGTCACTTAAAAAAAACAGGCGGAATCATTTCCGCAGGCATGAAGGCCTTTGCCGACATTAAAGCTGGTGATAGTGTTGCTGTTGGGGCAGGAAAAGTTGCACTGATTGCTGCGAAGAGGACCGTTTATGTCTTGGCCGATTACTGGCTTGCAGCATTGTGTGCGGCATTGAATATTGCTCTAAAAGCTCTAGAAATTCGCCTTTTATATGCTTTTATCACAATGTGGAGTGCCAATATTCTCATCGCTGGAGTATTTCTTGTGATCTATGCGAGGACCGGACATGACATCAGTCTTGGCGAAGACCTTCGGCGAGCGTCTGACGCAATCACAAGAAATCAAGACTGGCCGGGTACCTTGCCATCTTTGGCGTGATCGTGCAGGCGGCAGTCTGGTCCGGTCCCGAGCAGGTGGTGATCTTCTTTCGCAAAGAGATTGGGAGGATGCCGAGAATGGTGGCTGTCATGTTATTTTTGACTGCCTTGCAGACCGGCGTCTGGATGTATCTCTACCGGACAGGGTACGAGAGCATATCCCAGCTATTTTAAATGGTTGAAGGTATAATGGAATGTACAAGGACTAACGACAAAGGACAAAAGGTGGTGATAGCTGAAGGCTTTAGCGTTGACTACCTTCAGGATATTTTGAGACTTGAAAGAGAGTGCTTTCCTGTTGCCTGGCAGTATCAAGAGGTTGAAGAATACTATGCCACTATTCTTAAGGACACCGAAAATGTGAATATATTTCTGCGATTAAATGGTGAGGCTGTAGGCTATGTGCTGGCAAGACCTTTTGAAACTGCTGTTCTTGAGTTAAAGGAAGACGATCCGGAACTTCCTGAGGGAGCTGATACGTTCTATATTGAGACTATCCAGATTTTATCAGCATTTCAGGGAGAAGGTGGGGCAAGAAGACTCTTAATTGGTGCTTGCGAAGCGGTCTTGAAACGAGGCATAAATAAGTTTGCAATACACGCAAGGACAGCAAACGGTTTTCATGAGAAAATTAAGAAGATCTTTGCAGATTCGGTTATTTTATCCAGATATATAGAAAATTGGAAATGGGCTAAAGGTGAACCCTGTGAGTATATTGAGTGGACATACATACCCTCAAAAACACCATTCGGGGCAGACTAAGGTTAAAGCGCGCGTATTTGGGGTTTGACCCCGATATCCCCTACGAAATATCCTCGTTTCTTTCACAGAAACATCTTATAATCAGCCTTCAAGACCTTGCTCAACCTCTTGGCCATTTCCTTACCAATAACGCGCTTGTCGGTTTCCATCTCTGAGATATGGCGTTGAGGAATTCCGGTCAGTTCGGCCAGTTGCCGCTGCGTAAGATTCTCACGGTAGCGGTAGGCGCGAAGAGCAACTTGCTTATCTTTGTCAACGTATTCAGGGAAGACCTCTGCAACTGTATAATTCCGCTCTGAGGTTAAATCCTCAAAGGCCGACGGGTCAAATTCCAAGCTTCTCACGCCGTCCTCCAGGCTCACTCCTTCTTTGCGGCTTTTTGCCTCCAGAAGACGTTCTTTCATGACCTCGCTTTTCAGGACATATGCGGTTTCCTTCTCCGCCTGAATTTCATGCCACAGGTCAATAGGGACAATAACTCCAGTAATATTGGACTTCTCGTCCGAGATATATTGTACTGGGGCCATAGTGACACCTCCTTCTTCCTGCATTTTGGAACTTATTCCAGGTGTGATTATTCTATTTCCAATATTCATCTATGGTGTCATTCCGGGCAAGCGAAGCGCGATCAGGAGTTCAGTTCTTTTCTGGATTCTCGCTTTCGCGGGGCGCCATTCTGGTCCACCGCGGTTAAAGCGCACCAGCGTGCAGACGTAAGCCCAAACCTCTTATCACTTTCATTATCGTGGCAAACTCCGGGTTGCCGTCGGTGCTCAGCGCCCGATACAAGCCCTCGCGAGACAATCCTATATCTTTGGCCAGCCTCGACATGTTGCGAGCTTTGGCAATATCTCCCAGGGCTGCACGAATAAGACTGCCGTCGCCGGGATCATCGTCAAGGCATGCTTCGAAGTACGCCATGATATCCTCTTCCGTTTTGAGATGGTCTGTAGCGTCCCATCGAGAAAATTTCTCTGCCATGTTTAATCCCTCCATTCTTTTGCCAAGGCTATAGCCATGAGGATATCGGCACTCTGGCTGCTTTTGTCGCCTCCGGACAGGAGACGATTACTATTTGCCCCTCCTTATGCAGTACAGCCGATAGCCAGGACCGTAGTCTATCCGCAATTCAAAGAGCCCTTCCCGCAGCGGTTTCATATCTCCGAGGTTTCCAAGTGACGCCCGGCGGATTCGTGCCGCAATTCGAGCTTTCGCTTGACGGTCCCTCAATTGGGTAAACCAGTCTTTGAATGTTTCGCTCTGGATAATCTCCATATCAATATTGTAACCTATGGTTCACAAAAAGACAAGGATGCTGAGTCAGGCACTTGCGGATACGGTGACTGCGGAGAGGGACATTTGGGGGACAGACCACGGTTTTGGTAAGTAACTATAAATATTACTGAAAAGCATAATTTATGCGAGCGCATTTGGGGTTTGACCCCGATAAAATCGCTTTGATCCTAATCGGTTAATCTTGGGGCGAAGAAAATTTTGTCTCAATATCCATACGTCCATGCAATACACGGACGATCTCAATCTCATCACTTCGTTTTGACGATAAAAAACAACATGGCTGCCAACATTCATCTTCCGGTAACCATGCCGAATATAGCTACAATCTCTTCCTTTGGTAGGGATTTCTGCCAACTGCTGAAAACAACTATCCAGCATGGTGAGATATTTGTTTCGCTGCTCTGGCCCCCAATGCTCTTGAGTGTAGCGGCCAATGTCTACGAGATCAGTCATTGCCCGTTTGGTAAGACTGAATATGGCCATTAAACGAGACTTTCCTTATCAAGCGAATCGATCAACCCATTGAGGGAATAATCGGCGGAGCCGCTTTCTTTACCTTCAACAAGAGCTCGGCGCAATAGAGCTAATTTGACCTCTCTTTCCTCTAAAAGCCGCAATCCCGCCCTTATTGTTTCGCTCGCTGTGTTAAAATAGCCTTGGGAAACCTGCTGAGCGATAAACTTTTCGTAATGTGCACCTAGCGTGAAGCTCGTGTTTTTTTGCATAATGTCACCTCAAGTAATACCATATAATAGTATTATATAATATAATATGGCATCAAATCAAGTCAAAATGCCAAATACCACCTGGCACTTGCCGCATCAAGACCGGCAACGTCAGTCTCAGATTGGAATCCTGAGATGATTTTTTCATGGTGTAACCTCAATATTCATAACTTGGGTTCAGGACAACAAACTTCTTTAATCTGTGATGAAGGTTGGCCACCGGAAAGATGCCTACCGTTAAGAGATAAGATCGTACTACGTGCAGACGTAAGCCGTTGAAACCACGGTTTAGAATCCCGGCAGGGTAAATTTCAATGTTACTTCACCGGTTTTTTTATCAAGAGTCACCATTTTCTCGCACCCACCGGCAGGGGCCAGCTTTTTGCCGGTGGCCATTTCCAGCAGGCCAGGACATTTGGGGGACAGACCACTGTTTCGGTAAGTAGCTATAAATACAACTGAAAAACACAACATAGGCGAGAGAATTTGGGGTTTGACCCCGATATGACGATCAGGAATCCAGTCTTTTTCTGGATTCCCGCGCCTGCGCGGGAATGATCTGCGCGTGTCGTCTTGACTGTGAAATGGAATTATTGGCTGAGACGAGAACTGACAAGGCAGTTTATACTAACCCCTGACTCGGCAGCTTGAATTGCTAAATTTCGATGGACTTCAGGTGGAACCCTCACCATAAATTTACCGCTGTATTTTTTACCAGCTATGGCTTGGGGTGCTTCTTCTCCATTTTCTCTCAAATCTTTTATTATATCAGCAACTAATTCTCTTATGCCTGCCAATACAGATTCTGGCGTCTTTGCAAGCCAACTCAAGCTTGGAAATTCGGCACATAATCCAACATATTCATCATCTTCAGCCGACCAAGTCACTCTATATGTATAATGATTATTTTTTAGTGGCATTGATTCTGTCAAGGTTGAGTTTGATTTTGGTGCCCAACCAGAGGTGGCTCCGGTTGTTTGAACAAGATTCAATGAAGTTTAAGTGGAATCTCCGCTTTTTTCCCTGCCCGTTAAACCGTCGGCAGCATCACGGTGTAGTGCTTAACAGGAATTGGTGATCCTATCATTTTGAGTTAGTCGATTGAATCTCTTC
>JANOIV010000017.1:0-21006 GCA_031407875.1 Desulfobulbaceae bacterium | reverse complement strand
TGAGTTGACGGGCCTCGACCGGCAGGGCCTGCAGATCGAAAAAAACCTTGAGGGCTAGAAGAAAGGTAAGGATGGGGGCGATACAGGCCAGGATGCCATACATCTTTTCCGATAGTCTGGTCGTTTTGCAGCTGCCGAGGTGCAGCAGCCCGATCAATGTGGCCCCGGCCAACGGCAGTAGGGGGATTAAACCGAGATACACCGCGCTCTGTTCCATCAGATCACCCTTTCAGCAGGCTGAATACGTTGGTATCCAGTTTGCCCGTGTGTTTATGCAGGAGGATCACCACCGCCAGGGCCAGGGCCGCTTCCGCAGCAGCCACCGCCATCACCAGCATTGCCAGGACGTGTCCGTTCATGCTTTCATGGAGCCGGGAGAAGGCGATGAAGGCCAGGTTGGCGGCATTGAGCATGAGTTCGATCGCCATAAAGACGGTGAAGACATTGCGCCTGGAAATGACACCGAGTATCCCCAGACAGAAGAGAACAATGCTTAATATAAGATAGTCGAGAATCACGACGCCATCTCCTTCTTGCCTGCCAGTACGACGGCCCCTACCAGGGCCACGAGTAACAGAATAGATACGATCTCAAAGGGCAACAGCCAGTCCTGGAACAGGACCATGCCGACTTTTTTCACCCCACCAAAGTCCTGACCGATGATGCTGGTACCGCTCTCGGGCAGGGTTTCGACGATTTTCAGGAGATAGAAGGCAATGGGGGCAATGACCACAATACCGCCGAAAAGAAAAGTCCAGCGGCCTTTTTCTTCAGGCAGATCGGTGGCCTGGATATTAAGGAACATGATGATGAAAAGGATGAGTGACATAATAGCCCCGGCGTAGACGATCAGCTGCAGGGCAAAGAGCAGCGAAGCGGACAGCAGGGCGTAGAGGCCTGCCAGCGAGATGAGGGTGACGATGAAACACATCGCACCGTTCATCGGATGCTGGAACAGGATCAGGCCCAGGGCGCCTAGGACGGCAAGTAGCGCAAATCCGATAAAAAGCCATTCGGCGATCATGATATCAGAGGCCTCCTTTTCTGTAGTCTTCCTCAGTGAATGCACCTGGAGTGGCCAGCAGTTCGTCCATGCCTTTGAGCATGGAATGCCGATCACTGCTGGTGCCCGAATAAATCCCGGTGTCCATGCGGATCGCATCCATCGGGCAGGCCTCTACACAGTAACCGCAATAGATGCATTCCAGAAGATCGATGTCAAAACGGACCGGCATTTTCTCCGATCGACCGTCAAGGCGTTCTCCGGCCTCGATCATGATACAGTGCGAAGGGCAGTTGGTCTGACACATGAAGCAGGCAACACATTTCATCGTCCCGTCTTCATGGGTGGTCAGGCGATGGCGTCCACGCCAGCGTGGGCTGATCTCCGGCTGTACTTCCGGGTAATGACGGACATAGAGCTTTGAGGTATCGAGAAAATTCCTCAGAAAATGGCCAAGGGTCACGCGCATTCCCTTGAACACCTCGATGAGAAAGAGCCTTTCATTGTAGCTGATACCCTTTCGCTCGATAATCTTGACTTTTGCACTCATGACAATCCCTTTCAGCTCAAGGCGACGACAACGGCGCTGGTTATAAAGATATTGAGAAGGGACAGCGGCAGAAGCATCTGCCAGCCGAGTTTTTGGAGCTGGTCGTAGCGGAATCGCGGCAGCGTCCAGCGTACCCAAACATAGACGAAGCACATGGCATAGGTCTTCAGCAGGAAGGTGGCGATCTGCAGCAAGGCAACAAAGATACGCTCAGTATCCCCACCTGAACTGAAGATCAGCAGGGCCAGGAGAATAGCCTCAATGACACAGGTAAAAATCCAGAAGGCCCCGATGTAGACCTTCGCCTCCCGTACACGTGGGTCGTTGAGGCGGATATAGTGGCTGAGATTATTTTTTTTGATCCAGCCGGTGATGAAATACATAGCGACCGGGATGAGGAGCATCAGTGTCAGCGCTACGGGTTTGGCGTGGTTAATCAGGGTTTCGGTGGTGAACCAGGGGATCTGGTAACCGCCGAAGTAAAGGGTGATGATAAGGGCGCTCGAGACGAACATGGCTACATATTCCCCCATGAAGAACAAGGCGAATTTCATCGCACTGTATTCGACATGAAAACCGGCGACTATTTCGCTCTCGCCCTCAGCCAGATCAAATGGCGTACGGTTGGTTTCGGCGAAAGCTGACACGATGAAGATGACGACCCCTAAGGGTTGCAAGAGAAATCCCCACATCGGTATGCAGTCAAAGAGGAGTTGGCCCTGAAACCTGGCGATTTCGTTCAGATTCACCGTGCCATACACGACAAGCAGGCTGACCAGCGCCAGACCCATGGGGATCTCGTAACTGATAACCTGGGCCGCAGCCCGCAGTCCGCCAAGGATTCCGAATTTATTGTGGGAGGACCAGCCGGCCAGGATAATGCCGTAGACCCCGAATCCGACCACGGCCAGGAACCAGAGAATGCCGATGTCGAGAGGGATAGCCTGCATGACATAATCGTTGCCGCCAAGGACCAGGGTGTCGGCAAACGGGATCACCGCAAAGGAGATGAGGGCGGTCATGAAGACGAGCACTGGCGCCAGAACAAAGTAAAACTTGTGGGTGATATGACCGGGAATGATATCTTCCTTGAAGGCGAGTTTTATCCCGTCAGCCAGATTCTGTATCAGGCCGCCGGCCCTGAAGCCCATGATGTTACAGCGGTTTGGCCCCGCTCGGTCCTGGAAGAAGGCGGCGCCTCTGCGTTCCATCCAGACCAGCAGGGCGACGGAGCAGAGGGGAATGAAGGCCCCAAATGCAACCCGCAGGATGATAAGAAGGATATCAAGCTGTGACATGGGCGGCCTCGTTGTCGGTGAGTTTCAATCCCTTCTCCGGGATTTGGTCAGTTTCGATGGCAGCAAATGCATCAATGTTTCGTTTCATCGCCTGCAACAGGGACTCGGGGTCGGTCAAAGTCCCGCCCAGAAGTCCGGCTATCCGGATCATGTCAAGCGGGGCATTATTTTTGCAGACCGCTTGGCTGAAGGTCTGAAGAATGCCGTCCTTGTTGATCACGCTCCCGGCATATTCAGTGTACGAGGCAGTGGGGATTGAGATACCCGCCTGCCGGCTGAAAACCGTATCGTGCGTGCTGAGAGCGATGATCTGCATCTCGGTGAGTTTCTTGGTCCAGGCCTGATTGGGGCCTGCAATAAAAAGATCGTTGTTGAAACTTACCAGGGTATCGGTGCGCTGCAGGGCGGTCTCAAAAAACTCAGGCGAGGTGTTGATGCCAAGGAGTGTGAGCCCGGCCCGGTTGGCGGATTTGTCATCCTGGATCAGGTAGCCGTCCGCGTCACCTTTTCTGATATAGCCGTCGCTGAAACCGGAGAGGGCAGCCCCGGTTGTCGCGGCGAGAGACTTGATGGCCAGTAGCTGTTCGAGGGAACAGTTTGGCGATACCAGGATCAGCAGCTTGTCGGAACCCTCCATCCTGCGCCGGGCAGTCTGCAGAGCTTGATCGACTGAGCTCTCTTCGCCGCCTATTCGGGCGGATGCCAGACGACCCTCATTCTCCCGGTGATACCCCAGGCGACCTTCGTCACAGATGAAGTAGCCGTTGACCTCGAGGTTGGGCCGAGGCCGGAAGCGGTAGATGAGATCGTCTTGGTATTTCTCGCGGTTATGATCGATAAAGATATTGCAGCCCATGGAACAACCGTGGCAGATGCCTTTGTCCCTTTTGAGAAACCAGACCCGTTGTTTAAAGCGGAAATCTTTGCTGGTCATAGCTCCGACAGGACAGAGATCGACAATATTGAGGGCGTAACGGTTATTGAGTGATCGGCCTGGAAAGAGTGCTACCCGGGCATCGTCCGAGCGGTTGATGATACCCAGCTCACCGGTTTTGGTGATCAAACGAGTGAAACGGACGCAGCGGGCGCAGAGCACGCAGCGTTCCTGGTCATGGATGACCCCGCCGCCGAGATCCATCTTCTTCTCTTTAACGACCTGGGGCACCCGCATCCTACTGGCCTGAAAGTCGTAGGACATGTAATAATCCTGCAGCTTACATTCACCGGCCTGATCGCATACCGGACAGTCGATGGGGTGATTGATCAGCTCCAGCTCCATGACATCACGCTGGATTTTCTTTATTTTTTCGGTATCGAGCTGGACTTTCAGGCCTTCGGAGACCGGGGTCTTGCAGGCGGGAACAAGGGGGGGCCTGCCGTCCTCGATGCCGACCAGACACATGCGGCAGTTGCCGTCTGAGCCGAGGGCAGGGTGGTAGCAGAAGTGGGGGATCTCGATGCCGATCGCCTCGAAGGCGTCGATGAGGTTCTTACCCGACTCCACCTCCACCTCTTGTCCGTTTACAAACAGTTTCACCATTTCAGCCATGGTCAGTCCTTATTCCAGTTTCACGCCAATTCCGCGGGCCGATCAATCGCATAGGTCTCGAATTCATGTCGGAACTTATTCAAATAGCTGCGCACCGGCATGGTGCAGGCCGCCGACAGCACGCAGACGGTTTTCATCTCGATATTGTCGCACAGCTCTCTCAGCAGATCGATGTCGGCCATGGATCCCTCGCCCCGCAGCAACTGCTTGACGATCTTCAGCATCCAGCCCAGACCTTCGCGGCAGGGAGTGCATTGCCCACAGGATTCATGGTGGTAGAAATCGATGAGGTTTTTTACGAGTTTTACGACATCGACGGTCTCGTCAAGCACGACGATACCACCGGAACCGAACATGGTTTTGTGGGCCGCCATGGATTCGTAATCAAGGGTTACGGTCTTCGCTTCTTCCGGGGTGAGCACCGGGGTCGAGCTGCCGCCGGGGATCACGGCCTTGAGTTGTCTGCCTCGCCACACACCTCCCGCAACCTTGTCTATCACCTCTAAAAGCGGTAAGCCAAGGGGTAACTCGTAGAGACCGGGTTTTGCCACATGCCCCGAGATGCCGAAGAGATGGGTGCCCGGGCTCTTTTCGGTACCGTAGGCTTTGTAGGCCTCGGCGCCGTTTTGCAGGATAAAGGGCAGGGAAGCGATGGTCTGCACGTTATTGATTATGGTCGGACAGCCGTAGAGCCCTGAGACCGCCGGGAAAGGCGGCTTGCTGCGGGGTTGTCCCTTGCGGCCTTCAATTGATTCGAGCAGGGCCGTTTCTTCGCCGCAGATATAGGCCCCTGCGCCCCTGTGGACGGTGACATCGAGCTGAAAGCCTTTACCGGCAACATCCTCTCCCAAGTACCCAGCGGCGTAGGCCTCGTCGATAGCTTTCTGCAGAACCTTGACCTGGGTGGTGTATTCACCGCGAATATAGATATAGGCGGTATGGCAGCCGATGGCATAGCAGCAGATAATGATGCCTTCGATCAGCATATGCGGATCGCGGGTCAGGATATAACGGTCTTTAAAGGTCGCCGGTTCCGATTCGTCGGAATTGACGGCCAGATAGACCGGTTTATCGAGGCCTTTGGGCAGAAAACTCCACTTCAGGCCGGCAGGAAACCCGGCACCGCCACGGCCGCGCAGACCGCTGTTTTTGACCAGATCGATAATTGCAGCTGGTGCCACGGCGAACAGGGTATCAAGGCCCGAATAGGCGCCATGTTCTTTTGCCACCTGCAGGGTATGGGCGTCTTTGATGTCGAATTTTGCGCTGAGAATCTTTACTTCCATAGTCAGGCGCTCTCCCTACTTCAAGCCGGTCAAAAGTGATTTGAGTTTTTCCACGTCCATATTCTCGTGGAACTCACCGTTGACCTGTACGACCGGAGCGGTACCGCAGTGCCCCAGACATTCAACTTCTTCCAGACTGAACCTGCCGTCATCGCTCACTTCACCCGGCCCGATGCCGATCTCGTCCCGCAGGAAATCAACAATCTCCTGTTTGTCCCGTAAATAGCAGGAAAGAGTGCGGCAGATGCAGATATGATTTCTGCCCATCGGGTGAAGGTAGTACATGGTGTAAAAGGTGGCGGCCTCGTAGACCTGGCTGGCAAAGGTACCAATCCTGTCGGCGATGTAGGCGATGGCCTCGGCGGGTATCCAGCCTTCTTGTTCCTGGGTCAGCCAGAGGGCTGGCAGGATCATGGATTCCCGGGTCGGATAGCGCCTGACGAGGCGTTCGAATTCCGCATCCCTCTCTTGGTCATACTGGAAGGGTTTTCCGGCAAAGATCAGTTGTGAGCGATCACTCATCGGTCCAGTTCCCCTCCGATTATATTGAGACTGCCAAGATTGATGACGGCATCGGCAACCATGGCCCCTTCAACCATTTCATGAAATCCGCCCATGATGTAAAAACAGGGGGGACGCACCTTCAGTTTGTATGGCCTACCGGACCCGTCGGAGACACAATAGAAGCCCAGTTCACCGTTGGCGGCCTCAAAGGAGTCATACCACTCGCCGACTGGAGTCTTCACCCCCTCGTAGATGAGCTTGAAGTGGTTGGCCAGACCTTCGATATTGCCATAGACCTTGCTTTTGGGTGGAAGCACGACATGGGGGTTGTCGACGAAGATCGGGCCATCAGGTATCATTTTTATGGCCTGACGGATAATCCTGATGCTCTGAAAGATCTCTTCAAATCGGATCATCATCCGGTCGTAGATATCCCCGATACTGCCGACCGGCACTTCAAAATCAAAGACATCGTAATGATAATACGGGGCGTCTTTGCGCAGATCGAATGGGACGCCGCTTGCTCGCAGGCAGGGTCCGGTATAGCCATAGGCGAGGGCGGTTTCCTTGGGCAGGATGCAGACGCCCTGGGTTCGGTCATGGACGATCCGGTTCTTTAAAATTAACTTTAAAGAATCGGAGACGCCCCGTTCGATGTTCTGGATATGTGACTCCAGATCGGCTTCCCAACCTTCGTAAAAGTCGCGATACATGCCGCCGATCCGGGTAAACGAGCTGGTGAGTCGGGCGCCGGTGAGTCGACTGATGAAGTCGTAGGAAGCCTCTTTTTCGTTATAGAGATACCAGTAGTTGGTGAGTCCACCCATGTCGACGAGGTTGGCTGCGATACAGACGAGATGATCCTGGACCCGGAAGAACTCCGAGAGAATGACCCGCATGAATTGTGTCCGATCAGTGATCTCGATGCCGAGCCATTTCTCTACCGCTTTGACATAGGCGATGTTGTTCAGCAGCGCGGAACAGTAATTCAGTCGGTCTGTCAGCGGGATCACCTGGTTGTAAGTCAGGCTTTCCGATGTTTTTTCAAAACCACGGTGCAGGTAGCCGATTTCGTTAACGTTGGCGAGGATGGTTTCGCCATCAAGGGCCGTCAGGATGCGAATAGCTCCATGGGTTGCCGGATGGGATGGTCCGATGTTGAGAAACATGATCTCGGTGTTGATATCGTTGATGGTCGCATCGTCGATACCCTTGGTCTGCAGTCTGCCCCGGATTTCCTTTTCCATGCTGTCCGTCTCGTAGCAGATCTGTCCTTTATCAAGGGGATAATCCTTACGCAGGGGGTGGCCTTGGAACTGCCAGTGATTGAGGATCCGTCGAAGATCCGGGTGGCCGCTGAAACGGATACCGTACTGGTCGTAGATCTCCCGCTCAGCCCAGTTGGCCGAACCCCAGACTGCGGTTGCAGTTGGCAGTCCGACGTCTGGATCCTGGACGGGCACGCGTACTTGGGCTACCAGATTTTTCTGCCAGTTACGCAGGATGTAAATCACCCCAAAGCGGGTGGCTCGGGCCTGGGGATAGTGAAGGTAATCAACAGCTGTTATATCAAGCAAAAGATCGAACTGGAGATCGGGATCGTTTTTCAGGAAGGTGAGAACCTCAAGCAATTTTTCCGGAGGCACGGTAATGACCAGATTGTCGAGAATCTCGGTACAACTCGTCTCGGGGAATGCGGTTCTGATTTTTTCGAATGCGAGAGCCTTCATATCAATCGAGAATCCCCCTGAAATCCTTATGGCGATCCTGCCGTAGCGTTTCGCCTTTAATCTGTTCCTGGATTTTCATCAGGGCATCAAGGACGGCCTCGGGTCTCGGGGGGCAGCCGGAGATATAGACATCCACCGGAATGATGGTATCAATACCCTGCACCGTGCAGTAATTGTCATATATGCCGCCGGAGCTGGCGCAGGCCCCCATGGAGATAACCCATTTGGGCTCTGGCATCTGCTCATAGATTCGCTTGAGAATCGGGGCCTGCTTGTAGCTGACGGTGCCGCAAATGAGGATGAGATCGGCCTGGCGCGGTGAAAAGCGGACAACCTCGGCGCCATAACGGGAAATATCGTGCTGGCTGGCAGCGGTACTCATGAACTCTATGGCACAGCAGGCTGTACCGAATACCATCGGCCAGAGTGAGTATTGCCTTCCCCAGTTGATGATTTCATCAAGCCGTGTCGTGATAACCGAGTCACCCAGTTGTGCTTCCAGTCCTAGCGCCAATTGAGCACCCCCTTCTTGAGTATATAGACCAGCCCTGTGAGCAGCAGAAGCATGAAGACTACCATCTCCATAAAGCCGAACCAGCCGAGTTCTCGGACGCTCACCGCCCAGGGATACATGAAGACCGCCTCAATGTCGAAGATCAGAAAAAGGATGGCGAGGAGATAAAACTTGACGCTGAACTTCTGGTCGGCCATGCCGATGATGGTGCCGACGCCGCTTTCGTAGGCCTCGTTTTTCACCTTGCCGCCGGAGCGTGGCCCGAGGACTGCCGTAAGCAGCATCAGGAGGGGAATGATGACGGCTAGACCGATGAGTGCTGCTGCTGAAAGAACCAGTTCTGTTGCCATCCCTTTTCTCTATTCGGTCGTGAATTAATCGTGACAGTGTTGAAGACTGCCTTGCCTCACCTAAAAAATATACTTGAATGTGCCATGGTTACCAGTCGGAAATATCTTCTGTCAAGAAAAGTTTATCCTGCACGTAAAAGGTACCTGTCTGCTCTCACATTGTACCAGAATGGCATTTTTACATCATGCGTATTGTGCGTATTGTTCACGAATACACCAAAACCTATTGGTGGTTCATGCGAAACAGATTCTAGAAAAACTCTATGAACTTGTAAAATCTAACTATTATCTTTTTTACAGGTAGGGCTTTGGTTCCAAGGAGGCGGAGGCGGTTTTTGTGTGACATGAAACCGCAAGACGCGTATGCATAGATAGCACAATAAAAAGAGAGACTATCTGGTCGCTTCGGTGTGATTGTAACCAAAGGAGCACCGGTGAATCTTTTTGAGTTTATTCATATAATATCTTTAATTACAGTAATATAGTAATATGTCGCTGAACCATTCATTCGCTTGAATGAATGGTTCAGCGACAATTATGCACCAAAAATGTTAAGGCTGTCAAGTTTGTATAAGGTTTTCGTTTTTGAATGGCCAAAAAGCTACTATGTACTGATATAGTGTGAAAAACAACTTGTTATGCTGGAAGAATTGCGCCGCTCTGGACTTTGCAGAGAGGAGGGGAGGAGTTGCTGTTTTAAGCTGGTGCTGTATGGCTCAGCTGCAGGGGTGCTAGTCTTTTGAGGTATTCTCCTGAAAACCCCAGTGCAGTTTGGTGCGCAGAACGCTGAAATAATCTCGTTTTGATGAGGTGATGAGCTGAAGTGGGTAGGGTGCGGCCTGAACTTCGAGGATATCATCTTTACGCAAGTCCCAGGCCGGTTGTCCGTCGATGATGATCTGGGCCATTGTCGTATTGGAACGTTTGGCAAAACCCGTGGTGATGATACAATCGGCTGGCAGAATGATCGGTCGGCTACCCAGCATGAAAGGGCAGATTGGCGTGACTAGAATCGCCGCAAGACCAGGATGCACGAGGGGGCCACCGGCTGAGAGATTATAGGCCGTCGAACCAGTCGGAGAGGAAAAGATCAGGCCGTCAGCTTTATAGGTGGTGATTGAGTCATGATCCGCCCTAGTCGCGAGATTCAAAAGCCTGTCCTGGGCATTTTTGTTGATCACTACATCATTGAGGGCATAACGGTGGCCATTGGTGCGACCGCCCGAAATCAGCCTGGCCTGCAGCATCAGGCGGTTTTCGATGGTCACTGGACCGCCAAGTATCCTTTCCAGGGCGTTTTCCGTTTCCATTTCAGTGAATTCTGTGAGAAACCCGAGATAGCCCAGGTTGATACCGACAACCGGGATGGCTTGCAGGGCGGCTTTTTCAGCGATATGGAGCAGGGTGCCATCACCACCCAAAACTATGAGGATATCAAGCTCTGGGGCGATGGCATTGAGGACAGTCCGAATGCCCTTGCCGGCAAGCCAGTCTTGCAACCAGCCGGCGTATCGTGATGCCTCGGTGTCATTCGGTTTGGTAATTATTCCAGCCCGTTTAACTTCGAGTCTCGGGACAGTTCTGAAGGGAGAAAAAGTGCCGGTCATCAGATCTTGCCCAAGATTCTGGAACGGTCGGTGGCGGCTTCAACCGCGTCCATGATTATGCCGCTGAACCCGGCCTTTTCCAAGACATGCAGTCCGGCAATGGTAGTGCCGCCGGGAGATGTCACCTTGGAGCGTAGGGCTGCCGGGTGTCCGCCATCATCCTGCAGAAGTCTGATCGAGCCGAGAATCGTCTGGATGGTCAGTGATTCGGCAACGTTCCTGGGCAGGCCGCATTTGATGCCGGCGTCGATGAGGGCCTCGACAAAGGTGAAGACATAGGCTGGTCCTGAACCGCTCAAACCGGTCACGGCATCAAGATAGGTTTCATCAAGGACGACCGCTTTGCCGACGGCGTTGAAGATGGCCTCGGCCTTTTCCAGGTCCGTTTTACTGACGTTATGGTTGCCGCAGATGGCCGAGGCACCTTGGAGGACAAGGACCGGGGTGTTGGGCATGACTCGGATAATCCTGCAGGTCTCAGAACCTGTGCATTCGCTGTAAAAAGACAGTGGCAGGCCCGCTGCGATGGTGATCAGCAGGTGGTGAGTCTGGATATGCTGTCTGGATTCCCGGAGCATCTCCCCCATGATTTGCGGCTTGACGGCCAGGATGACGATTGTGCATTGTTGCCAGAGCAGGGCACAGTCTTCGACTGTTTTTATGGCATAGGTGCTTTCCAGGTAGCCACGTCGGTTTTCATCAGGTTCCGCAATGGTGATGTTGCGGCTCTCATACAGGCCGGACTGGATGATGCCCTTGATAAGGGCCTCGCCCATCAGGCCGCCGCCGATACAACCGATCTGTTCCGTCATATATCTTCCTGTTACTGTGCAAGCCCTGGTCGGAGAGTGAAACTGCCAGCCGAATCTTTTCAATACTGGCTATCATGGCGATGAACATCAATTTCAATTGATTTATGCAATGTACCATGTATCTTTGGCACAGTCTATATCGTCAAAGCAGGAAAATATGCTGAGGAAGTCGTAACAAGGAGGATTCCTATGAATATGCAGGAACTGGTGGAAATTCTGGCCTGCCCACAGTGCAAGGGGCCGGTCAAGTTGATGAATGATGAGAAGGGCTTGCTTTGCGAGAAGTGCAGCCTGCTCTATGAAATCCGGGATGGCATCCCGGTCATGCTGGTGAGCGAGGCCAAGCGGGTGGGTAAATAAAAGATGCCATATTTCGACCCGGCCTGCCCCTGAAAGAGCAGGCCGGGTCGAAGAGATTTTCACGGGGCGATGCCGAGTTCTTGCTCTTTCTTGAGGATGTGCAGTCGGGTCTTGACCGCAGTGTCCGGGATCAGACTGATCGAATCGATACCGCATTCCACCAGAAAGGTGGCGAACTCGGGGAAATCAGAAGGGGCCTGGCCGCAGATACCGATCTTGCGGCCTCTCCGTTTGGCGACATCGATGACCATCTTGACCAGGGTCTGCACTGCCGGATTGCGCTCGTCAAAGATATGGGCCACGAGATCCGAATCCCGATCCAGACCGAGGGTCAGTTGGGTCAGGTCGTTTGAACCGATAGAAAAGCCATCAAAGATATCGGCGAAGGCATCGGCACAGATGACATTTGAGGGAATCTCGCACATCACGTAGACTTCAAGGCCGTTCTCACCCTGCACCAGACCGAATTCCTTCATGGTTTCAATGACTTTCTTTCCTTCTTCGGGCGTTCGGCAGAAGGGCACCATGAGCTTGATATTGGTCAATCCCATGTCGTTGCGGGCCTTCAAAAGACCCTTGCATTCGAGTTCAAAGGCGGCCTTGTATTTGGGATCGTAGTAGCGGGAGGCCCCGCGCCAACCGATCATCGGGTTGGATTCCAGCGGCTCATAGAGCTTGCCGCCGACCAGATTGGCATATTCATTGGATTTGAAGTCCGACAGGCGGACAATGACATCCTTGGGATAAAAGCCCGCGCCGATCCGACCGACCCCTTCCGCTATCTTATCGATGAAGAATTGCCGCTTGTCTGTTGGATATGCTGCCGTTCTCTTATCTATTTCATTTACAATTTCAGCTATATTTGCATCTCCTTCGACGGCTTTTTTCTGCAGGCTCTCATAATTATAGAGGGCGAGAGGATGGATGCCGATATGGGCATTGATGATGAATTCTTCACGAGCGAGACCAACGCCGTCGTTGGGTACCTGACACTCGAAAAAAGCCTTTTCCGGGATGCCGACGTTGAGCATGATCTTGGTCCGGGTCTCCGGAATCTTATCGAGATTGAGTCGTTCGATGGTAAAATCGAGTTTACCCGCGAAGACATAACCGGTCTCGCCCTCGGCGCAGGAAACCGTGATCTGCCTGGCCTGGGCGATACGCTCAGTCCCGTCCACCGTGCCGATCAGGCAGGGGATACCGAGTTCGCGGGAGATGATCGCCGCATGGCAGGTCCTGCCGCCGCGGTTGGTGACAATCGCCCCGGCCCTCTTCATGATCGGTTCCCAGTCGGGATCGGTCATGTCGGTGACCAGCACCTCCCCCGGCTGAAAATCATGGATACCGGAGACGGTTTTTATCACCCGGGCAACGCCGTGGCCGATCTTCGCCCCTACGGCCTGGCCTTTGGCCAGCACCTCGCCGTGGTCTGTGAGGAGATAGGTTTCGGTGATATTTCTTGAGGTCTGGGAATGGACGGTCTCGGGCCTGGCCTGGACAATGAAGAGTTCTCCGGTACCCGCCTTGACGCCGTCACCGTCTTTTGCCCACTCGACATCCATGTTCTTGCCGTAGTGATCTTCAATGATCAAAGCCCATCTGGCGAGCTGCAGCAATTCGTCATCGCTGAGGATATAGGAGTTGCGCTCCGCTTCGGTGGTTGGAATATTGAACACCGGTTCACGGGCGTCGGGCCGATTGTCATAGATCATTTTGATCTCTTTGGAGCCGAGACGTTTTGAGACGATGGGGCGTTTGCCCTCCCTCAGGGTTGGCTTGAAGACATAGTATTCGTCGGGCGTGACCGCCCCCTGAACGATATTTTCACCGAGGCCCCAGGAACCGGTAATATAGACGGTGTTTTCAAAACCCGACTCGGTGTCAAGTGTGAACAGGACGCCTGACGAGGCCGAATCGGAACGTACCATTTTCTGCACGACGATGGAAAGATAGATCTCGAACTGGCTGAATCCCTTGTCGTGGCGGTAGGAGATCGCCCGATCGGTAAAGAGACTGGCAAAACAGCGGCTGCAGGAATCGAGTACCGCCTCGGCGCCACGGACATTGAGATAGGTGTCCTGCTGGCCGGCGAAGGATGCATCGGGGAGGTCTTCGGAGGTGGCTGATGAGCGGATCGCCACGTCGACACCCACCCCGTATTCGGCTTCCATCTTGCCATAGGCCGAGACGATGGCCTGCCGCAGATCATCGGGGAATGTGGCATTCCTGATGATTTCCCGCACTTTTTTGCCGCGTTCCTGGAGATTTCTGAGATCGTGAGTGTCAAGCCCGGCCAGGGCATCGTTGACCGCTTCCTGGATGCCTGTGGCCTGGATGAGATATTGATAGGCATAGGCAGTTATGGCAAATCCATGGGGAACCTTGACTCCGTGGGCGGTGAGATACTGGTACATTTCACCGAGCGAGGCATTTTTCCCGCCGACGATGGCGACGTCTTCAATACCGATATCGTCAAACCAGAGTATGAGTTCCTTGTCGTGAGTCTGAGTCATATATTTCTCCTGAGCCTGGAATGTGTAAGGAGTAGGCCCCATGATGAGGTGGAAGAGAGCAGTTTGCTGATATGCGGTACGTAAATTTCGGCTGCATGAGGCATTCGTCAAAAGAAGAGATGCTGGGGCGGCAGATCAGAATTACTGCACTAATGTACAAGCAATATTGATATCTGTCAAGGCGATGGAAGGGCAAATGGCTGGTCGTTGTGACCGGGAAAAAGGAAAAAAACTGTACAACAGATCGGTTCTATCGTAAGACTACAACCCGGATACAAGCTGTAAATACTTCGTGTTGAACATCCAAAAAGGTTGTTATTGCAGAAGCACCTTCGGAGGGAATGAAAATGTCAGGACTTGAACAGGCTGGAGAACTTTTTAACCGTTATACTGTTGCAGGAAATCATGGAGTGAGTGACTATTTTTCCCTGATCAAGGAACTTGTCCGCCGAAAAAGAGAGGAAGGCGACGGTTGGCAAGTACACATTGGCCGGGCCTATGCCTTGCTTTATCAGGAAATATGTGAAAATCAGGGGGAGCCTACTGAGCCGATAACCTTTGGCACCTCGGGATGGCGCGGCCGACTGGGCAAGGATATCTTTGTCCGTTCCGTGGCCATTGTCACCGCCGCCATCGTTGAACTCTATGCCATCCTTGAAAGTGACAGTTCGCTCGCTTCCCTGCTTGGTGTTAGGAGTTATGTTGAGGCGCGAAGAAGAGGCTGTGTGGTCGGCTTCGATAATCGCTTTGCCGGTGAGACCCTGGCCGCCGCCGCAGTTGAGGTCCTCATCCGATCAGGATTCACCGTGCACTATGCCGGAGAGTCGACCACGGGTGTCCTGTCGGCGGCCGTACTTGAACTGGGCGCGGCCTTCTCCATCAATCTCACGCCGTCTCACAATCCTTTAGAGTACGGTGGCTATAAGTATAATGCCGCCGATGCCGGCCCCGCCGCAACCCCTCTGACTGAACGTATTACCGAAAATGCCAGAAGACTCATGGCGGGCGGCGCCTCTGCACTCCCAGCAGGTCTGAATTTCTCCGGTAAACTGCCCGAGACTGACGCTCTGCAAAGATTTGATTCATTAGCAACATGGAAAAATTTGGTCCACCGAAACCGAAATGTCCACGGTCTCGACCTGGATGCAATTATCGACACCTTCATAGAGTGCGAAGATATTGTAGTGGCTGTTGATTCGGTGCACGGGGCCAGTCGTCTGCACATCCGTGAGCTCTTTGCCGGCAAAACCTGTGATCGCCTGCAGACCCTGCGGGATACGGCGGATGTCACCTTTGGCGGCATCGCGCCTGAGCCCTCCTCAACCAATATGAGAGGAGTGGTCGAGGCACTGGGCGGGCGGAAGGAGCGGCTGAAGCTCGGCGCGATCATCGATCCTGATGGTGACAGGATCAGGTTTACCGACGGCACTGCCGAGATCAGCATGAATCAGTTTGGCGCCATGGCCTATCATTTCCTGCATGAATATCGAGGCAAAAGGGGCATGGTGGCCAAGACGGTCGCCACATCGAATATGGCCAACAGGCTGGCCGAGGTCTTTGGTGAGGAGTTGTTTGAGCCTCGGGTCGGTTTCAAGGAATTCAAACCGGTCATCGGCAAGGCACTGGTTCTTTTCGAGGAATCAGACGGAATTTCCATAATCGGTCACACCCCGGAGAAAGATGCCTATATCGGCCTGATTCTGGCCTTGGATATGGTCATGACCAGCAACAGGAATCTGGGTGTATACCTGAGTGATCTCGAAAAGACCTACGGCGCCTACTACCCGGATCGCGATGGCGTTACCGTGCAGAACAAGGGCGAAGAACTGCTGGAGATTCTGGGAGGGCTTGAAAAATATGGTCCCGGAAGCGTGATTCAGGTCGGCAATGAGCGAAAAACCATCCGGGAGGTCATTACCCTTGATGGCCGGAAGATGATACTTGAAGATGGCTCCTGGTTGATGATCCGCCCCTCGGGGACCGAACCAAAGATCCGGTTTTATGTGGAATCACGCACCGCCGACGGTACAGCGGGACTCGTTCAGACGGCCAAGGCCATGCTGGCGGAAATTGGGCTGCTGTAATCGTGGTCACAGGTCTATCGTCCGGTTGAGCTTGCGGCCTGCGATGAAAACACGGTTGCTTTTTGAGTCGCAGGTATTATTGTCAGCTAGAGCAGGTTTATTCTATAATAACAGGAACCAGGAGTCACTTTATGTGGGAATATACGGATTTAGTGCAGGAACATTTTTTACACCCGAGAAATGTCGGAGAGGTTGAAAATGCCGATGGAACTGGTGACGTAGGCTCTCTGGCCTGCGGTGATGCCTTGAAGCTGACGATCAGGGTGGATGACAAAGGAATCATTACCGATGCCAAATTCAAGACCTTCGGATGTGCCAGTGCCATCGCCTCATCTTCCGCCCTGACTGAGATGGTCAAAGGCAAGCATCTTGATGAGGCTGCCAAAATCACCAATGAGGATATCGCTGACTTTCTGGGCGGACTGCCCAAGGAAAAAATGCACTGCTCGGTGATGGGTCGTGAGGCCCTTGAAGCGGCAATCGCCGATTACCGGGGGATGATCCTGCCGATGGCCGAGGGTGAGATAGTCTGTGAATGTTTTGGGGTGACGGACCTGGAGATCGTTCGGGCGATCAATGAATCAAATCTGCGCTCTGTTGAAGAAATTACCAACTTTACCAAGGCGGGAGGCGGTTGTGGCAAATGCGAGGACAAGCTCAGGCGGCTACTCCAGCAGACGGTTTCCGGCAAAAAGGTCGAGTTGCTCAAGCCCATTGAAAAGCCACGCAGGATGACCACTCTGCAGAAGATCAAAAAAATCGAAGAAGTTCTCGAGAGGGAAATCCGGCCAGGCCTGCGCAAAGACGGCGGTGATATCGAACTCATCGATGTCGATGGTGATTTTGTCAGCGTATCTCTTAGAGGGGCCTGTAAAAGTTGCTCAAAGTCACAGACCACCATCAAGGAGTATGTTGAGAAGAAACTACGCGAATTGGTCCTTGATACCCTGATTGTGGAGGAAAACAACTGATGAGTCTGCCAGAGAATGCTGTTATCTATATGGATAACAATGCGACCACCAGGGTCGCTCCAGAGGTCCTTGCGGCTATGCTGCCCTATCTCAGCGAGTATTACGGCAATCCGTCGAGCATGCACACCTTTGGCGGCCAGGTCGGCAGGGCGATACAGGAGGCCCGTCGGCAGGTCGCAGCACTTTTAGGAGCTGAACCGAGTGAGATCACTTTTACCAGCTGCGGTACTGAAAGTGATTCCACAGCCATTCTCTCCGCTCTTCAGACCTATCCGGAAAAACGGCATATCGTCACCACCCGGGTTGAACATCCGGCCATCAAGAGCCTCTGTGAAAATCTGGATAGACTGACCGGTCACAAACACCGAGTTACCCGGCTTAAAGTTGCGGCCGATGGGACGCTTGACCTCGATGAGTATGCGACTGCGCTGACGGATGACACCGCCATTGTCTCCGTCATGTGGGCCAACAATGAAACAGGAGTCATTTTCCCCATTGCCGAGATGGCCAGGATGGCCAGGGAACGCGGAATTCTCTTTCACACCGATGCTGTGCAGGCGGTCGGTAAGGTGCCGATCAACCTGAAGGAGCTGGATGTCGACTTCCTCTCGCTTTCCGGTCATAAACTGCACGCCCCGAAAGGCGTGGGCGTCTTGTTTGTCCGGCGGGGAACCTTGTTTGTGCCGTTTCTGACCGGTGGCCATCAGGAGAAGGGGCGCCGAGGAGGGACCGAAAATGTCGCTTCCATCGTTGCCTTGGGCTGCGCCTGCAAACTTGCCGCCGAGAAGATGGTAGAGGAAAACAGCCGGGTCAAGGCCCTGCGGGACAGATTGGAGGAGGGCCTGCTGGCCGCCATACCCCAATCCATGCTCAACGGCCATAAGACCGAGAGACTGCCCAATACCAGCAATATCAGTTTTGAATATGTCGAAGGTGAGTCCATACTCCTGCACATGAATCGCTATAACATCTGTGCCTCCTCAGGATCGGCCTGCACCTCGGGTTCTCTTGAGCCTTCCCATGTCCTGAGGGCCATGGGAGTGCCTTTTACCGCGGCCCACGGTTCGATCCGGTACTCTTTAAGCATCTATAATACTGAGGAGGAGGTCGATTTCGTCCTCGGAAAAATGCCTGAAATAATTGCCTCACTGCGACAGATGTCACCCTTCTGGAAAGGAAATTGAAAAGATGAAAATTGTCGATCCTTCGTTTGCAATTCAGGACGATCTCGATCAATCGTCTCTTGCTGTGCGCCTTGAGGCCTGCGGGCGGATCTGTTATAAAAGTGAAGACAAAATAACGGAGGCTTCGGCTGTTCCTTTTGTCAGAAAAATTGCCGTACACGGTCATAATTCCGTGCTGGAAATGGCCGTGGCGACCCTTGAAGTTTCCTGCCGTCCGGAACGTCTGTTTGAGCTGTATGGGTGTCAACCGAAGTTCTTGGTGATAGACAGAACGGTCTCGGGTTTTCTCGTTACCGGGTCTATACGTGCCTTCCGGGAGATGTATACCCTTCATCCCGGCAATCAACTGATCAATGATATGCTTCTTGTGCTGGTTGCAAGAACACCCTATCTGTTCGATGGTGTCTTTGAACCACAAAAGGCGCTGGTGCCTGATCCCGCCATCGGGGTGCGTAAGGTCGGTCTCTCCGAAGTTGAAACCTTGCCAGCCAATCTTCTTTTCAGACACCGGTATATCGGAGTGAAGTTCATCGTCAACAGGGCCGTCACCCATGAGCTCGTCCGGCATCGCCCCTGTTCATTTCTCCAGGAAAGCCAGCGCTACTGCCGCTACAGCCAGGATAAATTCGGCAATCAGGTGACCTTTATCAAACCGATGTTCTACGAAAAAGGCTCAGCCGAGTACAGTCTCTGGCTGCAGGCCATGGAAGAGACCGAACGGTTGTATTTTCACTTACTCGAGACCTCAACGCCCCAGGCTGCAAGGACCGTTTTGCCTAATTCGTGCAAGACCGAAATAGTTATGTACTGCAATCTTGTTGAATGGAAACATATCATTGCCCTGAGAACCTCGCAGGCCGCCGAACCTTCGATGCGCGAAATCATGATCCCCTTTGCGGCGGAGCTGAAAAAAAGATATCCACTGCTCTGATATGGCTGTCAAAGTTAATAAGAGAAAAGAGTCCCTTGTTTTGATTATAAGGTTTTGTTGTTGCGTATGTATCCCAGGGCAAAGACAGAGACGGGATCCTGTGGCGACGTTTGATCACTCTGATATACGCGGGCTGGTTACCGCATGACTTGGCTTCATCGCGGAGCTGCCTCGATCTAAAGGCTGAAGTTCGGCAAGAGCCTTATTCAAATAGAGCTGTCGAGGGTTCTCCTGAACGTGATCGCGTCTCTGTCTCTGACCTGGAAAGGTTGCGTGGCTTTTTCGATCGTTGCCTCTTGTATGCAATAAAGAGCTTTGTCTGATTCTAAAGCAAATGAATTACCTGTTTGTCGACTGTGCGTCAATCTACCTCCGAGGGAGCTGTCGATAATTGCTGATGTGAGAATGGGCTCCTCAAAAAAGCTCGTCGGAGCAGCAGCAATTATCGACAGCGGGTTTGAGCCCCAGGTTTTTAAAGGTCTGAATTTACTGCCTCATACACCGGAAGGGGTGTACGGGCGATGGCCCACATGAAGGCGGCAAGTTCGCGCGCCGTTGCCGTAATCACGGTGTTTCGGTTCTTTCCTCTGGCCATGAGCCTTTTGAATCGGCCACAGAGCCGGATCTGGGCTTTCCAGGCATAATCTGTCGAACCTCTTGGGGTAAACCTTCCAGGCGAGCCAGCAGGACTCGGCTTTCTCTGGCCGGATGACAGTAAGCATGGGCTGCTTCAGTGAGCGCCCGCCGGACATGGCCATTGCCGGTCTTGGTTATACTACCGCGCTTGACCGTGCCGCCGCTGGAGTGTTCGCTGGGTACAGGACCCAGGTAGGCCATGAGTTGTTTGGCCGAGTTGAAACGGCTCAGATCGCCGAGTTCGGCAATGGTTGTTACGGCAACGATCAGGGAGACGCCGCGCAGGGCCTGCAGGGCGTTTACCAGCGGTGCCAAGTGCCACTGTGTCACCAACTCCTGGATTTGCCCGGTAAGACGCTGCACCCGCTCAAGCTGCTCGTGGACCGCATGGACATATTCCTGGAGGGTGATCTGCTGTGCCCGATGCGGCAATTTGATATCGGCGATCCATCTCCAGTGGGCCTTGCTCCAATACGACAGTTCACTGTAGCGGTAACCGTGGCGGAGAAGGAAGGCCAGCAGCACTTGGCGGGCCGTGCGATGAGCCTTGACCGCGTCTTCCCGGCCACGGCTCAGGTCACGCATGGCTTCATCTTCCGCCGCTGGAACATACACCTCCGTCAGTTCTCCCGCTCGGTGCAGCCGGGCCAGATTCAGCGCATCGCGGCGATCATTCTTGATTCGATCGCCACTTTTACGGGGGATCTTTGACGGCGCAACCTCGATACAGTCGAGTCCCATTTTTGTCAAAGAGCGGTAGATATCATAACCACAGGGTTGCGCCTGTGCTTTGCAACTTGCGGACAACCTTGTGCAGCGAATCAAGATCGCCGCCAATGCTGCCATAGAATCGTACATCTCCATCGCGGCCTGCATCGGCTAAAGCAACATCAGTGGAGTTTTTGTGCACATCGAGACCAACGAATGTGGTATTCTTCTTCATGACCTGCCTCCTTGGTTGTGGCTCTGTGGGGTGAACAACTTTGATAAACTCGTAAAAAGTCGCCACAAAGATCACAGATGGCTAGATAAAAAGTTCGATATACAAGGCGTAGAGTTTTGTCAGGTTCTCGACAATACACATAGTATGTCGAGGGCCTGACAAAAACCTACAACGAAGGAGA
>JANOIV010000011.1:0-2042 GCA_031407875.1 Desulfobulbaceae bacterium | reverse complement strand
CAATCGTGCCCTGTAACGAAGAAGCATTTTCAGCTATGATATCTATGGCAGTGGATAGATCGAGCGGATAAGACAAAATGTGTTCCCTTTTTGGAGGCCATACAGTTCTTGGCATTGTTCAATAACTCAACGTTCCGGGTTGGTTTAACTTGCTGAATGAACAGCGATACTTTTTATTAGTCGCCTACTCGTTTGAATGAACTCAACTGCCGCACCTATAATTGCGTCAATCATAGCAATAATAACACTTTCGGCAAACTCATCTGATGATCGAACTTTGTCAAGAGCAAGCGCCGACAATCTCTTGCAGTGCTTCTATCAAGGACAGATCCTTGATCTCTTCGCTGCAGGCAAAGAATAAAGAAAACCACAAACGAGGTGGCCGTCGAAGAATTACCAGAATTGCCAGTTACCGGTCAGCAGAACATAGCAGGCAAGGGTGATATTGGTGACTGCATGGGCGACAATGCAGGAGAGAAGGTCTTTCCGATAGCCCCACAGGAAGGACATGAGCAGGCCGAAGGCTATGGCTGCCGGCCATTCTTTGAGAGAGTGCCCGGAGGTGAAGACCGCGGTTGAGATGGCAACAGCCAGCCATGTCCACTCGCCGGCCTTGACATCGTTGATGGACTGTCCATCCAGGGCGGTCTGCAGCGGTTCCCTGTCTCCCCTTTTCCTGGCCTGGTCCCACTGCAGGGCCAGGCGAAATACGAATCCCCGCATCATCAATTCCTCAAACACCGGGACCAGCAGCCCGGCCGCAGCCATCCGCAGGAGAAATGAAGCGCCGGACCAGGGGGATACCTCCGTGTAATCGACAAAAGGCGCGAGCAAACCTATCCAGAGCACTGCGCCTACCAGGCCTGCTGCCAGACCGATAACAACAGAAATTCCGAGGGATCCCGGGCCGTTCACAGAACAGTACCAGCGCCTCGACCAGGCCAGCAGAAAGATCACGACAACGAACCGCAGGGCATAATTGACCTCGGTCGACAGCAGTCCGTCAAAAAGAGAGGCTATCGCCACATAGGCCAGGTATGGAATCGCATAGGGAAAAATGAGCTGTCGATTGGTTAACATCCGCCGCGTCTCTTGATATCCTTCAGGTACCGGGTTGGTCAGGCGGCTCTGCGGTTTGATCTCGTTTCTCAAGCCTCCTGGTCCGGAAGAAGTCAACAGCGGCCCAGAGCAGGAGGACGACGCTGCCTATCCGATTAAAAAGGAGGTACTCCTGCATTCCGGGATCAGAGGAAAGCCAGCCATCGTAAAAACACCAGAGACCCATCCCAGCAAGGAGAAAGGGAAAGACATAGGGGCTGATCTGGGGCGGAGGAGAAAGGTGTTCCTTTGACATGGTTACTCTCCCTGGCAAATGGTTGATCTTGACGTAAAAGGAGGATGCCGCCATCGACACTGTAGCTGAGGCTATCTGCCGGCAGGAGGTCTCCGGACATAATCGCTGGCTGATTCTCTGGCGCACCAAATTCTCATGCAATATACAAGGCGGATTGTGATTTTTCCCGTATTTATTTCATTCAGCAAGCGACCCCGCTTCTCCTACTGCAGATAATTATACCTTGATTGCCGGGCAATAACCGCCCCAAACAGGTATCCCATCCGCACGAATTGTCGAGTGTGCAGCCAACAACGGCATTCACCACGAAAAGCAGTAAGGCACTGCCATTCGTTGCCACTCTCCCGCCTCTGCAAAAGTTGTCGACACTGAAACGCTAGTGAAAATCTGGGGAGGGTCTTTGAGCAAGGTGAATGGGACGTGTTCCTTCTGGAGAGAAAAACGATGCGCAACTCAGAAACCTTTCAGCGGTTTTCCTTTGCCAGAGAGTTTCTCCGGGAATACGTACATTTTCCTGTTTTCCGAACTGAAAAGACGAAATAAATAATCCTGTAGATCAGGCAATTTTTTCGGCACACTTCGGCACACAACAGGCCTATTTTCGAGTTAGGAAGAGTGTTCCTCCGGTAAGTGATTGATATAGAACAGCTCTGACGGCACGCCTCAAAAATTTGTTCTTCAACCATCT
>JANOIV010000218.1:0-40238 GCA_031407875.1 Desulfobulbaceae bacterium | reverse complement strand
GAATTCCGTTTTTTCAATATACAGCCTGTTCTCCAAGGTATCCTTTGAGGGTAAAAGTTCGAGGATACAGGCGTTGATATGGGTCTGTCCGAGGCTCCTGGCCGCAGTGAAGCGGTGGTGGCCGTCGAGGATGAAATAGTCATCTTTGATCTGATACAGGGAGATGGGCGGCAGAGTTTTGCCAGCCTGCATCAGGTTGACGATGGCCTCCTGTCGTTCATCCTTTTCCGGGGCCCTGGGTTTGAACTGGCTGTCAAAATCGTGATACCGGCCGACACTGCCGACAATTCTGTCCAGGGGCACCTGCGAGGTCCCGCGTTTGATAGAGGTATAGGCCTCTTCGGTTTCCTGTCGCTTGTCAAAACTCTGGACGCAGTTTTCTTCGGGATGACACCTCGTATTCCGGACCAGTTTTTTGAGGGCCAGAAGGGGATTAAATTTCGAGGGTATAATAGCCATAGCTGTTAATAACCTGGGTGGTGTTTACCGTGGTGATCCGTTCCGACTCGTGGGCAAAGAGGGTGTGAATATGACCATGGATAAAATAGGGCGGTTTATAACGGTCGATAAAACTGCGAAAAGTCTTGAAGCCTTTGTGACACCTGTCCTCGGCGTCGTGGATGTGACGGGGAGGGGCATGGGTGACCACCAGATCAATCCCGCCTGAGAGCCAGATCGGCAAATAGAGTCTGCGGATGAAGACCTTCATCTCCTGTTCGGTGTACTGATTGATATTGCCATTATACCATCTGCTCCCGGAAAAACCCAGGATCCGCCGACCGTGCGAGGAGACGATGCGCCGGTCAATGCACTGGCAGCCACGGGGCGGCGAGGTACTGTAGCGTAGATCATGGTTGCCGAGGACGTAGAGGAGAGGGAGGTCAAAGCGGGCCTTGAGACCTGCCAGATATTCGGGCGGCAGATCGCCGCAGGAGATAATCAGGTCGATATCGCTGAAACAGGGGCCGCCGTGTATGGGCTCAAGGAGTGAGGGGGTCACGCGGTCGGCGACGGCGAGGATTTTCATGGGGGTTTCAGGGCTGCGCTACGGATGGCGGGTGCCGGTGGATCATGACGTTGGCGTTGGCATCCGAGGACCGTCAGATCTCCCTGCTCATCAGTTTTATGGCGGCACGAATGATGGACGGGGTATCGAGACGGCTATTTTTCCAGAGGACATACTGCGGTCCATGCTCGACAAACTCATCGGGGTAGGCAAGGATGCAGGTTTTGATGGAGGTCAGTCTGCGGCTGCAGAACATCTCGAGTACCGCGCTGCCGAAACCGCCCTGGCGTACGTTGTCTTCGATAGTGATCACCCGGCTGGTGCGTTCGGCCCAGTGGCAGATCAGGTCGGCATCGAGGGGTTTGATGAAGCGCGGATTGATGACAGCGGCGCTGATTCCGACTTTTGCCAGGCCTTCGGCGGCCAGGAGGGCTGGGTAGACCCGGTTGCCGATGGGCAGGAGGAGCAGGTCATCGCCTTCAAGCAGCAGCTCACCCCGGCCGATGGCCAGTTTTTCGAGGGTGGTCGCCAGTGGCACATCCTCACCCGGGCCGCGGGGATAGCGGACGGCAGCGGGGCCACCCAGGGTGACGGCGGTATAGAGCATATGCTGTAGTTCCGCTTCGTCCTTGGGGGCCATCAGCACCATATTCGGGATGAAGCGGAGAAAGGAGATGTCAAAGACGCCATGGTGGGTCGGCCCGTCATCACCGACGACGCCCGCCCGGTCAATGGCCAGGGTCACGGGCAGCCTGGGGATGCAGACATCATGAATGATCTGGTCGAGGGCGCGCTGGAAGAAGGTCGAGTAGATGGCCACCACCGGTCGCAGGCCTTCTGCCGCCAGGCCTGCGGCAAAGGTGATGGCGTGCTGTTCGGCGATGCCGACATCGAAGAAGCGCTCAGGAAACTGTTTGGAAAAGCTGGTGAGGCCGGTACCGGTGACCATGGCGGCCGAGATAGCGGCGATCTTTTTGTCGCTCATGGCCATCTGGATCATGGTGCTGCCGAAGACCTCGGTATAGCTGACCGAACCGTTCGAGGAGTGGGGCTTGCCGCTGGTGATGTCGAAAGGGCCGACTCCGTGGTAGAGACCGGGATTCTTCTCGGCGGGGAGATAGCCCTTGCCCTTGGTGGTGAGGACATGGATGAGGACCGGACCGTGATTGTTGTCCCGCACTGTCTCGAAGGTCTCTATCAGGTCTTGCAGATCATGGCCGGGGATAGGGCCGATATAGTCGAATTTCAGGGCCTCGAAGAGCATGCCGGGGGTGAAGAAACTCTTGAAACTCTCCTCGCTCTTGCGCAGGATGTTGAGGATGTTCTCGCCGACGTTGGAGAGTTGCCCCAGTCGTTCTTCGATATGGGCCTTGACTCTGGTCATCGTTTTGCCGCTCAGTTTTCGGCTGAGAAAGCTGGAGAGGGCGCCGACGTTGGGCGAGATCGACATCTCGTTATCGTTGAGAATAACGATGAGGTTCTTATCCAGATGGCCGGCGTGATTGAGGGCCTCAAAGGCCATGCCGGCCGTCATCGAGCCGTCACCGATCACGGCAATGGCTCGATTTGTCTCATTTTTCAAATACTTGGCAAGGGCCATGCCGAGGGCTGCGGAAACGGAGGTCGAGCTGTGTCCGGTCTCAAAGGCGTCGTATTCGCTCTCCTTGAATTTGGGAAAGCCGCTCATACCTTTGTACTGCCTGAGCGTGGCGAACTGTTCTCGCCTGCCGGTCAGGAGTTTGTGGGCGTAGGATTGGTGACCGACATCCCAGATAAGTTTGTCCTCCGGGGTGTTGAAAACATAATGCAGGGCCAGGGTCAGCTCGACGACGCCCAGGCTCGGGGCAAGATGGCCGCCGGTCCGGGCCACGGTCCTGATGATCGTGTCGCGGATCTCCAGGGCCAGATCTTCCAGATCCGGTATCTTTAGGCCTCGGATATCACGTGGCGCATTGATGTCTTTTAAGAGCGATGTTTTCCGGGCGCCTATTGATGTTGTCAGCATAATTTCTATAACGTTCTTAAACGGGAGACAAGAAGAGAACGGATGCAGCTGGAAATGTAATCACCTTTCGTCCGCATCGCCTGAAAAATCTCTCGAAAAGGCGAGAATAGACAGGGGGTACAGAGGGGATCGGTCAAGAGAGAACGCTCTACGGTCTAACTGGTCCTGGTGTAGATATAGTCGGCAAGTGCTCGCAGGGGCTCGGCCTTGCCATCGAAACTCCTGAGGGTGGCCTTGGCCCCCTCAATAGCCTCCAGTGCCCTGGTTCGAGTCCCTTCGATACCGAAACAGGCAGGATAAGTGGCCTTGCCGTGGGCGGCATCGCTACCGGCCGTCTTGCCGAGTTCTGCTGTACTTGAGGTGGCGTTCAGCAGGTCGTCGACGATCTGGAAGGCCAGGCCGAGTTGGTTGCCGTAGCGGCCAAGGTCTTCGGTCTGTTGCACCGAGGCACCCGCTCCAATCGCCCCGGCCTGCACGGCGCAGGTGATCAGGGCCCCGGTCTTGCTGCGGTGGATGGTCTGCAGGGTCTCGAAAGGGAATTCCTGGTTCTCGCAGGCGATATCGAGCGACTGGCCGCCGGCCATGCCGAGCGGCCCCGAGGCCCTGGCAATGCTGTGGGCGATGGCCAGCCGCCGTTCGGCAGGGAGGGAGCCCTGTGCGGAGTCGGTCAGCAGATCGAAGGCCCAGCTCAGGAGACTGTCACCGGCCAGAATGGCCCCGGCCTCGCCGAACAGCATGTGGTTGGTCGGTTTGCCGCGGCGCAGTTCATCATTGTCCATGGCCGGTAGGTCGTCATGGATGAGGGAGTAGGTGTGGATGCACTCCAGGGCGCAGGCCACCGGCAGGAGGTTGCTGCGGGTCTCAACGCTGGCGTTTATCGCCGCCCCAGCCGCGAGGCAGAGGATAGGCCGGATCCGTTTGCCGCCGACAAAGAGGCTGTAGCGCATGGCCTCGATATGCCGGGCGAAGGGGCCCGTCGCCTCAGGCGTAAATCTGAGCAGGGCATCTTCGATAACCTGCCTCTGTTCACTCAGATAGGTCTTTATCTCCACGTTCAATCCCTTCAAAAGGAACCGCCTGCAGGCGGCCGTCTTTTTCGAGCAGCATCTCCACCTTGGCCCTGGCCTCGGCAAGCTGTGCGTTACAGAATTCGGCAAGCTTGATGCCTTCATCAAATTTTTTCAGACTCTTTTCAAGGCTGATTTCCCCATCTTCCAGCTCTTCGGTGATTTGCTCGAGACGGGCCATGGCTGCTTCAAAGGTTTTCTGGGCCATATCAATAGGTGCTCTGTCAGTGAAAAAGAACGTTGAATCACTCCCTCTTTCCGGCTAGAACTACAGCTGGAAACGTGATCCGTCAATATATTCGACAAGTCGTAAATCCTGCAAGTGCTCATTGCTTAAGACCGCCATTGTACCTCATTCACGGCAATATGGAACATTCAATTCAGCTCTTCAGCAGATGGCTGGCCACCGAGAAGGGCTACTCTCAGCATACCATAAGCGGCTATCGTCACGATCTCTTTGAGTTTGCCCTCTCTCTCGGCAAGGAGAAGGGGATCGGGACGGTGACCCCGCCTGCGATCCGCTCCTTTGTCGTCAGTCTGCACCGGACCAACGGCGCGGCCACGGTCTGCCGCAAGCTTTCGGCCCTGCGGACGTTCTTCCGCTATATGCTGCGCGAGAAGATCCTTGAGACCGATCCCCTTGTTGGTATCACCGGTCCCAAGATCGGCCGGTCGATCCCGGTCTTTCTCACGGTCGACGAGACCTTTCTCCTCCTCGATATGCCTAAGGAGCAGGATACCTTTATGGCCCGGGATGCGGCCATCCTTGAGCTGCTCTATTCAACGGGTATGCGGGTCTCAGAGCTGGTTTCCCGGGATATGGCCGACCTTGATTTTGCCGAGGAAGTGCTTAGGGTGAGGGGCAAAGGAAATAAGGAGCGGCTGGTGCCGGTGGGCAGACCGGCCATCGAGGCGGTCAGGAGTTGGCTGCCGCAAAGAGAGCAGCTGCTGGCAGAACGGGCGGCTCGCGGTAATGCGGTGGACAAGGCGCCCCTGTTTCTCAACGGTCGGGGTGGTCGTCTGACCTCGCGCAGCGTCGAGCGGATGGTGAGGGCCTATGGCGAGCGGGCCGGGATCAGTCAGATCGTCACGCCCCATGCCCTCAGGCATTCCTTTGCCACCCATCTGCTGGAGATGGGTGCTGATCTGCGTTCGGTCCAGGAACTCCTCGGCCACGCCAGTCTGTCCACGACCCAGCGCTACACCCATTTGACCCTGGATCATCTGACGGAAGTCTACGATAAGGCACATCCCCTGGCCCAGAAGAAGGAAGAATAGACCGCTTAAAACTGCCGCCTTGGCCGGCGGGAGAAGGGCTGCAATACATCAACCTGCACGAGTGAGAAGAATGAAGATACGATCGACAACGATACTTGCGGTACGGCATAAAGGCCAGGTCGCCATCGCCGGTGATGGCCAGGTTTCTTTGGGTAACACCGTCATGAAGCACCAGGCGAAAAAGGTCCGGCGGCTCTATCACGACAAGGTGATTACCGGTTTTGCCGGGGCCACCGCCGATGCCTTCACCCTCTTTGATAAACTGGAACAGAAGCTGGAACAATACAACGGCAACCTGATGCGGGCCTCGGTGGAACTGGCCAAGGAATGGCGGACGGATAAGATGCTGCGCCGCCTGGAGGCGATGCTCGTTGCCGTCGATAAGGACTATTCCCTCCTGCTCACCGGCACCGGCGATGTCATTGAAGCGGACAACGGGGTGCTGGCCATCGGCTCGGGTGGACCCTATGCCCAGGCGGCGGCCCTGGCCCTCATCGGCAACAGTGATCTTGACGCTGAGGCAATCTGCCGGGTTTCCATGGAAATTGCCGCGTCCATCTGTGTTTTCACCAATCATTCCATAGTAATAGAAACGATATGATATCCCAAGAATCCCTTACTCCGAGAGAAACCGTCACAGAACTCGATAAGTACATCGTCGGCCAGGCTGCGGCCAAACGCTCGGTGGCCATCGCCCTGCGCAACCGCTGGCGCAGACGTCATGTGCCGGCTCCCCTGCGCGATGAGATCGCCCCCAAGAATATCATCATGATCGGCCCAACCGGTGTCGGCAAGACCGAGATCGCCAGGCGTCTGGCCAGTCTGGCCCAGTCGCCTTTCATCAAGGTTGAGGCCTCGAAATTCACCGAGGTGGGCTATGTCGGCCGGGATGTTGAATCGATGGTCCGCGATCTGGTCGAGCTGGCTGTCAGCATGGTCAAGGAGGAGGAGAAGAAACGGATCGAGGGGTTGGCTGCGGCCTACGCCGAGGACCGGATTCTTGATCTCCTGCTGCCGCCCGGCCCATCGCCTCTTGCGGCAAGCGGGCCGATTGGTGACAGCTCCTTTACCCTTATGAAGCCCGATCTGCCGGTGGCTGTCGGTCATTCGCCCCGGGAAAATGCCACCCGCGAGAAGTTCCGGCAGATGCTGCGGGACGGCAAACTCGCTGAACGTGAGATTGAGGTCGATCTGCGCGAGTCGAAGTCGATGCCGATGGTGGAGATTATGACCACCTCGGGTCTTGAGGATATGCAGTCGAGCCTGCAGGATGCCTTCAGCAAGATGTTTCCGCGCCAGAAAAAGAAGCGCACGATGAAGGTGCCCGAGGCACTCGATGCCCTGACCAAGGAAGAGACGGACAAGCTGGTCGATATGGAAAAGGTCATGAAAGAGGCCCTCCGCCGTACCGAGGAGTCGGGGATCATCTTCCTCGACGAGATTGACAAGATCGCCTCAAAAAATGGCGGTTCGCATGGTCCCGAGGTCTCCCGCGAGGGTGTGCAGCGCGATCTCCTGCCGATCGTCGAGGGCTCGACGGTGACCACCAAGTACGGCATGGTCAAGACCGACCATATCCTCTTTATCGCCAGCGGTGCCTTCCATGCCAGTAAACCCTCCGATCTCATACCCGAGCTCCAGGGCCGTTTCCCGATCCGGGTCGAACTCCATTCTCTTGGTAAAGATGAGTTTGTGCGGATTCTCACCGAACCGGAAAACGCCCTGACCAAACAGTATATCGCCCTGATGGCGACCGAGGGGATCGAGCTGTTCTTCGAGGATGAGGCCATCGAAGAGATGGCCAGCATCGCCGTCGAGGTCAATCAACAGACCGAGGAGATCGGGGCCAGAAGGCTGCATACCGTCATGGAAAGGGTCCTTGATGTCCTGTCCTTTGACGCCTCGGAACGGGGGCAAGAGAAATTCGTGGTGAGTGCCGCCTACGTGCGGGAGCAGTTACAGGATATTGTTGAAGACCGGGATTTGAGCCGTTTTATTCTCTAGTGCCCATCCAGTAACGGCTCGGAAGATTAACATCTATTGATACGAGAAACATGTTTAGCAAATTTTCCTTTTTCAAGAAAAAGACAGGGCAGGCGGACCCGGCGAGCCAGGTCGTTGCTGGGATTGATCCCGAGTTGCAATACTGCCCGACCTGCGGAGGCGAATACCGGGCGGATATCGAACGCTGTGCGGTCTGTCAGATCGATCTGATCAGCGGTGCGCAGAAACTTGCTCTGCTGCAGCACACCGACCGGCAGTTCAGCAGCCGCTCGATGGAGATCACGGCAGAGGACAAACTGATCACCCTGCGCAAGGGGCAGGTCAAGGATATCAAATATTTCCAGAAACTCCTGGCCGACCAGCGCATTCCCTCGATTATCGGCGGTGAGGCGGATGCCTGCCGCAAGGGCTGTCGTGGCGGCCCCGAACTCTATCTGCAGATCAGAGAGGCCGATGGGCAGGATGCCATGGTGGTCCTGGCCCATGATTTCAAAAACAGCACCGCACTCGACAGTCATGATCTCAGCTATATCCATGCAGCTTTTGATTCACGGGCCGCAAAAACGACCTGCCCCGCCTGCGGCTCGCAGTTTGCCCCGACCACCACGACCTGTCCGGAATGCGGTCTCTGTTTTGGCTAGAGCTGTTTCTGCAAGAAATACTATTGGAGCCCTTTCCTGAAGTCTGAATAGGGGTAATGGTGAGTGGCTGGAGGTAAGAGAGACCTTCTGTATTCTCATGATATCTTGAAGCTAGCCCCCCGTTTTGCCGGGGGCTAGCGGAGTTTTTAGATCACCTTACCTGTAGCTGCCTCATCTCGAACCACTTCTGCGATAGAACCTTTTTGTAAATGCCTTCCGTCCAGGATGGCAATAGGAAACCTCCTGGGAAATTGCCGGTTTTCCCTCTTCCAACTCAGCAAGTTGTGCCAAAATATATAACCCGCTGCTAGGGACTCCATTGTTCAAGGGGAGGGATCAGCCTTTGGCCTTGCCCAAGAGCGGTTGAGTGTCTACCCTATAGGCGGTACGCAGATCATTTGCGGGCCAGCCAAACATCGCAGCGCTCTCGACCCCTCTGGCAAGTATCTCAATGGATAGAAAAACAAGCGCATCCTCCATTACACTTCTTACAACCGACAGCCCGGAAGAACTCAGGATCTTCTCGCTGGTCCTCTCGGCCACTCATATCCCGCATACCATTACCTCTGGCGCAATAAGCTCCTGGGCGATCATTGTCCCGGATAGCCATGCGGAGAGGGCCAGATATGAGATGGCTGCATATACTGAGGAAAACATGAGTTGGCCGGAGCAGATGCCGGCAGCAGAAAAATATCAGCCCACCTTCCGCCTCCTGAGTCTGTTCATCGTAAGCTGCCTTGGCCTTCTCCATCTCCAGAGCGGCACCTGGCAACAGCAATCCCAGTGGTTTTCGGCCGGAGCCGGGGATTCCAGCGCTATTCTTGCCGACGGACAATATTACCGACTCATAACGGCGCTCACCCTGCATGCCGATGGTCTCCATCTGCTGGGTAACTGCCTGCTGGGCGGATTTCTCCTACACTACTATTTTCAGATACTGGGAAATGGTATCGGTCTTGCCGGTCTGCTGATTACGGCAACGCTGGCCAATCTGCTGAATGTCATGGCCCATGGCCCGGGCCACCATTTCGTTGGTTTTTCTACTGCCGTCTTTTCAGTCATTGGTATACTCTCTTCCCTGAACTTCAGACGCCATTCTTCTCTCGGCCGAACCCATCTGCTGATGCCTCTCATGGCAGGAACCGCGATGCTCGCCATGGTCGGCAGCAGTGGCTAACATACAGATCTGGGAGCTCATTTTTTTGGTCTTGTCATCGGCCTGGCTGCCGGCTATCTCTTCGGCTTGAAACAATTTCTCGTTCTTCGCTCCTCTTCCTGGCTGCAAATATTATTAACCGGCTTTTCCCTCGGCGTCTATTTTCTTGCCTGGAAGGCCGCTCTCGCTTGACACCCCTGACCTGCCCTTCACTTTTCGCAGGTTCCAGGTGATGGACATTTCTTGAAGTTTTTTTAAAGCCGTCGATTGCTCCTTGCTTTTCGAGGGAGATGGATTCATATTTGCACTTTTGGGCAATGAGATGGAAAATATTGATTCAATATCGAAAGAGGCGGAGATATTATGAAGATCGTGGCTTTTTGTGGAAGTGCCAGAAAGAACGGAAACACCAAACTTCTCCTGGAAGCCGCCCTGCGGCCTCTGGCAGAGGCAGGTGTCGAAACAGAACTAGTGGAACTGGCAGGCGCGGAGATCAGCGGCTGCAAGGCCTGCTATGGCTGTTTCAAGAACAAGGATGGTCGCTGTGTTTTTGATACCGATATCATCAACAGCTGCCTGGCGAAAATGCAGAGTGCCGATGCCATTCTCCTGGGCTCACCCACCTATTTTGCCGATGTCTCTTCTGAAATGAAGGCCCTCATGGACCGCTGCGGCATGGTGAGTAAGGCGAATGGTGATCTGTTTAAACGCAAGCTCGGCGCGGCCGTGGTGGCGGTCAGAAGGGCGGGAGCCATGCATGTCTTCGACACCATGAATCATTTTTTTCTGATCGGCCAGATGATCGTGGTTGGTTCGAGCTATTGGAACATCGGTATCGGCCGTGAGAAGGGCGAGGTGGAAAAGGATGAGGAAGGAATGAAAACCATGCAGGTCCTTGGTGAGAATATCCTCTGGCTGCTGGAAAAAATTCGCTGATTGACACGGGCGCTCAGGCAGGCCACTGGGAAAAAGGTAGAAAACAAGCAGAGGAAATTTTGGCAAAAAAAGAGAGGCAGACCACTGTTCTTGTGGTGGACGATGAACAGGTGCATCGCTACATGCTCTGTTCCATGCTCAGAGGCTGGGGATGGCGCTGTGTCGAGGCCGATGACGGGCAGACCGCCGTTGCCGCCGTGGAAAAGCACGCCTACGATGCGGTGCTTATGGATGTGCGCATGGCCAGGATGGATGGGAGGGAGGCCTTTTCGCGCATCCATGCCATGCAGCCCGCCCTGCCGGTCATCATCATGACGGCCTATTCCTCGGTCGATGCTGCCGTGGAGGCGATTCGGCACGGGGCCCATGATTATCTCACCAAACCCCTCGATTTTGACCGCCTGCGCCTCGCGCTCGAGCGGGCGGTAGACCATCGTCAGGTGGCGGAGCAGCAGCAACAAGGCGTTGCGGAGGCCGAACCTCTTATTACCTCAATCATTGGCACCTCGCCACCGATGCGTGAGCTGCTCGACATGATCACGTATGTTGCCCCCACCGAGGCCACCGTCCTTATCGCCGGCGAGTCCGGGACCGGCTAGGAGTTGGTGGCCGAGGCCCTGCACCACAACAGCCTGCGCCGGGACGGTCCCTTTGTCAAGGTGAACTGCGCGGCCCTTGCCGAAGGCCTTCTGGAGTCAGAGCTCTTTGGTCATGAGAGAGGCGCCTTCACCGGGGCCGACCGCCGGCGGGAGGGCAAGTTTGTCCAGGCCGATGGTGGCACGCTCTTTCTCGATGAGATCGGCGAAACGACCCAGGCCATGCAGGTCAAACTGCTCAGGGTCTTACAAGAACAGGAGCTGCAGCGGGTCGGTGGCGAAGAGACGATCAGTGTCGATGTCCGGATCATCGCCGCCACCAACCGTGACCTCGAGGATGAGGTGCGCCGCGGCAATTTCCGGGAAGACCTCTATTACCGACTGAATGTGGTCATGCTCTCCGTGCCGCCGCTGCGAGATCGCCAGGAGGATATTCCCCTGCTCGTCCAGCATTTCACCAAGATTTTCGCCCAGAAGAACCGCCGCAGGGTGGAGAGTATCACCCCCGAGTGTCTGGCTCTGCTCTGCAGGTATCCCTGGCCTGGCAATGTCCGTGAACTGGAGAATGCCATCGAACGGGGTGTCATCCTCATGCGGGGCGAGCAGTTGAGCGAAAAGAGTCTGCCTCTGACCATCCAGAGGCTGGCGGCAGGACCGGAATCGGCTGGCGGCAGCAGACCTGCATCGCTTTTTGAAATTGAAAAAGAGACGATATTCCAGACGCTTGATGAGACCAAGGGGAATAAAAGCGAGGCGGCCAGGCGCCTTGGCATCACCAGGAAGACCTTGCAGAACAAATTGCATAAATACGACGAAGCATGATGGCCTGCGGCGCGGTGCCGGTGGGCTATATTGACTTGCCTCTGTCGCTGTGGTATTTCAGAGGGTTTCCAGCACAGGGAGAGGTCGTTGCCATCCGCATTGAGGCTGGGGTTCACGCACAGGAGGAGTGAGGTTGCATGAGAACGGATATAGTTCATAGCGGTGCCGGCGAATTAACCTATGAAATTCGCAATATTGTCAATGTCGGCACAAAGCTTGAGAAACTGGGGCTGAAGGTCAACTGGGAGAATATCGGCGATCCCGTTGCCAAGGGAGAGGTGATCCCTTTGTGGATGAAGGAGATCGTCGCCGAGGCGGTCATGGAGGATCGCAGTTACGGTTATTCGCCTACCAAAGGTGTGCTGTCCACCCGTGAGTTTATCGCCGAGCAGACCAACAAACGGGGCAAGGTTCAGATTACCGCCGAGGATATCATCTTCTTCAACGGGCTCGGCGACGCCATCTCCAAGGTCTTTGGTTTTTTGCGCCGCACCGCCCGGGTCATCGTCCCGACCCCGAGCTACACCACGCACTCATCGGCCGAGGCCGCCCATGTCGGCGACAAGCCTCTGACCTATATTCTCGATCCGAATAACCACTGGTACCCGGATATCGACGATATTGAAAAACATGTCAAATACAATCCGGCGGTAGCGGGCATTCTGATCATCAACCCCGATAATCCCACAGGGGCTGTCTATCCTACCGACATCATCAAGAAAATAGTCGAAATTGCGCATCGCTATGACCTCTTTCTCATCTGCGATGAGATCTATCACAATATGGTCTACAACGGCACCAGCACCTCACCGCTCTCCGATGTAGTGGGCGATGTCCCGGCCATCGCCATGCGCGGTATCTCGAAAGAAATGCCTTGGCCCGGTTCACGTTGCGGCTGGATCGAGATCTATAATGCCGACAAGGATCCGATGTTTGCCAGGTACATCACCTCGATCCTCCATGCCAAGATGGTCGAGGTCTGTTCGACCACCCTGCCGCAGATGGTCTATCCAAAGGTCGTTACCCATCCCCAGTACCCCATATATCTGGCCGAGAGGATTAAAAGATACGAAAAGTTTTCCAACATTGCCTATAACTGTCTGAAGGATGTCAAAGGCGTGTTGGTCAACCGGCCGAACGGGGCATTTTATATGAGCGTCTGTTTCGAGTGGGGGATACTTACGGCCAGCCAGTCCCTGCCTATTGAAAACAAGGAGATCAGGGAGATGGTGGAGCTACTGGTCAGCCCGCCTGACACCTCCATGGATAAGCGCTTCGTCTACTATCTCCTCGGGGCCACCGGCATCTGTGTGGTGCCCCTGACCTCCTTTGCCACCGACCTGCACGGTTTTAGGATCACTCTGCTGGAGCGCAATGAAGAGGAGTTCTCCGAGATCTTCAGCACTATCGCCCGCAGCATCAGACTGTATCTCAAGAGCTGAGCCTCCCTGCTGGGAAATTTGCCCTTCCTCTGGCTGAAATTCTGCGGAGTTTCAGCCGTCCTCAATATCATCACAGGAACCGGTCATCACCGGTTGCCGTCTTGACAATAAAAAACCGGCTACTTATTGTTGGCACAGGTTTACATATCCATAACAGAGAACAGTCTGTTGCAACGCAAAGAGCGACAGGCTGTCATGAAAGAGAATGTCTAGAGAGCGGAGGAATCGGTGAGAGAAAAAAAGAGAGAGAATGCGCTGCAGGATGAAGTCGAGATAATCGGTGAGGTTGAGTCACCCGCCGATAATCTGGAAGAGATTGCTGAGGTTGATGTACGGGCTATCGAGCAAGAACTTGCGGCTGCCCTTGAAGAGGCCGCATCCCTGCGCGACAGGATGTTGCGGCTGGCCGCTGAGTCAGAGAATTTTAAGAAACGGATGGAGCGCGAGCGGATCGCCGGCCTGAAATATGCCGGCGAACAGATTTTTCGGGAGATGCTGCCGGTGGTCGATAACCTCGAGAGGGCCATAGGTCTGGGGGCGGTAGAGTCGATGAGCCCTGAGAAGAATCTGACAGCCCTGCTTGAAGGGGTCCAGTTGACCCTTAAGAGCCTCATGGCCACCCTGGAGAAATTCCAGGTCAAATTTATCGACAGTGTCGGGCAGCCATTTGACCCCAATAAACAAGAGGCCCTGACGATGGAAGCCAGCGATACTATGCCGGCCAGCCATGTTCTGCGCGAATTTGAGAAGGGCTACTACTACAAGGATCGTCTCCTGCGGCCGGCCAGGGTTGTCGTTTCTTCTGGCAAAGCGGAGGCGCGGCAATAGGCTGGAAAAAGAGAGGCTGTCTCTTGACAAATCAGTGAAGATGACAACCTTAAAAGAGGTTATGGAGAACAGGCAGAAAAGCTTTAAAAACAAAAGGAATTCGGAAAGGATACGGTATCCGATCAGATTGATATAAGGAGAGGGAAAACATGGGTAAGATTATCGGAATTGACTTGGGAACCACCAATTCATGTGTGGCAATTATGGAAGGCGGCGAACCGAAGGTTATCGCCAATATTGAAGGAAACAGAACCACTCCTTCAATTGTGGCGTTCACCGATAATAACGAACGTCTTGTGGGGCAGGTCGCTAAGCGGCAGGCGGTGACCAATCCCGAGCGTACCCTGTATGCCATCAAACGTCTTATCGGTCGTAAATTTACGGATAACGAGGTGAAGCGCTCAGTCGGGATCAGTCCTTTTAAGATTGTCGAGGGCACCCACGGCAGTGTCTCGGTTGCGGTTCTCGACAAGACCTACACTCCCGCTGAGATCTCCGCCATGATCCTTATAAAGATGAAACAGACCGCTGAAGAATACCTCGGCGAAGAGGTCACCGATGCGGTGGTCACGGTCCCGGCCTATTTCAACGATTCCCAGCGCCAGGCCACCAAAGACGCCGGTAAAATCGCCGGCCTCAATGTCCAGAGAATCATCAACGAGCCGACTGCCGCCTCCCTGGCCTACGGTCTTGACAAAAAGGGCGAAGAGAAGATTGCCGTCTTCGATCTCGGTGGTGGTACTTTCGATGTCTCGATCCTTGAGATCGGTGACGGTGTCTTTGAGGTCAAGTCCACGAATGGCGACACCTTCCTCGGTGGCGAGGACTTCGACATGCGCATCGTTAACTGGCTGGCCGACGAGTTCAAACGCGAGCAGGGCATCGATCTGCGTAACGACAAGATGGCCCTGCAGCGCCTGAAGGAAGAGGCCGAGAAGGCCAAGATGGAGCTCTCCACCACTAAGGAGACCGACATCAACCTGCCGTTTATTACAGCCGACGCCTCCGGCCCCAAACATATGAACATCAAGCTGAGCCGGGCTAAACTCGAAGGTCTGGTCGCTGACCTGATTGAACGGACTGTCGGTCCCTGTCTGACAGCCTTGAAGGATTCCGGTTTTTCAGCCTCGGAGATTGATGAAGTCATTCTGGTTGGTGGTATGACCAGGATGCCGAAGGTCCAGGAGAAGGTCAAGGAGATCTTCGGCAAGGATCCTCACAAGGGTGTCAACCCCGACGAGGTGGTGGCGATTGGTGCAGCCATTCAGGGCGGCGTCCTTCAGGGCGACGTCAAGGATGTCCTGCTCCTCGATGTGACCCCGCTGTCTCTTGGCATTGAAACCTTGGGCGGCGTGACCACCAAACTCATCGAAAAGAATACCACGGTGCCGACCAAGAAGAGCCAGATCTTCTCAACCGCCGCCGACAACCAGCCGGCCGTCTCGATTCATGTTATTCAGGGTGAGCGCGAGATGGCCCAGGACAACAAGACCATCGGCCGTTTCGAGTTGAACGATATCCCCATGTCCCCGCGCGGTGTGCCGCAGATCGAGGTGGCCTTCGATCTCGATGCCAACGGTATCCTGCATGTCTCCGCCAAGGATCTGGGGACCGGCAAGGAGCAGTCGATCAAGATCACCGCCTCCTCCGGTCTGACCAAGGCCGAGATCGAGCGCATGACCCGTGACGCCGAACTGCACAAGGAAGAGGACAAGAAACGCAAGGAGCTGGTCGAGACCCGCAATCAGGCCGATGCCATGGTTCATGCCAGCGAGAAGAGCCTCAAGGATCTCGGCGACAAGGTGGATGCAGAGACGAAGGGCAGTGTCGAAAAAGAGATCGAGAATGTGAAGAAGGCCATGACCGGTGACGATGTCGAGGCGATCAAGGCGGCCGTCGAGGCCCTCACCACCGCCTCGCATAAGCTGGCCGAGCTCATGTACGCCCAGGCCTCCAAGGATAATCCGGAGAGCGGCAGCGGTGGTGGCGGTGGTGGTGGCGCAGCCGGCGGTTCCACTAAGAAGAATGACGACGACGTGGTCGATGCCGACTTCGAAGAAGTGAAATAGGCCGGACGCCGCCTCCGTCCTCGCAGAAGAGGGTGGAGACAGGTGCAGGGGAGTATGGAAATATGTTTTCCATACTCCCTTTTTTTGTGCTTTTACTGTAAGGTGTCGAGGAAATTTTCTCGGCACACTCTGATATCCTTTCAACCTCAACATAAAGCTCGGACATGAAAATTCTATCAGGCATCCAGCCTTCGGGACAGCTGCATATCGGCAATTATTTTGGCATGATGCAGACTATGATTGGGCACATGGAGCATTCTGAGCTCTACGTCTTCATTGTTGATCTCCATGCCCTGACCTCGGTGCGTCAGCGTGATAAACTGGCGGCCGGGACCCTTGAGGCGGCCGCCGATTTTCTGGCCCTCGGCCTTGATCCGGACAAGTGCCAGTTCTGGGTTCAGTCTGATGTCCCCGAGGTCTGCGAACTGACCTGGATACTCTCGACCCTGGCGCCGATGGGGCTCATTGAACGTTGTCATGCCTTTAAAGATAAGGTTGCCAAGGGGATCGAGGCGAGCCACGGCCTCTTTTCCTATCCGGTCCTGATGGCCGCCGATATCCTTCTCTACCAGGCGGACCGGGTGCCGGTCGGTAAGGACCAGAAGCAGCATCTGGAGGTGGCCCGGGATCTGGCCCAGAAATTCAACAACGAATACGGCGAGACCTTTGTCGTCCCGGAACCGGTGATCAGCGAGAGCACCGCCGCGGTCCCCGGGCTGGACGGCCAGAAAATGTCCAAATCCTACGGCAATACCATCCCGATATTTGTCTCCGGCAAGGATCTGAAAAAGCGGGTCATGGCCATTGCCACCGATGCCACCCCGGTTGAGGATCCGAAAAATCCAGATATCTGCACCCTCTACAATATCTTCAAACTCTTCGCGGCTCCCGCCCGACTCCAGGAGGTGCGTGATCTCTATCTGCACGGCGGAGCGGCCTATGGTTATATCAAACTGGAACTGGTCGAGCTGATTGAAGACTATTTTGCCGAAGCCCGCAGGAAAAAGGCCGAATTTCAGGCCGATCCGCAGATGCTCAGGGCAATTCTGCAAAAGGGTGCGGAAAAGGCCAGGGCCAAGGCGACAGTCACCCTCGATCTGGTTCGGGATCGGGTTGGTCTGAAATACTGATCAGTTTCATCTTTTCCAGGAGACACTATGAACTACGGCATAACACGTGAAGCAGCCCTTGATCTTGTCAGAAAGCATCTCGGCAATCAGAACCTGATCAATCATTCGCTGGCCTCCGAGGCGGTATTGCGGGCCGTGGCCGAACATCTGGGTGAGGATCCTGAAAAATGGGGATTGGCCGGGCTGTTGCATGATCTTGATTCGGAAAGTCAACCCGATCTCGCCAGCCATACCATCGAGACCGTACGAATCCTGTCGGAGATGGGGGTCGATAGCGAGATTGTTGAGGCCATACGCCTGCATAACCTGTCAGCCCATCCCGGCAGCGCACGCACAACAATTCTCCAGCATGCCCTGGCGGCCGGAGAGACCGTGACCGGCCTCATTGCCGCCACGGCCCTCGTCTATCCCGATAAAAAGCTCGCCTCAGTCAAGACCAAATCGGTAACCAAACGCTATAAGGAAAAGGCCTTTGCCCGGGGGGCTGATCGGGAGATCATCGCCGAATGTGAGTTGATCGGTCTGCCGCTTGCCGATTTCTGTGCCCTCAGTCTGACCGCCATGCAGGCGATAGCCGGGAAGATCAGTCTCTAGAAGCGCGAGATTGAGGAAGGATAAAACAACAAGGGCCGGAGAGTTCATCTCCGGCCCTTGTTTGTTTCAGGCTGTCTTTCGTTGTTTCCCCCGGGCTGGCGATGTGTCGGCAGGCCGGGAGTCGGTATCAAAAATCGACGAGTTCCACGTCAAAGACCATGGTGGCGTTGGGCGGGATAGGACCGCGTCCGTGGACCCCATAACCGAGATCCGAAGGGATGATAAGGATCCGTTTTTCACCTTTTTGCATACTCAGGAAGGCCTCGTCCCAACCCTTGATAACCCGTCCCTGGCCAACGGGGAAACTGATGGGTTCGCCACGGTCGTAGGAGCTGTCGAACTTCTTGCCGTCAAGCAGTTTGCCGGTGTAGTGGGCCTTGACCATGGCACCGGAGGCCGGAGTGCCGGTATCGCTGCCTTTCTGGACCACCACGTACTGAAGACCTGACGGAGTGGTGATGGCGGTCGGCCACTTTTGTTTGATCAGCTTGGCATTGTCCTCGATCCCGGCCTGTTCCGTGTCTTTCTGGCGCTGGTCCATGCTGTTCAGGAGGGTCTCGAAGGCCTGCTGATCGCTCTTGAAGGCCTCGGCCTTAGCGCCAACGCGGATGATTTCCACGGAATTGAGGATATCACCACCGGCAATCTTGTTCACCACATCCTGGCCGGAGACGACATGGCCGAAGACCGTGTGTTTGCCGTCAAGATGGGGGGTGGCGACATGGGTGATGAAGAACTGACTGCCGTTGGTGCCCGGTCCGGCGTTGGCCATGGAGAGGATGCCGGGGCCTGCATGCTTGAGCTTCGGGTCGATTTCGTCGGGAAAGGTATAGCCGGGGCCGCCTGTACCGGTGCCGAGAGGGCAGCCGCCCTGGATCATGAAATCGGCAATGACCCTGTGGAATTTGAGACCGTTATAAAATTTGTCACCTTTGGCCTTGGCCCCGCCGCCCAGATCTTTGGTGCCTTCGGCGAGACCCACGAAGTTGGCGACGGTCAAGGGGGTCTTCTCGAATTCGAGACGGCAGAGGATCTCGCCTTTTGCAGTTTTGAAGCTGGCATACAAGCCATCTTTAAGTTTTGAACTTGCCATTGTTGTTTCTCCGACTAAGATTGAAAAAAAAATGATAAGGGCACATAAGGCTGACAGTTTATGCATGGTTTCTCCGTTTGCAAAGGGGAAAAAGACGAAAAACCGATTTGTGGAGGCGAGGAGGCGGCCTGGAATTTCCACCACGTCCATGAGAACAGGGACGTTTCTCTCTTTATCGGCTCGGTTCTTCTGTATTGACGGTAATCCTGTTTCTGGGTCTATTGATATTCTGTGCTGGGTCGAGGCGGCTGGCGTTTGGCACCGGTCCAGCGGGCCTATAATACCACAAGATTTCCGGAGAGGAAGCTTTGTATACGTTGTATAGCATGATTATTGGGCTGGCATTCTATCTTGCCCTGCCCTTCGCCCTGCTGTATGTCGGAATTACCGGCAGGCACCGTGAGGGGCTGGGCCAGCGCCTCGGTTTGTACGGGGCGATCCCTCACCGCCCGGGGCGGTCGAGGATCTGGCTGCATGCCGCCTCGGTGGGCGAAGTCCAGGCCGCCCGGGCTATTATAATGGAACTGCAGCGACTTCTGCCGCAGGCCGAGTTCATCCTGACCACCATGACCTTGCACGGCAGAAAGGTGGCGCAACTCCAGCTTCCTCAAGGCACCACCTGTCTGTTGGCCCCCCTTGATGTCCCCGGCGTGGTAGAGCAGGTCCTGGCTAAACTTACCCCTGATGTCTATGTCTGTATCGAGACCGAACTCTGGCCCCTGCTCCTGCACAAGGCCTCGACCCGGGGGGTTAAGGTCGTGCAGGTCAACGGCCGACTGTCGGCAAGCTCAGTTGCCGGTTATAAAAGAACCGGCTTTTTCTTCAGGCGGGTTCTGGCCGATTTTACGGCGATGGCCGTGATCTCCGAGGCAGACCGTCAGAGGTATCTCGAACTGGGGGCGGTGGCGGAACGGCTGCAGGTGGCCGGCAATGTCAAGTATGACCTGCAGCTTCCTCCCGAGCCTGAAAAGGTACGGGACAGGCTGCGGCAGATCCTCGGAATCAGTGGCGAAATGGAGGTTCTGGTGGCCGGGTCGACCCATACGGGCGAGGAGGAAATGCTCCTGCCCCTTCTGCAGAGCCTCTCGGTCGACCGGCAGATCCTTTTTCTCATGGCTCCCCGGCATATACAGCGGCTTGGCGAACTGCAGGAAATGTTCCGTGGCAAGGGAATCGGCTTTCATCTCTTCAGCGGGCTGCGGGCGGGCGGGCAGCGTCGGCATCCTCTGGTGATCATCGATTCTCTCGGCGAACTGGCCGAGATTTACTCGGTGGCATCCTATGTCTTCTGCGGCGGCAGTCTGGTGGAGCGCAACGGCCATAATATCATGGAGGCGGCGATCTGGGACAAGGCGGTCTTCTACGGTCCGAGCATGGGAGATTTTCAGGATGCGGTCCTCCTGTTGGAATCGGCCGGGGCCGGCACCATGGTAAAGGATACGGCGGAGCTGGCCGAGCGGATCCAGGGCTGTCGCCAAAATCCCGAGGCATACCGGCAGGCCTGTCTGCGGGCAGGTCAGGTTGCCAGGGCCCAGCAGGGAGCGGCTGCAAAACAGGCGAAGGTGATTGTCGACTGCCTGAAACATTGAGCATCCCGTCGACAAAACCGTAAACCTTTCATCGCGCCTCTGCCTTCAGTTCGCTCAGGGTTGTGTTTGTCCGATGAGCTCGATGGTAAAATCCAACCGCTTCTGCTGTTTCTCCTCCTTCTCAGCCCGTTCGATACCGACCTCAATCTTTTGGCCCGGTCTGGCATCCAGGAGGGCGATGCGGACATCGTCCATGTCCTGCACCGGAATACCATCGATTTTCAGGAGCACATCATCCCTTAACAGTCCGGCCTCATCGGCCTTGCTGTCAGGGCTGAACCCGTTGACCCGCAGAGAGCTGGTATCACCTTTTTTCTGCGATTCGAGGACAATGCCCATCATGGCGGCTTCCGGGAGGCTGATCTGTGGGGAGACGAAGAAGTAATCGGCTATTTCCGCCAGGGTCTCAGGCGAGCTGGCCTCGGAGATGTTCATTACCGTGGCCTGTTTGAGCGGTAGGCGGCGCAACAGCCGGGGCGGGATACCCGAATCTTTGCGGCTGTGCTGACTGCCGGCGAGCACAACCATGCGGCGACCCGGGTGCTGTTGGAGGTAGCTGGCGATGTTTTCGGCCATGGTCTCATCCCAGAGGGCCTGGGCCTGGATAAAACCGCCGAGGGAACCGCTGCCATGGCCGGTCGTGGCGTGCATATCGTGCATGATCGTCAGCCGATCGGCATATCCCGGCATATCGAGATCACGGTCAACCGGCAGGGATTTTCTGATATTCTCAGCCAGGGCATCAACGGAACCGGTCCTGAAAACGGTGCCGACTATCTCATCTTCCAGATTAAGTCCAACGAGCGGAATGCGCTTTTCACGGGCAAAATTCATGATCTCACGGTAGAGGCGATAATCGTAGCGCCAGACCTTGAAGTAGCTGGAGACCTTGAGAAAACTGCGCTCATCCAGATCGGCTCGGCCGCCAGTATAGAGGTCGAGAGCCTTCTGGCTCGTTGTCGGAAACATCTCCATGCCGATGGCCAGATCCGGGTTTTTCTGATGCAGGGCCTCGATGATTCGCAATTGCAGGCGGTGATCGGCCATAGAGGTATGGGTCTCGCCGACATAGACGACCCGGTTGTCGTCGAGTTGGGCCATGATGGCAGCAAAAGGGCTCAGGGCCGTGGTGGTGGTCCCGGCAGGGAGCTGCTCCAGAAGGTGTTGCTGGCCTGACTCCGTCTCTGTAGTTTGTTGTTGGGTGTTGCGGCCTTTCTCGAAGTGCAGAAATGAGTATTTGCCATAATGACTGAGTCTGCGGCCGGCTCTAGCGGTCTCGTCCCGGTCGGCGCTCGACACCAGAACGGCAACCTGCTCAGGGTTGAGGGGATGGCGTCGGACATCCAGGGTGAATCCTGTCTTCGGATAGACCGGCTGGGCAAAGAGCGAGCGACTGAGGGGGTGCTGCAGGCCGAGAAAGAGCAGGGCGCTGCCGCTGAGCTCGCCAGTTTTCACCTCGGCCGCCGTCTTGATCGTCCAGCTGTCACCGGCGAGGCTGTCGAGGAGCGGGCGGTAGAGATCTCGGTGTTCTTCGGAATCGAGGATGACAAGCTTTTTCTCCGCCCCTAGAAAACGGGACCAGACCGGCGGCAGTTCAGCGGCGGCCAGTTTCCGTATGAAGGAATATTGCGGATCAATGCTCAATTGAAGCGGCAGGCCGTTTATGGTAAGTGATACCGGAGTCAGCTTCTTGTCGGCGGTCACGAGAAAACGGCTGACGCCGCTGCCGGTCGTGACATGGACCGGCACCCGGAGGGAAAAAGGCCGCTCTGTCTTCTGGCTGAGCTGAAAAGTGAGGTGTGTCGTCCCGCCTGTCTGGCTGACCGCGATATCGCTGACCGTAAGTTCCGGGATGCTGGCCCTGCCGAGCCGTTCTGTGAAGAACTCGCTGAGGTCGCGACCGGCGGCAGCCCGGCTGAAGCTCTGTTGCAGATCAGTCCAGGAGGCGCTCTTGCCACGGTGTTCGCTATAGAATGCTCGAACGGCCTTGGTGAAGACCTCGGCTCCCAACATCTCCTGCAATTCAACAAAGAGCAGGGTGCCACGATTATAGCCAATGTCCCGGATGAGGCTGGCCTGCGGCAACCGGTGGTCGGCCGAGTGGAAGGCCGACAAGGGAATATCCGTCTTATCGTGCACATAGCTGAGATAGTTAATGATCCGCTCTTTGCGGTCTGCCGCGGCCTGACCCTGATCGACCCGGTAGGCATGATCGGCGAGAAAGGTGGCGAGCCCCTCGCACCAGTTGCCGCCGGCCGAATCAACCTCAACGCTGTTGCCGAACCAGGAGTGCAGTATTTCATGACCGAGCGAGGTCTCTTTGATAAAGGGCAGGCGCAGGACCTGTTGGCCGAGCAGGGTGAAGCTCGGCATGCCGAGCCCGGTGGGTTGGCGATTGGCGACGATGACATAGTGGGCGTAGGGGAAGGGGCCGATCTCTTTTTCGTAGCGCTGCAGATACCGTACTGCGGCCTCCAGATAGCCGCTGGCCAGATCCCGGTCTTCCGGAAAAAACAGGCTGTAGACCCGCAGGCCCGGGCGCACCTCAAGGCTGTCCTTGACGTAGGGGCCGGCGGCAAAGTGCAGGCTTTGCCGTGGTTGACTGAACGTGCTGGTTGCCGTGTCGTCGGTTTGGGCTAGAGGGAAAAGGTCCGATTCCGCAATGGCGGTAAAGCCTGCGGGCAGTCTTGCCTGCAACCGAAAGTGCAGGGCCCGGTCGGGTATAGGGTGCCAGCGATCCGTCAGGGCGATGCCGGAGGGACTGATCAGATTGTCGGCGGAATTCTCCATCTGAGCACTGTAGGAGATGAAGAGTTCCCTCTTTCCGGCGGTCCCCGGTAGACTAAGGGTTGGTTCGGCAGGGAGCGGGAGAGTATATTCCCTGCCGCCTTCCTCGCGCAGGAGCAGGCCGGTTACAGACAGCCCGGCAAGATCCAGGCCGAGCCCCAGTCCCGGCTGGAGGCTGATCCTGGCGGTACCGCTGAGCAGGTGTATCTGAGGCTGAAAGGAGATAACGAGGTCATAGTCAATCTCACTGGCGCCGGCGGGCGTGGGGCTTGCCGTACTGCAAAGCGCCAGGACGGCAAGAGAGAAGAGGATCTGCAGCGTGAGCGGCGAAGAGGGGAATGGCATGGGTCCATCCTTGAACTGTTAAGGGAGCGGAGAGGGGCATCGGGCCGGATAGCAGAATACGTTATGCCATAGAGTAATGCCGGAATCAGGCTGATGCCAAAAAAAAAACAACAGGTCAACATGCATATTAAACTCGTCGGATTGAATGCCCGATATACCCATTCCTGTCTGGCACTCTTTTATGTGCGCAACGAACTGGAGAAACACTGCCAGGAGGCCGAGATTGAAATTCTGCAGGGCACCATCAACGATGGTCTTTACGAAACCCTGCTGCGGCTCACTGCAGAAAAACCGGCTGCTGTCTTTTTTTCGGCCGCGATCTGGAACAGCGATCTGGTGGAGCGACTGATCGTTGATTTAGCCATGATCCTGCCCGATTGCCTTCTGGTCGTCGGCGGGCCGCAGGCCGGGGTGATCGGCGAGCGTCTGCCACCCGGTCTCTGTACGGTGGTTTTGGGCGAGATCGAGGCCATTTCGCCTGATTTCTATCGCGATCTGCAACAGGGCCGACTGCAGGACCTCTATAATGGCTCGTTTTTCAGGATGCGGGAACGCAGCCTGGATTTCCCTTTCCGAGACAGCGATTTCGATCGGCATCTGCGCAACCGCCATATCTACTATGAAAGCTCAAGGGGCTGTCCGTTTTCTTGCACCTACTGCCTCTCGGCGGCGGAGAGGGGAGTCTATCATAAAAAGCTGGCCCAGGTCTTCACTGAGCTCGATCATATCCTCAGTCACCAGCCCCAGGTCCTCCGGTTCGTTGACCGGACCTTCAACGACAATCCCACCAGAGCTCTCGCTATCTGGCAGTACCTGGCTGGCCGCGCTAGCGACACCCTCTTCCATTTCGAGATCGCCCCGGAGCGGTTCACCGAGGAGATGTTTGCCTTTCTCTCCGAGCTGCCGCCCGGCCTCTTCCAGTTTGAAATCGGCATCCAGTCGACCCATGCCGAGACGCTTGCCGCGATTCGGCGGCGGATCGATCCCCGCGAGGCCCATGGGATTCTCACACGACTGGCTGCTCCTGCCAATATCCATCTGCACGTCGATCTGATCCTCGGTCTGCCCTATGAAACCAGGGACAGCTTTTTCCGTTCTTTTGCCGAGGTCTTCGCCATGGGTGCGCACTATATCCAGATGGGCCTGTTGAAGATTCTGCCGGATACCTCGATCCGCGAGATGGCCGATGCTTATGGCTACCTGTACTGCGCCGAACCGCCCTACAGCGTGCTGGCCAACAGCTGGCTCAATCACGCGAACCTGAGCGATCTTTACTGGTTCTGTGAATGTGTTGAGAAATTTCACAATAACAGATATTTCGTCTCAGTCTGGCGCTATCTGCGCCGCCAAGAGGAAGATATCGCCGTCTTTTTTCAAGGGCTGCTCGCAGTCTGCCGCCGGCACGACTTTTTCGGGTTGGCGGCCACCCAGGAATTTCTCTGCCGTTTGTTGTGTCAGCACATCAGAGGGCGCGGCGATGAGCCCCTTCTCGTCGAGCTCCTGCGCCATGACTGGTTGCGCTGCGGCCATCGTTTCCTGCCGGAATGTCTGGGGATGCAGGAGGATAAAGAAGCGCCCGGCGAGGCTAAAAATCGTCTGTACCGGACCCTGCCCGAAGAACTCGAAGGGGCATACCGGCGAGGCGAGAAGAACCAGTTCTTCAAAAAAGCCTTCTGTCTCCATTTTTCAGAGACGGCTTTCAGGGCGCTGGGTTTCCAGGGGCCGTCGGTATCCGGCCCTGTATGTTTTCTCGCGGAGCGGGAAGATACGCTCTTTCGTTTCAACCGGGTCCTACCGCTCTGAAGATTTTGCATTTCGGTTGGAAAGTGTTTGACGTTCGCGGCAGCATGCGTATACTGATACGCTTCATGTCTGAAGTGAGACGAATACTAACCTGCCCGACAGGTATGAAAAAAGCCTCGGGTGTTGAAATGAGCGAAAAAAGGAGCAGCAAATGTCAGCATTCAATATAAAGAAAATCAACGCCATCTCAAAAGAAGGCCTTAAACTCTTCGGCAAAGAATATAAGGTCTCGCCGGACGAAAGTGACCCGCAGGGCATTCTGGTGCGCAGTTCGCCGGTCAATATAGATGACTATCCTTCACTCCTCGCTGTGGCGCGGGCCGGGGCCGGAGTCAACAACATCAATGTTGAGCGGGCCACCGAAAAAGGCGTCTGCGTCTTTAATACCCCCGGCGCCAACGCCAATGCCGTGGTCGATCTGGTCTTTCCCATGATCGGGGTGTGGAAGCGCAATATCTACGCAGGTATCCAGTTCTGCCGCTCGCTTGCCAGCATGGAGGCCGACAAAGTGAGCCCCGAGGTCGAGAAGAGGAAATCGGCCTTCAGCGGGGAGGAGATCGCCGGTAAGACCCTCGGCGTCATCGGCCTCGGCCAGATCGGCGTCCGACTGGCCAATGGCGGGGCTCATCGATTTATGAAGGTGCGGGGTTTTGATCCTTCCCCGGCCCTGGCCAATATCCATCAGCTCCTGCCGGAGGTAACGATCTGCCGGTCCATACGCGATACCGTGAGCGATGCCGATATTGTCAGTATGCATCTGCCCCTCAACGACGGGACCCGCGGCATGGTCAACCGGGATTTCATCGCCAAGATGAAGAAGGGGGCGATCCTGGTCAACTACTCACGCGAGGCTATCGTCGATGAGGAGGCCGTTCTCGAGGCACTTGACAGCGATTATCTCGAGGCCTTTCTCTCGGATTTTCCGACAGCAAGGATAGTCGGACACCCGAAGGTCCTGACCACCCCGCACCTCGGGGCCTCGACCTCGCAGTCCGAAGAAAACTGCGCCTGCATGGCGGTACGCGAAATTGCTGCCTATCTGGAATACGGTAACGTCGTGCACAGTGTCAATTTTCCCAATATCGAATCAACACCTTCCGACAAGGTACATACCCGGATTATCGTCATTAATCGCGACGTTCCCGGCATGATCGCCTTCGCCTCGAATATCGTCGGCAGCCATGGCATCAATATAGCCAGTTATTTGAACCAGTCGAACGGCAAGATCGGCTACAATATCATTGATGTCGAGGCGGCTGTCCCAAAAGGACTCATCGGCCAAATCGAGACAAACCCTGATGTAGTCAGGACTCGCCTCATCACCTTTACCTGAGAGCAGGGTTGGTATTCTACCGCCCTTTTCCACTTCGGAGGTCGGGCGGTATAAAAAACTCGACAGCTAAGATGGTGTAGCGGCGATATTTTTTTTCAGATGAAGGGGAATTGGCCCGGACGGAGCAGGAAAGTGTACAAAAAATTGAATATTTTTCTCCAGGCGGGCCAATTTATTTTTGCCATCAGTCTTCTAGTGACCGGTAAATACAAGAGAAAAAATTAACTACAGTGGATGGCACGCATAATGCAATACTTCTTGCGTAATCTCTTCTCTCCTTTCTCCTGGAAAAGCCGATTCAGCGTAAGCCGAATCGGCTTTTTCCGTTTCTCCTCTCCTTTTCCATGACGGCAGCATCTGCCGCAGACCCCGTGAATGATCAGAAAACGCCGGTCTATCTGGCCCGGTGCCCAGGCTATGATCGCGCTGCCGTAAGAGAGATAGTCGAGGACATGGCCGACACTCTAGGCCTCAAACCCTCCTTTGCCGGCAACACCGTTCTGCTCAAGCCCAATCTGATCAGTGCCACAGCGCCGGCCCTGGCCTGTACCCATCCCGAATTTATCGCAGGTGTGGCGGGTGCATTTCTTGATCGCGGGGCCCGGGTGCGTGTAGGGGATTCACCCGCCTTTGGTACTGCGCTGCGGGCCATGGAACACCACGGCATTATCCGGGCCCTGGCCGGAATGAATGTGGAGTTCGTCGAATTTGTGACCCCTGTGCAAAAAGAGCTCGCCTGTGGTCTGCGGGTCGGCATCGCCAGCGAAAGCCTCGATTGTGACCTTCTTGTCAATCTGCCGAAGATCAAGGCCCATAGCCAGATGTATGTGACCCTGTCGGTCAAGAACATCTTCGGGATTGTTCTCGGGATGCGCAAGGCCATGTTGCATATGACGCAGGGTAATTGCCACCGCCGCTTCGCCGAGCTCATTGTCGATCTCCTCGATATCCTGCCCCCGCATGCGGCCATCGTCGATGGCATTGAGGTCATGCACCGCACGGGTCCGATCAGTGGTGAGAGGCTCTTTCTCGGCTGTGTGGCCGGTTCCGCCGACCTGGTGGCCCTGGATACGGCCCTCTTGGGTCTGCTCGGTCTTGATCGTCGGAAAAGCCCTCTCTGGCAGGCTGCGCAGGGAAGAAATATGCCGGGCAGCAGGCCCGATGATCTTGTCTATCCTGGTTTACCGCCACAGGCCTTTGCCGGTTCGGGCTTTGCCGGCCCAGAACTACTCGATGGCGTTCGATTCAATCCGGCCCGTTTTCTCCGCGGTCTCCTGCGCCGCTTTCTTCTTGCCATGCGGCCGTAAATATGCTGGGATGCGATCCCGGTAGCCGGATGCTATCGGTTGTGTGGAGTGTGTGCGTACGATAACTTATTAAAAATGCAGAAAATTGGGAAAATGTATGTTTGATATACAGGATAAAGTGGCCCTGATAACCGGGGGCTCCAGGGGGATTGGCCGGGCGATTGCCATCCGACTGGCGGAATACGGTGCTGATGTTGTCGTTAATTATGTACGGCATAGAAAAGATGCCGAGGAGACTGCCGCCGAGGTGGAAAAACTGGGACGGCGCTGCCTTCTCGTCAAGGCCAATGTCGCCAACGAGGTCGATGTGAAAGAGATGTTCGAGGTGTTGGTCGGAGAGTTCGGGCGGCTCGATATCCTGGTGAGCAACGCCGCCTCAGGGGTGCTCAAACCGGTACTTGAGCTTACCCAGCGTCACTGGAACTGGGCCATGGATATCAACGCCAGGGCACTTCTGACCTTGGTTCAGCATGGGGTGCCTTTGATGAAGAGAGGCAGCAGGGTCATTGCCGTCTCGAGCCTCGGGGCGATCCGGGCCATCGAAAATTATACTGCCGTCGGGGCCTCCAAGGCCGCCCTCGAATCGCTGGTCCGTCACCTAGCCGTGGAGCTCGGGAGATTGGGGATCAATGTCAATACGGTCAGTGCCGGGGCGGTGGATACCGATGCCCTGAAGCACTTCCCAAACCGGGAGCAGATCCTGGCCACCGCTCTGGAGCGCACACCTCTGGGACGCCTGACTACCCCGGACGATGTGGCCGACATCGCCCTCTTTCTCTGCAGCAATCTGGCCACCATGATTCAGGGCCAGGTCATCACTGTCGATGGCGGTTACGCCATCCGGGGGTAGGAATCGTTACAAAATGGTCGGAAATGTAATGGTTATTGGGTAACAGTTCCTCAACGTGTTCGGATAAGAAAGAGCCGGGTCTGCCGGTTTATTTCCTGAGCGAGGCGATGTCCTGTCTGCAGATAAGAAATGCTGGAAGCAGGGAGATGGTGATAGGGCATGGTTCCTATGATTTTGAACGAGACCGCCGAGAGCAGTTCCGGTCCTTCCTCGCTGCCCGAGAGGGCCTCGAATTTAGGTTCTTTGAGAAAGGCGTATCCGTTCGGGAATTCTTCTTTGATTACGTCGCCACTGTCATTGAGCCAGGAATTAACCCTTGGCCCCGGCGGACACTTCCACGCAATGATGCAGGTTCTGTACTCGGCCCCGCATGAGGATGCGCTCTTTTTCCCGATATTGAGCCCCTCTTTGAGAAGACAGGCTCGCCTTGAGGTTGGAGGCATCTTCGGGAGGTTGAGTTGCAGACTATCCTGTATGGTGGTGCTGCCCGTGGAGAGGTTGAACGACATATCTGCACCTTCATTGCAACTGTATCCGTGCAATCGAGATTGTCCTGCCCTTTTGCCGAGGTTTTAGGGGCTGCAAAAAATCTCCTTCATACGTCTCTGCCATATTCTATTTTTCTTTAGAAAACTTATGTTTATCACCATTAAATCGCTTGTTCTTGCCTCGAATTCTCCGCGGCGTCGGGCATACTTCGAGGATCTTGGCCTGATGTTCACCGTTCATGCCGCCGATATAGATGAACGGGTCGCCAAGGAGGAAACTCCTGAGGGCTTTGTGCAGCGGATGGCCAGGGAAAAAGCTCTGGCCGTGCGGCATTTGTTTCCCGACAGTTGGATTGTGGCAGCCGATACCGTCGTCTGCCTGGACCGGGCCATATTGGGAAAACCACAAGATGTTGAGGATGCCGTGGCAATACTCATGTCTCTGGCCGGCAGGGAGCATATTGTGCGGACCGGATTCTGCGTGACCTGCGAAGAGGCGAATATCCTGGTCAGCCAATCTGTTGCGACCTCGGTCTGGTTTGCCGATTTTTCCGTCGATGTGGCCAGGGCCTATGCCGCGACCGGCGAATCGCTTGATAAGGCCGGGGCCTATGGCATCCAGGGCAAGGGGGCCTTTCTTGTAGAAAAGGTGGAGGGCTCGTACTCCAATGTTGTCGGTATGCCCTTGCATGAGGTGCTTGGCGAGTTGATCCGCTGGGGGGTAATAGCGCCACTCAGCGAAAAAACGATGGGACGAACAGGAACTCCCGTGATAGGCTCTAAATGAGCCATTTGTAAAGGGTTCTGGGGAAATACTCGCGCGCATTGCTTGACTTTCGTGGTATTGGTGTGTAATCAGGTGAGGGAAGTGTTGTATTTCTTAGTGGTTTAATGGGGTTGCCGAAAAAAAGAACGGCGAACAGTATTCGCAACCCCTGCTCTTTCTGAAGCGCAGTATTATTTCACAAGCATTGTCGCTGAAGATGCCTCGCACAAACCTGAATATGATTTCCGCTGTATGAAAAATATTTCCATTGCCTTGGATTTTCTGGTAATTTTTATGACCGTCAAAACTGTTCTGCTCCGGTAGGGGGCCCGTGAGAGTTGAGCATTTTCGGTTTGACGGAGGGGTTTATGATTGTGGTCGTCGATGAGAGTGAATACTTTTCAGGAGCCCGGTAATGACAGAGGCAGATAAGCAGCGTGAGGCGCTGGAAACTCTCAAGTCTTTTAATAACGCCACTGTAAACATTCGCATGTATCCTGCCATGGCCCCTCAGGTGACTAACGCTGTCGAAAGGGGATACAAGGCGGTGAAGCTGTTTCTCCGGAATTACGGGGATTTCGTGATCAGCAGGCAGGACAGAATACCCATACTCTGCGGGGTAGAGATCCCGGATCAGGTAGTCCAGTCCATCTCCAATCTCATCGTGTTCCGCCAGTTGGAGACCTTGGGCCTCCATCTCCTGGCAATTAAATCAGGTATTGATCGCCACACCTTCGGCCAGCTCCTCTTCATGTTCACTGCAAGGGTCGAAAAAATCAAGCGGGAGGGCGGCGGTCGGGAATTTGCCGCCAATCTGCAGCTTGAAGAATATTTTCCCGAAGAATATCAATTTACGCCAGGACAACAGGAGGCAGCCGAAGACGAGGAATCGACGGAAGCGTTCCAGCTCCCTCATGTTCGGGAGGACTATCTTGCCTGCCTCTTTGGCGAACAGCAGGTCAAGCCGGTTGTTGATGAACTGAAAGCCCTGCTGCTGGACCCGGAGAAGGCCGCCCAGGTGTTGGCCGCAGGTGTTGCCCATATTCTTCTTGATGTGCCGCGCCAGAAGATGCTGGTGGCATCTTCTGGTATTGTGACGATGTTCGAGAATATGCAGGCTCTCATCGAAACGAAAGATTTGCGTGCCGTGGCGAGGCATGCCGCAGCCCTGCTTATCAGCGGGCTCAAAGAACCGGCCTTTACCGTACTGCTGGCTCAGCGGTATCCCGAAGGGTTCGGGATACTGTTCTTCGATGCCCTTGTCAATGGGACGGATACCGCAGTTTTTGGCAGCATTGTCGAAGGTTTTCGCAAAAATTCGGCCACTCTGCGCCTCACAAGTGACAAAAATGTCCCACAGTTGCAATGGTTGACTGACACCCTCTCCAGACTGCTCGGCACCGATAAAGGTCGACATTTTCTGGGTCTTGAAAAAGCCAAAAATATCATTGAAAGCGGAGAGAAAGATCGGCAGAGCAAACGGGTTTATGTGGGCCTGCAGTCTCTTCTTCTGGGGAACCTCAGCGGCCTGCAGAATGATGAGTTGGTCATGGGAATCCCCGGTGCCCTCCAACAGATGCTGGCCGAGAGTAAAAATGAAGAGGTGACGGCTATTCTCATCATCCTTAATGATCAACTGCGTGACGGAGATGTGGCAACGCAGGCCAGAATAATCCGAAGCATGGCAGTTATCGGGGAAAATCTCGTTGACGGGAATCGCTGGGATGTGCTGGCCGGTATTGCGGATTCTCTGCTTTCCTGGTTCCGGAGTGCCGATAAGGGGGACTTTGTTTTTGAAAAGATCACCAATATCCTCCAGGTCTGCATGTCACAGGCCTGGAAGAAAGGTGATGTCGTTGCCGGCGATAAAATCCTTGAGACCTTCTTTCAGATCCGCACCGGCATGTTGAAGAAACCCCCTCCTGTCAAGGCCTTGGTCGATCGAGTGCAGGACAAGGGTGTCGATAAAACAGCTTTGCCACAGTTGCTCAGCCAATGCCTGGAAAATCCGACAAATGAACTGATCGGTCGCCGCCTAGTCATGCAGGGTGCGGTTGTCGTCCGCTTTCTGCTCGACGCTCTGGTGGGCTCAGACAAGACGCCGGACCGTATCAAAATCATTGATCTCCTGACTTATACAGGCCAGATACTCCCCCCCATCCTCCTCAGACGTCTGCCGGAGCCGATGCCCTGGTACGGTAAACGAAACCTCATCAAACTACTGGCGGAGACCGGCGGAGAACGGCATGTGGACGATGTCATGCCTTTTCTCTCCCATGAGGATCTGCGGGTGCAGCGGGAGGCCTTTGTCTGTCTCTATAAGATCAGCGGCAAGAGCAGGAAGCAGGTGCTGCTGAAAATGCTTACAGAGGCGAACGAGGTATTGAAATCTGAGGTCATCAAGGCGCTCATCCCCTTTTGCGATGAAGAGGTGGCGGTTGTTCTCGGTGATCTGCTTGAAGGCCAGGAACATTTTTCCCCGGATATCCGTGATGCACTGCTGATTCAGATCTGTCAGGTCCTCGGGCGCTGCAATTCGCTGCAGACCCTGGAAACTTTACAGAAATTTTTGCGGTTAAAGGGTAAGCGTTCCGGCAAGAAAATTGGCCAAGGGGTCTGGGCCGCCGCCGAAGAGGCAGCGGGCCTGATTGAGATGGAGCTGATGAGTGAAAAGAAACGGCATGTTCAGGTAATCCAGCTGCGCAAGGAAGCCGTTCGCAAGGCCACGCAGGCAGCCCAGAAAATACCGTCGGAGAAAAAAACTATTACCGGTCTACAGGAAGAACAGACCGTCAGGAGCCTTCTTGCACGGGGAAAGGTGGACTCCGCCAAAAAACAGGTCATGGGCCTCATCGGTCGGATGGCCCGGCTGCGCAAATTCAATCAGGCGGAGCAGTTGCGCGACTGGTTGATTGAGATCGATGCCATGGCCCTCAGTGAAATAATCAGGGCCGCTGAACTCATTGAGGAAGAAAAACGGGTAGCAATCGATAAGGGCCATATCGAAGTATGGACCGGACTCTACGACGTTCTCACGACGGAAGAGTTCAGTACCCTCTACCACTGCCTCGAACACCGACGGTATGAGAATGAAGAGGTTATCGTAAGCCAGGGGGCGCTGCAGACCTCGCTGTTTTTCATCAACTCCGGCAAGGTCAAACTGTTTTTCCGGGAGGAAGGGAGCGATGTGCTGGTGAAGACCATGATCCGGGGCGAGGTCATCGGGGCCGGGGATTTTTTCGATGCCTCGGTCTGGACTCTGTCCGCCGCAAGTCTTGGCTCCTCAGAACTTTCTGCCCTGCGTCTTGAAAACTTGGAGCACTGGAAGGGGAATTATCCTGCTTTGGAGTCAAAACTGAACGATTTCTGCCGCAATTTCGAACGGATCGATCAGTTTTTCAAGAAACCCGAGAGAGACCGCAGGAAATTCAAGCGAACAATGGTATCCGGCAGGATCACCGCTAGCCTGCTGAACGACGAGGGGCAGAATACCGGGGTGCGCACCAAGGGCGATCTCTCCGATGTTTCGGCAGGAGGTGTCTCATTTTTTATCCGTATCTCCAAAAAGGAAAACGCCCGGCTGTTGCTCGGCCGCGGCGTCCGGGTTCTCCTGCCAGGCAGTGAGACTGCGGGACAGAAAGCCGGACGCCAGGGCGTTATCGTGGCCGTCAGAGGCTATCATGTCACGGAAAACGAATACTCGGTGCATGTTCGGTTTGATGCTTTGATGCATCATCATGAACTGCAGGGGGTTCTCCAGCTTGCCCTTGATGGCGGCAGAGCAGGTGTGTAAGAGGCATGAAACGGCAATAATCTCGGATGGACGGCAGGTGAAGAGATCCTGACGGAAGATCCTTTGGAGAAAAGGGTGTGATTATGGTGCTCCCCGGTGACGGGATATCGGCTTTTTACCTCAAACATCTGCCGACAGGACGGCTGGAGAAGACCACGCTTACGGCGGATTGCCCGTTCTGTCAGAGCAGGGGCTTTGATCCCGTCGGCCACCTCCTGGTTTTTCTCAACCAGGATGGCCCTTTTCATGGCTATTTCCGTTGCCTCAACCGTTGTGTCCCCGGCGGTTTCCCCCTCTGGTTCGCCCGCCTTGCCGCTCTTGATCCTGCCGAAGTACCTGGTTTTGATCCGGAGCGGGAATCGCTCTCCCCGGTTGTTGACTATCCGGTTGTCAATATTAATACAGAAATACGGGGATATCATGACCGGTTAACCGACACCCTCTTGGCAGACTTTGCCACCTCCGGCATATCCGCCGCTGTCCTTGCCGAACTGCAGATAGGTTTCAACGGCCGCTATCTTGTCTATCCCTATTTCCAGAATGACGGCAACTGCTATGCCGCCCGATGTGTCTTTCCTGATCGTCCTCAGGATTTTTTCTGGCACGGCAACGAGAGGTTGGCGGCGGAGCCGTTGCAGGTTTTCAACATCCAGGATCTCCAGTGCTGCGAAAATGGCGCCCTCTTTTTGTGTGAAGGGGAAAACAACCTGCTGCCGCTCAAACAGCTGGGATTTCCTGGGATTGCCGTACCCTACTCACTCAATTTCGACAGCCTGGATCCGGCTCTTTTTGCCTTCATTCAGACACTTTTCATAGTCACACTCAATTCAGGCGAATCGGAAACGGCCGCCAGGGCCCTGGCCTCCCGCGTCGGTTACAAGGTGCGTCTGCTCCGTTGGCCGACGGGACTTCCCCGCAACTACAGCCTTCTGCAACTGGCCAAGGACAAGGGTAGCGAATTCCGTAATGCCATCTCGGCCATGATCCAATCCTCACGGACCTTTTCTCCCTTTGCCAGTCCGCAGGCCGAGCATCAACGGTTTCTGCGGCGTCTGGCTGAGGAACAGGAAAGCGCCTACGCCGGTCTGCGCTCTGGATTTGCCCGTCTGGATGCCGCACTCGATGGCATCCACGGCATCAATGTCATCGGTGGTGCCCCCAAGGTCGGCAAATCACTGTTCATGATCCAGATTGCCACCGAGATGGCCATGCGGGGTGTCCCGGTCCTCTACTATGACTTTGAAAACGGCCGGCAGAAAATCTATCAGCGGACTCTCAGCCGCCTTGGCAGACTGGAGACCGCCGTATTACGAAGCAGAGACTGGGGCAATGCGGAAAGGGATCGCTATGATGAGGCCTGCGCCACTATTCGCAGGATGCTGACAACCTTTCGGGTGGTGAATGACCGCAAGTTGACCCCGGAACTGATGCGCCGGCATATCGACTTCATCCGGTACGAGACAGCGAGAGATTATACGGTGGTGGTGATCGACAGCCTGCATAAGCTGCCCTTCAAGGACCTCACCGAACGACGCACGGGTATCGATGCCTGGTTGCGGCAACTGGAGGCCATCCGTGATGAATTGCAGGTCTCTTTCCTGGTCATCTCCGAGCTTGGCAGGGGAGGGGATGGGACATACCGGCAAGAGCCTCATCTCGGTATCTTCAAGGGTTCCGGCGATATCGAGTACAGTGCCGACAACGCCATGGTCCTCTATCACGATTCCGATCAGGGGCCGACCTCAGTCGATACCCACAGAAAAAATTCCCTCTGGCTTGTGGCCAGCCGGGAGCACAGCCCGGGACATATAGCCTCCTATACCCTTGATTATCCTTTTTGGGGCTTTTCGGAAACTGCCTAACTGAAAAAAATATAACAGCACATGATAGTGAATACTGACCAAAATAAATATGGTGTGATCGTTGGCTTGCTTTTGCAGGCAAAGATGCTGCAAGAAAAAGATGTTCAGTATGCCGAGAGGATACGAGCAAAGCTGACAGCACCCGAGCCCCTACTCAATATACTGAAAAATCTCAAGTTCATTACGGATGAGTTGATCCGCACAACTATTCGTGATTCTCGCTTGTCGTTAAGAATTGGCGATCTTTTGGTTGAACTGGGCTACCTGAGTGCCGATGATCTGGAAGCGGCCTTCAAGCTCCAGCAAGAGAGAGAGATAAATCTCAAGCTGGGTGAGATTTTGATCAAGTACAACTTTATCGAGGAAAAACTTTTCTACCGTATTCTTTCCATTCAACTCGGTTTTCCTCTGGTCAATCCGGACATTTCTGCCATAGACAAGGATCTGGTGGCCAAATCGCCCCTCAAAATCCTGACGACACAGGCTTTTTTACCCTTGAAAACTGACGACGGGACCACCTTGGTGGCGTTCCTTGATCCCACGGATCAAGCATCCTTGCTCGCTGCCAGGCGATTATTCGGTGCGGACATACGGCTGGCCATTGCCGACAAGAAGGCCTTGCTCGACTCCTTGAGATTGTTAAACAACGAGGCTGCCGGAGTTATTGTTAATGTTGACAACAAAACGATCATAGGGCTTGTCAACTCCATTGTTCTGGCCGCCATCAAAGACGATGTAAGTGATATCCACATAGAACCCTCAGCGGACTGTCTGCATGTGCGCTTCCGGCAGGATGGCGTCCTTTGCCACTACAAAGATTTCTCCAAAGATGTTATTCCGGCGCTGACAAGTCGGATAAAGATCATGTGCAAGGCTGATATTTCCGAGAAACGCCGACACCAGGGGGGGCGCATCCTTTTTGATTACGATGAGGGGCAAATTGATCTCAGGGTTTCGTTGTATGTGACCATTCATGGCGAAAAAATCGTCCTGCGCTTACTGAAACAAAAAGGTGAATCGCTGGATATTTTCAAAATCGGACTTTCGCCCCGGATGCTCCATAGGTTTCTTGACGAGGCGGTTTACCAGCCAAGCGGGGTCTTGATAGTCGCAGCCCCAACGGGTTCCGGTAAGACTTCAACGGTCTACAGCTGTGTCAAGCATATCAAAAATCCTCAGATCAGTATAATTACGGCCGAGGAACCCGTTGAATATGTTATTGATGGCATTGCCCAGTGTTCCATAGATCCGTCAATTGACCTCACCTACCAGGAAACGCTACGCCATATTGTCCGTCAGGATCCTGATGTAATTGTGATCGGTGAGATCAGAGACAGCCTCTCTGCCGATATGGCAATGCAGGCTGCCCTGACTGGTCATAAAGTGCTCACTACCTTTCATGCCGAAGACAGCATAGGAGGGCTTATTCGCCTCTTGAACATGGATATACCGCCATTCCTCGTTTCATCTACTGTTGGCAGTGTTCTGGCTCAACGGCTGTTGCGTCGGGTGTGTCCTGCCTGTGCGGTTCCGACCAAAGTGCCCTCGGCACAGTTACAGCGACTCGGTTGTACGGGGACTGATCTTGCGGAAGGACAATTCAAAAAAGGCAGAGGATGTTCCGAGTGCAAACAAACAGGCTATAGAGGGCGTATTGGTGTATTTGAACTTCTGATTCTCAATGAGCTGGTACGTGATGCCATTCTGGCCCGTCGAACAAGTCATGAAATCCGCAATATCAGTATTGAATATTCCGGACTGGTGACGCTTCTGGAGGATGGTTTGGTAAAGGCCGCAGCAGGACTGACAACTGTCGAAGAAATCCTCCGCTGTCTGCCAAAATTGACACCTCCGAGACCGCTTGCGGAGATACGCCGCCTTTCCGGAGAGTAACTATGACTGAGAATTCATTTGTTGACGAGATTGAAAAATGCATTGCCTCAGGCGAGGTTTCTTTGCCGGTATTCAATCCTACCGCATTGAAGGTGCAACAGGAGCTGGTGAAAAAAGAGCCTGACACCAATACGCTCGAAAGGCTGATTACCGGCGATCAATCTCTCTCCAGCCAGATTCTGCGCATGGCTAACTCAGCCTTTTATCGGGGCTTGGCCGATGTGCTGTCAGTCAAGGCGGCGATCGTTCGTCTTGGTATGCGAGAGGTGGGGCGGATTGTCCTGCTTGCCACCTCAAAAAATCAGTTTCACAGCAGTGACCCAGAGATAAACGAGTTGATAAAAAAACTCTGGCGGCACTCCGCCGGTTGCGCCCTTGCTGCGCACTGGCTGGCCAAACGCTGTAAGTTTGAAGAGCTCATGAGTCAGGCTTTTTTTGCCGGATTATTGCACGATGTGGGAAAGCTTTTTGTGTTGATGGTCATCGAACGGTTGAAAAGTAATAAGAATATTTTGATGACTCACTCATTGTTACTTGAGGCAATCGACACTCTGCACAGCCAACAGGGCTATGCTCTTATGCAGAAATGGGATATGCCTGACCAATACTGCCTTGTGGCCAGAGACCACCATATGGCAGATTTTGATCCCAAAGACCACTTACTCATCATGGTGCGGTTGGCCGACATGACGTGTCTTAAGCTTGGTGTCGGCATCTCACAAGATCAGGGGCTGAATCTTGCTGCCACAGCCGAGGCCAGCCTACTCGAACTCTCTGAAATTGATCTGGCTGAGCTGGAGGTTATGCTGGAGGATACATCTAGTCTTTTCAGCTGAAATGGCAGCAATATGGCAATCTGGGATTCCTCCAATGCCCACATCCCCCTTCATTTCTATCTGATTAATATTTTTAAGATAAATATCAGTTGACTCTGTCTCTTTGGCAGCAGATTATTTATTTGACTGGATGAAAAAAATAAGACACACTAAAGGTATCCACTGGCAGGTTCTCTGAAAAAAACATATGGAGAAAATATGAAAAAGAAAATTATGTATTCCCTGGTTGTGCTTGTATGCGGGCTCTTCGCGGCCTCTCTGGCCAACGCTGCCGATTGCGGTGGCTCGTGGATTCCTACTCCACCAGGATATAGGCCTGGGTCAGGCGGTATCTGTGCTCACCTGGGACTGAACTCCAATGCCGGGGTCTGTCAGCCCGGGCAGGAGTATGAGACTCTTTGTGACGATTCACCCCAGGGTTACAGGCTTTGCAACGGCTCCCGGCGCTGTATTGAAGATCGTGGCCGTGGCCGCGGCGGTGACGATTCCTTCGGTGGTGGGCGTCGCCGTTCTAATCGTGATGATGACTGCCGGGGCTGGGATTTTAACTATGATCAACCATGCCCGCGGGGCTACATCAATGATGATTGCCGGGGTGGTTGTGAGCCCGATTGATTGAACCCGCCGGAGCCAAAGGCTCCCTCTTTCTCACTTCTGCGTTCTCTTCCTGCCATCCCGGCTGCAGTCTGTCTGCTGCCGGGATGTCTTTTTTTGACTCATCCCTCAGTTTGTCTGCCCGCCATCACTCCTGATCTCCTGCCAAGACCTTCTGCCACTGTTGCAGGGCGGCAAGGGCGATTTCCGCCCGTAGCTGACCTCTCTGCTTTTTGGGAATCTTCTTTTTCCAGCCGGAGAAGAGGCCAAAATTGACGTTTGAGGGTTGAAAGTGGTCGGGATCGCTTTCGGTCAAGTGCCTGATGAGTGCCCCCATCGCGGTCTCGGTCGGCGGGATGATCGGTTGCTGACCACAGGCCAGACGGGCGGCGTTGATGCCGGCCAGCAGACCCATTGCCGCAGACTCAACGTATCCTTCCACCCCCGACAGTTGGCCGGCCAGCAGCAGATCAGGTCTGGCTTTGAGTTGTAGGGTCGGCAGGAGGAGGAGCGGGGCGCAGATGAAGGTGTTGCGATGGATTGATCCCAGACGGGCGAACTCGGCGTGCTCCATGCCCGGGATGAGACGGAAGATGCGTTTCTGCTCAGGATAGGTCAGTTTGGTCTGGAAGCCCACCATGTTGTAGGTGCTGCCTTCGCGGTTCTCCTTGCGGAGCTGGACGACGGCATAGGGCTCGTAGCCGGTTCTCGGATCAGGGAGTCCCACCGGCTTCATCGGCCCAAAGCGCAGGGTCTCGACGCCCCGCGCACAGAGCACCTCGATCGGCAGGCAGCCTTCGAAATACTTTGCCTCCTCAAAAGGTCGCAGGGGCACGTATTCGGCCCGGGCCAACTCATCAATAAAATGGAGGTAGGTCTCCCTTTCCATCGGGCAATTGAGGTAGTCGCCGGGGCCGTCATCGTAGCGCGATTTCTGATAGACAACCTCTCTGTTGAGGGATTCTGCGATGACAATAGGGGCAACGGCGTCGTAAAAGACCAGTCCTTCTTGACCTGTGAGCGTGCCGAGAGATCTGCTCATGGCCTCCGAGGTCAGCGGGCCCGTGGCCAGGATGGTCGGATTGCCTCCGGGGCCGGGCAACTCTGTCACTTCCTGCCGCTGTATCTCTATGAGAGGATGATTTTCCAGGATTGTGGTGATTCTCAAGGCGAATATTTCACGATCGACGGCCAGGGCCTTGCCGGCCGGGACTTCCGTTTCAACGGCCACCTGCATAAGAAGGGAGTCGAGCCGCCGCATCTCTTCTTTCAAAAGGCCCACGGCCGAGCCGATATCGTTTGAGCGCAGGGAGTTGCTGCAGACC
>JANOIV010000010.1:0-9729 GCA_031407875.1 Desulfobulbaceae bacterium | reverse complement strand
CCGCTCTTCTCCGCTGTTCATGTAACCCCGCAGGAGCTGTTATGAAGAATGACTGTCCTCCTCTCTCCGAGACCTCGACCGTCCCGGATATCGATCCCGGTGAACGGACGGTGCCGGCCGGTGCCGGGATCGAGCTGTTTCACTCAACTCCCGATCCCGTCCTGGTTGTCACGCCCCGGGGGGTGATCGTTGAAGTCAACATGGCCCTGCTGCGGGCGACCGGCAGGAACCGCGATGAGGTCCTCGGTCGCGGTGTCTGCGAGATCATCCACGGCGGGCGCTGGCCCCATATCAAATGTCCTCTCGAAGAATTTCTGAAGACCCGCTCCTCGCGGGTGGAAGATACCCGCCTGCCGGGCCTGGGGGGTGAATACTCCCTGACGGTTGTGCCGGTCCAGGAAAAGGATCGGGAGACATCTCATATCCTGCTGATTGCCAGAAAACTGACCAAAGACGAGGTGCGCAAGGTTGATTCCATCCGCACCGCGCAACTGGCGGCAATCGGCGAACTCGCCGCCGGTGTCGCCCATGAGGTGAACAATCCGATCAACGGCATCATCAATTTCGCCCAGATCCTGCTCGATGACGCCGAAAAAGACAGCCAGCAGGCCGAGATTCTCAACAGGATCGTCAAGGAGGGGGAACGCATTGCTACGATTATCTACAACCTGCTCTCCTTTGCCAGGGAGAATGAGAACGAGCAGACCTTCATCGATCTCAACGAGGTAGTGCGCGCCAGTATCTCGCTGGTGGAACACCAGCTGAAAAACAACGGCATTGAGATTACGACGAATTTTTACGATCCTTCCTGCCTTATTCGAGGCAATTTCCTGCAGCTGCAACAGGTGGTGCTCAATCTGCTGAGCAACAGCCGTTATGCCCTGAATGAACGATATCGCGAGCCCTCCCCCTTGAAAAAAATTCATATCAGCTGTGAACCGGTTATTCTTGAAGGAAAAGAATACATTCGTCTGGCCGTCAAAGATCTGGGCACCGGTATCCCGCAAGGTATTCTCGAAAAACTCTTTGAACCGTTTTTCACCAGTAAACCCGCGGGACTCGGTTCGGGACTGGGTTTGAGTATCAGCTATGGCATCATCAAGAATCATCAGGGCATCCTGCGGGTGGATTCGATGTTGCACAAGTTCACCGAGATGATCGTGGAAATACCAGCGGCGGAGGCCTGACAAGGAACAGATGGAAGATATACACATCCTGATAGTTGACGATGAGGAGAGTATCCGCATAACCTTCGAAATGTTCCTGAAAAGAGAAGGGTACGGCAGGATCTCGACGGCCGCCACCATGGAGGAGGCCCTCATTGCCATCAATGAGGAGAAGTTTGACCTGATCATCAGCGATATTGTCCTGCAGGGCGCCTGCGGCACCGATCTGCTGCGGCATATCCAGAAGACCGGCATCCAGTGTCCGGTGGTGATGATCACCGGTTTTCCCAACCTTGAATCCGCCGCTGAGGCGGTGCGTTACGGGGCCTTTGATTATATCTCCAAGCCCGTCAATAAGGAAACCCTGCTGCGCTTTGTCAGACAGGCCCTGAAACACTGGGAGCTTGAGCAGGAAAAAAAGGCCCTGCAGCGCGAAAACGAAAAATTCCGGCATTATCTCGAGGTTATTTTCAGCTCGGTGAGCGATGCCATCATCACCGTCGATGAGGGTATGCACATCGTCCAGCTCAATGACACGGCCCGGACCTGGATCGCCGAAATGCACGAAGGCGAGGTCCATGACCTCAAGGCCCTGCCGGGTGAGATGGGGCTTGCCTGTTTTCAGGACGCCAGCAAGGTTATCCGGGAGGGCAAGGTCGTGCGCGAGCACCAGGTTGAATGTCATCGGGCTGACGGCACTATCCGCATGATCAGTCTGAATGCCGCGCCTTTAAAGGATGCGATAGAGGAATTCAACGGGGCGGTCATTGTCGCCAGGGACATCAGTCTCGGCCTGCCGGACGCTCATGCCGGCCAAAGAGAACAGTTCCACGGCTTCATCGGTGTCAGTCATGTCATGCAGGGCGTCTACCGCCTCATCGAAAATGTCGGCAAGGTCGACACGGCCGTGCTGGTGACAGGAGAATCAGGGACCGGCAAGGAACTGGCGGCTGAGGCCCTGCACGCCGAGAGCAAGAGACGGGACATGCCCCTGATCAAGGTCGACTGTGCCGCGGTTTCTGAGGATCTGTTGGAAAGCGAGCTTTTCGGGCATCGCAAGGGCGCCTTTACCGGCGCCGATCGCAATCGACCGGGGCGCCTGCTGCAGGCCGATCGCGGCACCCTGCTGCTCGATGAGATTGGCGATATCTCCAGTCGCATGCAGCTGCGCCTGCTGCGTTTTCTCCAGGAGATGACCTTCACTCCGGTGGGCCAGGACACCCCGATCAAGGTTGATGTGCGGATCATCGCCGCCACAAACGTCGACCTGCGCGAGAAGGTGCGCCAGGGCGGTTTCCGCGAGGATCTCTATTATCGCCTGAAGGTCGTTGAGATCACGTTGCCGCCATTGCGCGAACGGCAGGAATGCATTCCGCTGCTCGTCCATCATTTTCTGGTCAAATTCAGGGAAAAACTGGGCCGCAAGATCCATAATATCTCCGATCAGGCCATGGAGATCCTGTTGCGCTACTCATGGCCCGGCAATGTCAGGGAATTGCGCCATGTGATAGAACGGGCCTGTATCCTGTGCAGCGGTTTCACCCTGTTGCGGGAGCATTTCCCGGCCGAGATGCTCGACAATGTGCTCCAGCTTCCGGCAGCGCAGCGAAATACCCCGCCGGATAAAAAAATCAAACCCGTCCCTCCCCCGGCGATCAGCCTTCTCAGCGAAGAGGAGTTGATCCGCCAGACCATGCTCCAGGTCGGCGGCAATAAGTCCAAGGCCGCCAAACTTCTGAATTTCGACCGCAGCACCCTCTACCGCAAGATCAAGCGCTATCGGATAGCCTGAAAAGGTCCCTGCCGCTGTCCCCCTGCAACTGTTGTAAAAGTGTCGCAAAAATGTGGCAAATATGTAGCACTACATTGTCGTATTTGCAATGCTACACATTCGCCTATTTTCCAGAGAAACAAATTATTTACATTAACATCCGGTAATTATATAGTATTTCCATATTGAACGCGGTCCTGATGTGGCATGCGAGTGTGGCAGAGCGGGGATAAACGCTTGCAGGCGCGGAATATGCCGGAAATTGAGGGTGGTATTTCTCTAATTGTCTGAATTTACATCAATAAAATTTTTGTACTCGATTTAAACCAATCTGGCATTCATTCTGCAAGTAAGGAGGTGTGAGGAACAGGTGCTTCTCCGGGTGTGGACGGGTTCCGGAAAGAAAAAAATACAACAGCAGGAAGGAGATTGAGATGAAAACCATGACGACAGCGACCAGAACGGGCAACGCAGCAAAATCGGATGTACGGGTTGACGATCAGCTCTATAAGGTCGGAGTGGCGGTCATTGGTATCTCTTCTTTGGCAATAGGACTCTGGGCGGCCGCCTGTATCGTCGCCGGCACAGTTGCCAGAGGCGGGCCAATCGCCCTTGTTATGAATTGGTTCAACGCAGTTTCCGGAAGTCTGCTGTAATCACGGGAGAAAGGCCATGAAAAACACGATGCAGGTACAACAAAAAAATAAGGTCGACGCCAGTGAGATGACAGGCGTCGGGACTGAGGTTTCCAAGGTAAGCGTAACCGTGGTTGCAGTCTTCGGTGTCTTCGTCGGGCTCTGGAGTCTGGCCTCCCTGGTGGGTGGTCTTGTGGCCAGCGGCGGGCCATTGGCCCTGGTGGGCAACTGGTTCAAGGCGGTCTCGGGGATGTAATCCCAATTCCAATTCAAGCGTTAACTTTGTCGGCTGCGCTGTGCGGCTCCTCGCCGTACCTTAATGTACTGTCTCGTCGCTGCTCGCTTGCCTTCGCGTTCTCATCTTGATTTGGAAATGGAATAAGCTTTAGACTCCCCTTTCTTTAAACTAAATATCTTTTTTAAAATATCGGGATGGGTTGCCATTCCGATATTTTTTTATGTTGAGTCAGAGATTTCCGAGGAATGACCGCCCGCAAGGCCTTTTTCGTCACGTCTCTTTTTTTCTTATGAAAAGTGCTGTATACCAGAATAAAGTGCTTGTTATTCTATCACTTCATAAGGAAAAAACATGGCCATTGTTGTCAGAAATCTCTTTATTTTTTTCATTATTCTCGGCTGTCTGTTGCTGGCTGGGTTTTACTGGACAATTGAAAACAGGCTTGAGTCGCGGGATTATACAGAACTGGTAAGGGATCTGGCGCAACAGAATGTTGCGGCGCTGAGCTTTACCGGAGGAAAGGTCAGGGTGACGACAAAAGCGGGCGTGCAGTACAGCAGCACGGTGATTGATCCTTCGGGACTGGCCGCGGCGGTTGCCGATGATTCCGTGCGAATTGCGGTGCATGAAGACTATACCCTCTATTATTTTCAGGGTGGCCTGTTTTTTTTCGCCCTCCTGCTCCTCTCGGTAATCTGGTTCTCCCTGCAAGGCAGGCGCCGGATTGAGGATGATCTGAAATTTGCCCGAGATAAACGGATCGGCCCCACCTCCGATGGCAATCGGGTGACCTTTGATGATGTCGCCGGTGTCCAAGAGGCCAAAGAAGAACTCGAGGAAGTCGTTAATTTTCTTAAAAATCCCGGACAGTTCAGCGCTGTCGGTGCCTATATCCCCCGGGGTGTTCTGCTCCAGGGGCCGCCGGGTACAGGCAAGACGCTGCTGGCCCGGGCCGTCGCCGGAGAGGCCGGAGTGCCCTTTTACAGCTTCAGCGGTTCGGATTTTGTCGAGATGTTTGTCGGTGTCGGGGCCTCACGGGTGCGGGATCTGTTCAGCGAGGCCAAGAAAAATGCCCCCTGCATCGTCTTTATCGACGAGATTGATGCGGTGGGCAGCCGGCGGAGTTCAGGGTCTACAGATGGTCAGGACGAGAGGGGCCAGACACTCAACGCCCTGCTGGTTGAGATGGACGGATTCAGTCCAACGGATAATATTATCGTCCTGGCGGCAACCAACAGACCCGATATCCTTGACCCGGCGCTCAGGAGGCCCGGACGCTTTGATCGCCAGATAACCTTATTGCCCCCTGATCTGAAGGGACGCACCCGGATTCTCGAGGTCCACTGCAAAAAGGTTCAGTTGGCACCGGATATCGATCTCGAACAGATTGCCCAGATGACCTCCGGTTTCACTGGTGCCGAACTCGCCAATCTGGTTAATGAGGCGGCCCTGCTCGCAGCCCGCAACGGCAAGGAGACTGTGGAGCATCGGCACTTTGATCTGGCCAGGGACCGGGTCCTTCTCGGTGTTGAACGCAAGGGCATGGTCCTGACGGAAAAGGACAGACAGCTTCTGGCCTATCATGAGGCGGGGCACGCGATTGTCGCCAAGCTGCTGCCTGATTCCGATCCGATTCACAAGATCACCATCATTCCGCGGGGCAGGGCCCTGGGACAGACCCAGCAGTTGCCCTACGGCGACCGCTATGCCTACAGCGCCGACTATCTGAGAAACAGGATCACCATGCTCCTCGGAGGACGGGCCGCCGAGAAGCTGGTCTTCAATACCCGGACCACTAGGGCCGAGAACGACCTTATACAGGCTACCGATATTGCAACGAATATGATATGCCGTTGGGGGATGAGCGAAGCCCTTGGGCCCCAGGCCTATGCCGTTGAAGAAAACAGTTTTCTCAATGCCGGTAGTACGCGTCTGGTTATGAGCGACGATACAGCAAACCTGATCGACAGGGAGGTGAAGACCCTCTTGACCTCGTGCTATAATCAGGCCTTTTCGATACTCGAGGGCGAGCGGGTTTTCCTGAAGTCCCTTACCGAAATACTGATCCAGGTGGAAACACTCGACAGTGAGGAGTTTGATATAATCTTTCAGTGCTCGCTGGCGAAGAAGGCACAATTACAGGAGACTTCCGAAGAGGGCGAATGCGAAAAGTGCCCGGCCAAAGGTCATTGTCTGCATAATAAGGGTCGACAGTAAGCATGTACTCACTGCAAAAACTGCTCTGGTTCTCCTTTCTCATCATCGGCGGTCTACTCCTGGTGATCATCATTCTTGGGGGCCGGCAGATGCAGTTGAACCGCCAGTTCAACGAGATCATCAGCCAGAGCGAACAGGCCATTTTTCATTTTTCCACTATTCGGGAGAGTATCTCCGCGCCGCTTATTGAGAACAAATGGGACAGGCTCGTACAGGTTATTCCCGAAATCGAATCATTCAACTCCCGCCTTGCCCGGATGCAGGAAAATACCCTTATCCCGGCAGAATTCCGCCTAGCCATGTCCGACAAGATCGATATGTCGGGTGTGGTCATTTCGCTGAAAAAGATCGTAAGCGGTGTTGAGAGACCGATGGAGCAACGATATCTGCAGGACCAGTTGCGGATGATCGCCGATCATCTCCTGCGCTATGACCGGATCATTGTCGGTCAGGCCCGGGTCGGAATCGTCGATTTCCAGAAGATTATCATAGGCATTATGGGGTTGGGTATTACCCTTGCCAGCTTTATCCTCATCCTCTTGTACAGGGATACCGCCTCGGCGCTGCTCTGTCTCACCCGTGAGCTGCGGGGGTTTGATTTTCAGGAACCAACGATTTCCTGCCCGAAAAACGTCTGCCGGGAGGTGGCTGATCTGACAATGGCGATCAACGAGTTTGCCGGAAGGGCGCAGCAGGTTACCCCGGAAAATGCCGGTCTTGAGAAAAAGGAGGCCCAGGCCCTGCTCGCCGAGACCATCAATGAAACGACCAATCAACTCAATGGCATGATGAACTACGCACAACTCCTCTCTGACACGGCTGAGGAGAATCTGCCCGAAGAAAAGAGAGAGATGCTGCAGAAAATCATCGAGGGCGGCACAAAAATTGCCGTTGTCTGGCGGAAAATTTAGGAACTGTTACGATATGGGCAAGGTTTTTGTGCCCATATCGTAACAGCTCCTTATGCCGTTTACGGCGCCTAGCAGTGGTACGGAACCGACCTACCTGTATAATTCCGTAACAGCTCCTAATACCATCACGGCATTTCAATATTACAGATTTTTATAGAACTACGTCCTGGGAGGGAAGAAAAAAATGTCTGAGAACTTACCGGAAGAGCACAATGAGGTCGAGGAAGCGGAGGCAGAAAAACGTCTTACCTGGCAGGAACAGTTCGGGGTGTCGTGGAAAACGCCGATTGGTCTGTTCGGGGTCGGTTTGACGACAATCTGTTTCACTTTGCTTATCCTCGGCCTGATCGGTCATATGACCGGCCTGATTGAAAACCACTATGCCGCCATTGTCACCTTCCTGATCTTTCCGGCGGGTACCCTGTTCGGGTTGATCCTTATCCCTGTTTCGTTGTATGCTCGGCGTAAACGCTGGTTTAAAAACAGTCTCAGCAAGGTGTTTCTGGTCATCGATTTCAGCAAAAAAGTGCATCGTCGGGCCGTCATTCTGTTTCTGGTATTGTCCGTCGTCAATCTGACGATTTTTGCCCTTGTAGTTTATGAGGCCTATCATTTCACTGAATCGGATTTCTTCTGTGGCGCGATCTGTCATCAGGTCATGGATCCGGAATACACCGCCTATCAACGTTCTCCCCATGCCAAGGTCGGCTGCGTTCAATGCCACATCGGTTCCGGGGCGGATTGGTATGTAAAGGCGAAACTGTCGGGTCTGCGGCAGGTGAAGGCTGTCTTAACCGGCAGTTTCAGCACGCCGATTCCGGCCCCTGTCGAACATCTCCGCCCCGCTCGCGATACCTGTGAGGCCTGCCACTGGCCGGAGAAGTTTCACGGCAAGAAAACCAAAAAATTCCTCTCCTTTGCAAACGACAATCAAAAGGAGGCCAATGTCCAGGAAATCTCTCTGCGTATTGGCGGACGGAATCCCTATACCGATACCTTTGAGGGGATTCACTGGCATGTGAGCAAGGACGTCAAGGTCGAATATCAGTCTCTCAACAAGACCCGGACAGCCATCGGCAAGATCAAGGTCACCAAACCCAACGGTATCACCGAAGAATATGATGTCCCCGGCGGATCGAAAGAAAAAGTGGCAGGGGCGGGAAGTTGGCGGACTATGGACTGTATCGACTGCCATAACCGGCCGACCCATGTCTATGAGAATCTGTCGGAAAAAATTGACATGGGGCTCTTTGCCAAAAAACTCAATCCTGAACTCCCCGGTCTGAGAGAAGATGCCTTTACCGTGCTGCAGGCGAAATATACCTCCCGTACAGAGGCCAAAGAGCAGTTGGTCGAGAGTCTGGTAACACTCCAGGCCAAACGCAATGGCGACGCCTTTGTCAACGAGCATGAAGCCTCCTTGATTTCATCGGGCAAGTACCTGCTGGAGGCCTATCTCGGCAATGTCTGGCCGGACATGAAGGTGACCTGGGGGACCTATAAAGGTCACAACGGCCATCAGGATGAAGCGGACGGCTATGGCTGTTTCCGCTGCCACGATGACACGCATGAAACGGAGTTCGGCAAGACTATTTCCCAGGATTGTTCGCTGTGTCACGATGAACCCTGAACGCTGATCGGTTGAGTCAGTGCAAAAAACAAGGCCTGGTGTTGAGGAAACACCAGGCCTTGTCTATTTCAGTGATTCAGTGACTGATGTTGATCAACCGAATCTGCCGGTGATGTAGTCCTCCGTCAGCCGGTGCCGGGGGTTGGTGAAGATGCGTTCGGTCGGTCCGACCTCGATCAGATCGCCGAGATGGAAGTAGGCGGTGCGCTGTGATACCCGCGAGGCCTGCTGCATGGCGTGGGTGACGATGACGATGGAAAACTGTTCACGCAGTTCGGCGATGAGTTCTTCAATCTTGGCCGTGGCGATGGGATCAAGGGCCGAGCAGGGTTCGTCCATGAGAATGACCTCGGGGCCGACGGCAATGGCCCGGGCGATACAGAGTCGCTGCTGCTGCCCGCCGGAAAGTCCGGTCCCGGGTTCCTGCAGACGATCCTTTACCTCTGCCCACAGTCCCGCTTTCGTCAGCGAGGTTTCAACGATTTCGGCAAGTTCAGTCTTGTCAGTGGTAAAGCCGTGGATCTTCGGACCATAGGCCACGTTATCAAAGATTGACTTGGGAAAAGGGTTCGGTTTTTGAAAGACCATGCCGACCCTTGCTCGCAAAGGAACCACATCGACGCTCGGGTCGTAGATATTTTCGCCGTCCAGACGGATCTCGCCGGTGACCCGGCAGCCGGGCACCGTGTCGTTCATCCGGTTCAGGCAGCGCAGGATAGTGGATTTACCACAGCCTGAAGGGCCGATCATGGCCAATACCTCGTTGCAGCCCACATCGATATTGATGCTGCGGATCGCCTGCTTTTCACCGTAGTAAACCGCCACATCCCGGCAGGTCATGCGGGGATTATCGACAAAAGGATCGCCTACAGTCTGTCGGACGGCAGACTGAACTTCTGTCTGCTCGAGTGAGGCGGCAAAGTCATATGCCGGGAGGGTGGGGAAAGACTGGCTTGCCGGATGGGATGTCAGTTCCATGATCATTGCTCTCTTGCGGCGTTAAGTAATTTGTGTTGTGTTTTTTCCGCGAAGAGTCGACAGGCAGATATGGTCATGGCTCGTCGTGCTGCCGAGGAGATGGACAGGGCTCCTTCTCAGGGACTAGCATTGTTCGATGCTGACCGGTTTTCGGAGCCCTTGTCGGTTCGGGCTTGGCAAGCC
>JANOIV010000109.1:0-2366 GCA_031407875.1 Desulfobulbaceae bacterium | reverse complement strand
CAGACGCCCACCTTTTCCTGCAAGACGACGCCATCGAGAATGCGCCGCAGTTCCTGAAAACTGCGGCCGACTTCACTGCCCTTGCCGGCCATGGTTTCGAGCAACACGGTCGTCGTCAGCTGCGGCGTCAGGATGGCGTTGAGTTGGGCGACAATCAGCGCGATGCCCACCTCCTCGCCCTGGCCGACGTGGCTACCGGGGTGGAAGTTGTAAAGTTTGCCCGGCAGAAGTTCCAGACGCGCCAAGTCGTCGCGCATCGTCTCCAGCGCGAAATCCCGGGTCTTCGGCTCGGCCGAGCAGGGATTGAGGGTGTACGGCGCATGAGCCAGCAATGCCGTGAAACGGTGCTCGGCGGCAACGTCGAGAAACGCGGCGATGTCCGGCAGATTAATGTCCTTGGCCTTGCTGCCGCGCGGGTTACGGGTAAAGAACTGGAAGGTGTTGGCGTTGATCGCCAGCGCGTTGCGGCCCATGGCCATGAAGCCCTTGGTGATGGAAAGGTGACAGCCGATGTTCATCATGATTTCAGTGGCTCAATGAATTATTTATGGTCAGGAATCATCTGGAGGCGCTGCAGGTTAATGCTGATAGGAGGTATCTGGACTCTTCTTGTTCGTATATACAGTAGGAAGGTCAAACCGGTGCGGATGCTAATTGGGTTTAGGCTCGGTTTGGCAACCTTTATAGGAGATATGGACTTGTGACATTGGCAATTTTTTCGCACTCCCCACCACCTTTTCACTTAAAGATGCCAACCTTCTTTCAGAGATAAAAAATCAACCTGAGAGGAGGGAAGTATGAAAGTAGCCGATACCATCAACTATTGTATCAATTACCACAAAATTAATTTCCGGCCCAACACTCTGGTAAATCACCAGTTTCTTCTTGGAAGATTCGGACATAGTTATCGGAACAGGGATATTGATGCCATAACGACATAGGAAGTAATAGCATTTCTTGCCAATATAACTGAAGGCAGAAAACAAAAAACCAAACGGAGTAGGTACACAACCCTTTCAGCTTTTTTTAACCTCATCATCAACACTCTACAGCCTGAAATGAGGAATCCGTGCCTGTCACCTGCCGTTAAAAACCTTTTCCAGAAACCCAAAACATCTCATTGGACGATATTCGATAAAGATACCATTGATGAGGCAATCTTCAGGACACTGAATATCCGAAACAGGTTGATCCTTGAACTGATGGCCCGAGGTGGCATGAGAATAAGCGAAGTCCTTGGGCTCAGGCCGATCGATATTGATGGACAGAAACTCCTACTCCATACTCCCAAAAGTGGTAGGGAGCAGGAGATTGTCTTCATACCTAAGAAATTGAGCATCCGCCTGCTGGATTACGTCCGAGACACTTCTATTCCATCGAACCAATTAATTTTCCCGATCACCTATGCTGGTGCCAGAAAAATAGTTCTAAAAGTAGGAAATATGGTCGGTATCAAACTACGTCCCCATGACCTTCGTCGCCATGCGGCTACATTCGCCTCCAGATCAGGAGTTCCTATTGAGATCGTCAGCAAGGTGCTCCTCAGGCATGCCGATCTGTCGACTACACAAAGGTATCTCGGCAAAGTTTCCGATCATGAAGCAATCAGGTGGATAGAGAGCCTATATGGATAGGTGCCTAGCAGGATGTTTTTGTTACGTATACTCAGGAATAGTCTTAATTTGCAGCTCTGCTTAAATGGCTAAGCTTGCCGAAGGATATCTCAATTAACGCTCGTCGCTACACCATCACCACGAGTAAACCTGCTTCGATATTCGCTGGGTGACAGGCCGGTTGCTTCCCTGAATAATTTTCTAAAACTGCTGCTGTTTTCATAGCCTATGACCTGGGTTATCTCGCTTACCGTCTCTAAGGTCGTCTCCAGGTAGTCTTTTGCCCTTTCGATACGGATCTGCTGCAGGTAGTTCAAAGGTGTTTCATCGGTGGCCTTTTTGAACCGGCGGATAAAGTGTCTGGGACTTATCCCTACCTTTCTCGCAAGGTCTTTCATACTTATTGCATCGGCGAAATGGGATTCTATCAATTCCTGTGCTCGCAAGATTTCTTGATCGCCATGACCTTTGTGTACATTAAACACCGCATAAGAGGATTGGCTTGTCTTGCTAGGGTCGACCAGTAACGACTTCGAGCATTGCGCCGCAAGGTGCGAAGAACCGAAACTTTCGATCAGATGTAATCCCAGATAGTAGAAGGCCGAGACAGAGCCGGAACAGATCAAGCCCTTGTCCCGCGTAAGGACTCTGTCCGGCTTCAAGAGAACCTTTGGATAACGGCGTTTGAAGAGTTTTGAGTAAAACCAGTGTGTGGTCGCCAGTCTGCCATCCAGCAACCCGGTCTCCGCAAGG
>JANOIV010000058.1:0-8769 GCA_031407875.1 Desulfobulbaceae bacterium | reverse complement strand
ACTACAAGCTGCAGAGCGAGTTGACGGCCTACGCCATCGGCAACGAGTCGAAAACCACCCTCACCGGCAATATCATGCATCAGGATCCGAACCTGAATTATGCCGCCTCAGTGGCGACGGTTCTCACCCGCTTGCCTCGCTCGGAAAAGCTGACGCCGATTGAAACCATGAAACTTGCGGCCGGGGAAGTTGCTGGAGAGAAGAGTTTGAAAACCCTGTCGGAGGTGATTGATACCCTGAATCAAAATCATGATATCACCAAGCGGTTTGGTCAGAAAGGTCTTGGCCAGAGAAATCTCGGCAGATCCGTTCAATTGATGCTTGAGAGTTCCGAGACCAATGAAGGCCGCTGTATGTATGCCTATGATATCTTTCTTGCTCTGGAAAGGGTAATCCTCGATTACGTTTCAGAGGCTAATGATAGGGCCAAGTTTCTCGAAGACCTGAAAATCGCCAAAGGGTTGTACCGGGAGCGGATCATGACCGAGATGTTCAATGCCTATATGGATGAGCCGCTGGCTATTCGCAAGGATGTCATCAACTATGTCAATATGATTATCGGTATCGATGCTGAGAATCTCGGCGTCGATAAAATGTGGAAATATAAAAACCCACAGACCGGGGAATTACAGGCCCTGAAGATTGACGAACGCTATATCGATTCAGTGGAGGACTGCTTGGGGCTCAAGACCCGTGAGCAGAAAGATTCGTTCAGAACCTCGATCCGTAAGATCTACGGACAGAAAATCTCGGTCCGGCCGGATTACGATTTCATGGACAATCTGGAGCTGGTCAAGGCCGTCACCGATGTCCGCCTGAAATCAGATATCGCCGGGGCCGGAAGCCTGATTGGTGCGCTGGCCAACCGGACCAATGAGGAAAATCAGAAGCTCTATGATCGAATGATTGAGACCATGCTCCACAAGCTCGGTTACTGCACCACCTGCGCCCAGAAAACCATCGAATATTTCTGTACCCAGGTCGACACGAACTAAAGCGTGGCAAAGACATGTTTCTCAACATACCAGACAGGTTGAGACAATGAAAAAACTGCAGACCCTCTATACTGCCCTTCAAGCAAAGGGGCTGACATCTGAGCAGAAACGGGTGATCGAGCATGAATTGCGCCTGGCTGCGGAGGTGAAAAATGGACCTCTTGAGCATGAGATGAGGAAGCCCCCCCGACCAAAGAGCCTGTATGCCTGGGATGACCTTCATCTCTTGCATAACGGTTCGCCCCCAGAGCTTCTTGCCCTTTCTTCGGTGCATTCGCTTGACCATTTACTGGAGAGAGACAGGCAGAGGGAGGAGGATGGCTTTCCCCGGAAGATACGGGTTGGAAAGATGGTAAAACCGGGTCGGGATAAGGATGACAAGGTGGTGGTGGTGCCAACCACGGTTGAAGAGAAATTCATCCACGATCAGGCGCAGGTGAATGAGGAGGGCGAAGGCGAAGGGGAGGCTGAGGGCGGCACCGGTGAGGGAGAAGAGGGTGAGGTCATCGGCGAGCAGCCGGTGCGCCAGGATCAAGGCAGCGGCGAGGGTGGTGCAGGCCAGGGCGAGGGTGGCTCCCATGAGCTGGAGTCCAACGCCTATGATCTTGGCCGTATCCTCACCGAACAGTTTGAACTCCCCAACCTCAAGGATAAGGGCAAGAAGCGCTCTCTTACCAGGTATGCCTACGATCTAACGGATAAAAATCGGGGTTTCGGCCAAGTTCTTGATAAGAAAGCAACCTTGCGACGTATCATCCAGACGAATATCGCCCTGCAACGAATTGAAAAGCAACAGCAAATCGACACCCAGAGGCTCTTGATTTCCCCCCGGGACAAGGTCTATCGAATCCTTTCGAAGGAAAAGGATTATGAATCACAGGCCGTGGTTTTTTTTGTCCGGGACTATTCCGGATCAATGAGTGGTCAACCTACTGAACTTGTAGTCAACCAGCATGTACTTATCTACTCATGGCTGACATTTCAATATGAAAATCAGGTGAAGACCCGTTTCATTCTCCATGATACTGAGGCCAAAGAGGTGGAGAATTTCCATACCTACTATAATTCACGGGTGGCTGGTGGCACACAGGTTGCCGCAGCATACAGACTGGTCAACCATATTGTCGAAGAAGAGGAACTGGCACGCGATTACAATATCTACATCTTTCATGGTACGGATGGTGATGATTGGGACACCAAAGGAGATGAGGCCCTGCCCGAGCTGCAAAAGATACTGGTCTATGCGGCCCGGGTCGGTATCACCATTGCCGAAAACGGCTATGGCGTCTCCGGAAAAAGCGAGGTGGAGCGATATCTTCGCAAATCAGGTCTGTTGGAGGAAAAAAAAGACCGGCTTCGCCTGGATGTGATGGCCAAAGAAAGTAACGAGGGACGATTGATCGAGGGGATAAAACGTCTCATTTCATAGCAGATGATTCGGCTAAGAAGGGCAAAAAAGCCCTTCTTTAAGGGAAGATATGGAACTGATAAGCCAACATGCCAAGAAAATCATGGAAGGATGTAAAGAGAGGGCCAGGGATGCCGGACTCAGCTTCCAGAATGAGAGTCTTGAGTATATCGTGACCAACCGTGACCTCCTGCAACTCTCTCCCAAAATGATGATTCCAACCCTCTACGACTACTGGGTCCAGGATGTTGAGGTATTGAAGGAGGAGGGGCGGTACGAACTCTATCCGAACAATCCCTATGAAACTGTTATTAATACCCGGCCAGCCATCTCGTTTTATAACGATAACAATCCGGACTGGCTGAACGTGATGATTTTTTATCACGTGATTGGCCATATTGATTTCTTTCAGAACAATCTGTTTTTCCGTCATACCTGGGACTATGACTTTGCCAGCAGAGCACTTTCTGATAAGCGCCTGATCGCCAAATTGCGATCAGAAAAAGGCCGCTGGGTGGATTACATTATTGAATTTTCCAGGGCCGTGGATAATCTCGTGGGCTATTTCGACATCCTGGCAGACCTGACGAAGGCTAAGAAGACAGGACTTGAGACGATGCTCGATTTTTACTTCGATATCTTCCTGCAACAGGGGAGTCAGCACACAATCACTCACTTTGTGCGGGAAATTGATAGATATAATAAACTTTTAAGGGATAATCCAGAGAAGGGGCAGGTGCTGTTCCTTGAGACCGTTAAAAGTAAACATGCAGAGTTTGAGTCGGTCTATGAGAAGAGCAGACGAGAAAAGAAGCCGAGGGAGAGCCTGGACCTGCTGCAGTTTCTCATGGAAAATTCGAAATTCCTGAACAAGGAGGAGAATCGCTGGATGCAGACTGTGATGGAGGTGATACGCTCAACATCGCTCTATTTTCAGCCGCAGATCAGGACCAAAATTCTCAATGAAGGTTGGGCAAGTTATTGGCATGAAAGGCTTTTTCTTGGAGATGACCGTATTGTCGGGCATGAAGTCGATTATTCTCTCGTCAATGCCCGGGTCACTTCGATGCCACGGGTCGGCCTGAATCCCTATGCCCTCGGGATGCGTTTGTTCAGTTATCTTGAAGACAAGGCGGATAAAGGGAAAATGTCGTTTGATTATTTGATGTTACACGATAAGCATAAGCGTGATCAGTATGATACGGAAGTGGGGAAAGGACAGAATTTCATCTTCGCCGTTCGAGAGAACTTCTCGGATTCAATGTTTATCAATTCCTTCATTGATCAGGATTTTGTCGATGTGCATAAACTCTTTGTGGTGGGGAAGCGGCTCAATAAAGAACGGATGACCTGGCAGTACTATGTGAAGAGCAGAAAGGCCGAAGATTACAAAGAAATGGTGACCGATTCCCTCTATCATCCGCCTTCGATCAAGGTGAACGTTGATGGCGATTCCACCCTCATTCTCAATCATATTTTTGAAGGTAAACCCCTTGTTCGTGGATACATAGAGGCAACGATGTTGGGACTCGAATTTCTCTGGGGGGGCAAGATCTGTCTCTATACCTCGGAACCGGTTCCCATCAAGACTCAGGCTTCACCAGATCCAACCGGCAAGCAGGAAAAGCCCGAGCAGGAAATCAGTTGGAAGCGATTTCGCTATACCATGAACGAGAAAAGACTGTTCAGGGAATTGGTGGATGTGCACGGACAGGTGTAAAAGAGGGTAGGGCGAAATAGCCATTTCCGGATGGACACGAGTTTGGAAAATGGTACAGAGCAGGGAGTTATGCAATGCGTGATCTCACCAAGGCCATGGAGAACCTCAAGAGGCATGAAAACGGTTGGCAGCAGCAGTCTATGCTCTCTTTTGCCGAATTTCTGCAGGAGGTTATCGCCCAACCGACCCAGGTCATTCGTAATGTCTATCAGGTGTATGCCGATATGATCAGCGCCTTTGTTTCGGCGGGAGAAGACGAATACAGTGACGATCCGGAATCGATCAACTATCTGAGCTATAATTGCAATAAGCTGTTCGTCGAAGACTCCGACCACCCATTTTTCGCTGATCGGCTGTTTGCCAATCGCTTGATTCGCCATGTGGAGGCCTTGTCTGTAGGCGCCCAACAGAATAAGATTTATATCTTTGAGGGACCGCACGGCAGTGGCAAATCAACGTTTCTCAATAATCTTCTCCGTAAATTCGAGGAATATACTAATACCCCTGAAGGAACACGCTATGAAGTGGTATGGCGACTGAAGCGGGATCATCTGGTGGGCGGTGTCCATTCACTCACCTCCCTTACTGAAAAACTGGCCTGGGTTCTGGAAAACGAGGGGAAACGGGAGACGGTTGCTGAAAACAAGGAGGATTGCAAGGATGATGCAGGTTTTGCCGGATACTTCGATGTCCCCTGTCCCAGTCATGATAATCCTCTACTGATTATCCCCAAGGATGTTCGCAGGCAGTTTTTCGATGATCTTTTTGAAAATGATAAGTTCAAATGGCGTCTCTTTACCGAAAAGAAATATGAGTGGATTTTTCAAGAATCCCCTTGCACAATCTGCACCTCAATCTTTCAGGATTTACTCAAGAAATACCAGGATCCGCTCAAGGTGATGGATTTCGTCTTCGCCCGGCCCTTCTCGGTGGACAGAAGGCTGGGGCAGGGGATATCGGTTTTTAATCCCGGAGATGAGCCTCTGCGGCAGAATATCAACCATAATGAAGTCATTCAACGCAGTCTTGATCATCTGTTCTGTTCTTCCCGGCCGGTGAGTTATCTTTATTCGCGTTATGCCAAGACCAACAACGGTATTTATGCCCTGATGGATATCAAATCACACAACACCGAACGGCTGATGGAGTTACATAATATCATCAGCGACGGCGTGCATAAGGTCGAGGATATCGAAGAGCAGGTCAACTCACTGTTCTTTGCCCTGATGAATCCGGAAGACCGGAAGGTGCTGAACGACCTGCAGGCTTTTTCAGATCGCATAGAGTATATCAATATCCCCTATGTTCTCGATTTAAAAACGGAAGTCGAGATATATCGGGAGGTTTTCGGCAAACATATCGATGAGAGTTTTTTGCCGAGGGTCCTGCACAATTTCGCCAGAGTGATCATTGCCACCCGTCTGCGGACCAAGTCCGATGCGATGCTGGAATGGATAGCAAAGCCGGAAAAATATGAGTTGTACTGCGATAGCCATCTGCAACTCCTGAAGATGGAGATCTTCACCGGCTACATCCCGCCGTGGCTGGATGAAGAGGATGTGGCGGCTTTTACTGCCAAACGCCGGTTGAACATTATCGCGGAATCGGAAAAGGACGGCTGGAAGGGTTTGTCCGGACGTGATTCCATCAAGATGTTCAATGAGTTTTACTCGACCTATGCCCGGGATGACAAACTCATAGATATGTCGATGCTCGGCAAGTATTTCAGAAAGTACTGCAAAGAGGACAGGGATATCCTGCCCCAGGGTTTTCTCGATTCGTTGCAGAGGATGTATGATTACACGGTCCTGCAGGAGGTGAAGGAGTCTCTCTATTATTATAACGAGGAACAGATATCCAGAGATATCCAGAACTACATGTTTGCCGTTAACTTTGAGGTGGGAACAACTGAAACCTGTCAATTCACCAAAGAGAAGATAGAGATCAGCGAGACCTTTTTCCAAAGGATCGAATCTCGTCTGCTCGTAGACCAAAAAGACGCCCCGGCCTTTCGGCATAATGTGCAGAAAGCCTATGCGACGAGTGCGCTGACCCAGGAGATGCTGCGGGATAATCTCAGCATCTCCGAGACATCGCTGTACATGCATCTGTATGAGAGATATGTCCACAACCTCAAGGAGAAGGTCCTGGAGCCGTTTCTAAAAAATGAAAATTTCCGGAGGGCCATCAAGGATTACAGCGAAGAGACCTTTAAAACCTACGACAAGAAAATCCAGGATGATGTGCATTTTCTCATGCACAATCTTCATAAGAAACATGGTTATTCACGACAGGGTGCAAAGGAGATCTGCATCTATGTCATCGACAACAATCTCGCCAGGGCCTTTGCCGGCCGCTGAGATCATTTGCCGGGCCTTGAGGGTGGCTTCTGCTGATCGGCATGGAGCAGGGCCTCCTCGATGTGATCGATGATGATCTCACAAAATTGCGGCTGCAGGCCAAGACCTTGGGCAATACTCTCCACTTCCAGCCCCTGCCGTTGCAGACGGGCAAGCCAGGAATTCTCGCCTGCCCCAATGACATCCCTGGCATAGTGCATGCCGGCGACGAGCAGCAGGGGAATCATGCAGACCTGTCTGAAACCGACGGCCGCTATCTCCTCCGGAACTTTCTCGGAATCAGGACTTTTCTCTACCACTCCCACAAAGATGCGGTTGCCAAAACAACGACGGAATATGCCCTCCAGGGCATGATAGGCAACCCAGATAGGGTGGTTGGTCCCGTGGCCGATCAGGAGGATCGCTTTGTCCGGTCGTGCCACGATCAACGGGGCTAGACAGTCTATCATTTTTCTGTAGTCCTGCGGTGAAGTGAGTAGAGGCATCCCGATATGACAGGGAATGGCCGCCTGTCGGCAGTCTCTGAAAAGCTGATGAAATTCTTGTCCCGGGAGGAGATGGAGGGATTGTATGACCGCCTGTCTGTATCCCTGTTCTTGAATGATCTGCACCGCCTCCAAAGGATGATTGTATGTCCCCTTTCCGCCTTCCTCTAGGCGTCTGTTGACTATTCTGGAGGAGTATGCCCAGGATACCGGGTGTTCGGCGAAGCGCCTCCTGATATGCTGATCGATATTCTGGTAGGTGGCAAGTGCGTGTGAGGTGGTGCCGAAGGCGGCCATAATGATAGGGGTATTCATCGGGGTAACCTGTTGGCGCACGAGGATTGCGGTCCATTGTGTGAGAAGAGGAGTGATGGTTACTGATTTCTCCTCTTCTTTACCTGGATTATCGGTAAAGGTCCAGCCTAAGAAAAATCAGAAAATGGCGTGTTCGCATAAAAATGAGAATTTTTCTTCGACTGCCCGGCAAAATTTTATATTTCAGTAATATATTTTATACTAAAATAGGAATCGGTATTGACATCTCCAAATTTCTGAGATAGAGCATGAGAATGGAGTAAAAAAATTTGTACCGGTGAGCCCTGAGGCAGGTGCTGACACAGAAAGGAATCCTGACTATATAAAGATGTAAAGGGATGGCAGTGTGTTTTGAGTCCGGTTTCAAGGACGGCAATCAAACTGAAAAATGACAAGAGGAGGAGATGAGATGGTGAAAAAATTTTCCATTATCGCACTTGCGGGCCTTATCGCGTTCCCTGCAATGGCAATGGCGAGCGCTGGTCCGAACGTTACCGATCTGGAGAGAAAGATTGAGGATTTGAGCAAGCAGCTTGATGATCTGAAGGCCGGCTTGGCTGCTCAGAAAGAGGTGAGTGATGCCCTTTCCAGCAGTGTTGACACACTGGATGAACGATCCGGTGAGTGGGATCTGGCGGCACGCATCAAGTTCTTTGGCGATTTCCGTACCCGCCTGGATTATTACACCGCCGATACGGTATTCGGCAGGTCCCTGGACAATGATACCCTCTGGACCAATCGCTTCCGTTTGAATATGCGGGTGAGCGCCACCGAGAATGTCGAATTCAAGGGACGTTTGGCCATGTACAAGACCTGGGGCAACCAGTCCGCCTTTGACGACGATTCAGGGGCCATGTTTCCGGTGTTTGATGGCAATGTCACCAGGACCCCGGCTGAGAGCAGTGCCCTGTATGTTGACCGGGCCTATGTCAACTGGAACAATATCGCCGGTCAGCCGATGTGGTTTTCCATCGGCCGCCGTCCGACAACCGATGGTCATCCTTCGGAAATCCGCATGGGAACAGATGGGGATTCAACCCCGATGGCCTTTATGGATTGGCCGTTTGACGGGTTGACCATGGGCTATGCCTGGAATTGGGGGGTTGCGGCAATGGGTGAGAGTCGCCTCCGTTTCTGCTATGGCCGGGGTTTCGAGGCCGGTCTGCAGGCCGATGGCGTCGGTTCTATCGATGATATGGATTTCGCCGGTTTTAGCTGGGATGCCATGAAGAAAGACGATATGTTCGCCTACATTCAGGTATTTGAGGCCTTCGACGTGATCAATTACCCGAATTTCCAGGATCCGATCATTAACGCCAATTTCGGCACTATAAGCGGCATGGGGGATCGCAAGAATCTCGGCAATATCCTCCATACTGCTGCAGTTTTTCAGAATAAAGTCAGCAACCTGCATTATTTTGTCTCCGGTGGCTGGTCTCAGACCCAACCCGATGCGGATGGCATGTTCAACGACTTTGCCGCCATG
>JANOIV010000040.1:0-2114 GCA_031407875.1 Desulfobulbaceae bacterium | reverse complement strand
CGGCTATGAAAATAACAGCACCTTCCGCAAGATCTTCTGCAAGACCACGGGACTGCAGCCGGGCGGCTACAGAGAAAAATTCAGTCTCCTCACACTGCCCCGAGCCTGACCGGAAATACAGGACAGGTTTTTTCTCTGGCGGTGCCCCGAGGTTTCCGGTACAAGAGGCGGATGCGCGCACCGAAGTATTACTTACGGACAAGCTCTTAATTCCCGGATGCCCAGCAGCCACTCAACCAATGATCACAGGAAATGCCATGCCCCACGAATATGACGCACTGATCCAGTTTAGCAAATACGCCCTGGCCGGTGGCGTCGCCACCCTCGCCCATATCACCATCTTTCATCTCGTGGCCTGGAAGTTCTTCCCTTCTCTGGGCCCGGATGACCCTGCGGTACGGTTTTTTCATCTGCGTATTCGGGAGGTCAACGACTACAGCCGGGCGAGAAACTCGATGATCGGCAATATCATCGCCTTTTTCTTCTCCAATATGGTCGCCTATATCACCAACATCCTCTGGGTCTTCGAGCGCGGCCGCCACTCCCTGGCAATAGAAATACTGCTGTTTTATCTGGTATCGGGGATCAGCACCATGATCGGTACGATGTTCATGGGCGTTCTCATCAAACGCTTCGGTCTGCTGACCACCTATGCCTTCGCCTCAAATATCGTCACGGCCGTCCTGATAAATTACGCGCTGCGAAAATATTTCATCTTTCTCGGTTGAGCAGAAATACTCCGCCGTGATGTGCATCATGAAGCACATTTGCGATAGGATTGGTATGATGGGGGTTTGAATATGACAATCGTGATTTTCTAGAGCTCAACTCAGCCCACAAGGGAGACCTTCTATGAACAGCTCAGATCAACCCATTTGGGATTGGACCTTACGGCGCATTCGCAATATCTGGCCTTTAGGCGATCCGGGGAAATTAAAGGATGTCGTCGACCCGGATCTGCCGGAAAGTGATCTACAGAAGCTGCGGGATAAGATCGTTGCCTGCCTGGAAGCCCGTGGCGGTGAGATGTCGGCCCGCTCCAGGGCGGCGGAACTCGGCGAGGCCTATCTCGTCCTCAGCCCCCAAGGACGCCGCCGGTTTCTCGAACTGTTGGCCAGGGAATACGATGTCGACAACGAGACAATTGAAGCTGCTATTGAAGAACGCCGAACAAGCAGTAGCCCGGACCAGATACAGCAGGCGACCCAGCAACTGCGCCGGCTGCTCGAGCCACCCCGCACACGGCTCTTGCGGCAGTTCAATGAACTCCAGGAGGGGGTGAAATTCCTGGTCGATCTGCGCGCGGAACTCATAGTCTGGGCGCGCGAGGCTCCGGAACTCGAGGCCCTTGATCAGGATGTCTATGGTCTTTTGACCTCCTGGTTCGATATCGGCTTTCTCGATCTGCAGCAGATCACCTGGCAGACACCCGCTGCTCTGTTGGAAAAACTCATTGAATATGAGGCCGTTCATGCCATCCGCTCCTGGGAGGACCTGAAGAACCGGCTGGGAGACGACCGTTGCTGTTTTGCCTTCTTTCACCCACGCATGCCGGATGAGCCTCTGATCTTCGTCGAAGTCGCTCTGGTCAACGGCATTTCGACCAATATCCATGAACTCCTTGACGAAAAGGCCCCGGTCGGCAATCCCAAAAAGGCCGATACGGCGATCTTTTATTCCATCTCCAACTGCCAGGCAGGCCTCGCCGGGGTCAGCTTCGGCAACTTTCTCATCAAGCGGGTGGTGGGTGCCCTGACAGCCAAGCTGCCGAAGCTGAAAAACTTTTCCACCCTCTCGCCCGTGCCCGGTTTTATGAAATGGCTGCAGACCGAGGCAGGCGAGCTTAAACTTTCCGACCGTGAGGCCAAGGTCCTTGAACTGCTGGAGAATACCGGCGATGAGCAGCCGGGTTTATTGGCAGTCATAGGCAATGAGGCCGGCACTTCCGAGGCGGAGCTCAGGTCTTTCATCCAGCCCGGTCTGCTGCGGCTGTGCGCCCGCTACCTGACCACAGCGAAGCGAGGCAAACAGGCCCTCGACCGGGTCGCCCATTTCCATCTCGCCAATGGCGCCCGGATCGAGCAGATCAACTGGGCCGCCGACCTTTCAGAAAA
>JANOIV010000055.1:0-7458 GCA_031407875.1 Desulfobulbaceae bacterium | reverse complement strand
TTTTTCAGTACTGCTCAAACGAAAACATCTGTTTTTCAGCTATTCATCTTGAAGATTCCGCGAGTTGCTGGTATCAATAGCCTCCAAGCGGAGGAGTGCCGGAGCGGTTGAACGGGACGGTCTCGAAAACCGTTGTGGGGGTGACTCCACCCAGGGTTCGAATCCCTGCTCCTCCGCCATTTCAGAGTTTATCGCAATCCGAGAAAGTCCAATAAGCCCGCTTCTGTAAAAGGAAAGCGGGTTTTTTGTTGTCCAGTAAAGTCCATTAAGTATTGTTGGTATAATGTTGGTATAAATAGATGTGCGGCTAGACGTGTACCAACAAATCGTATAAGCCCACTTAACATGACTTTACATGACTTTGTGGGTTGTGCCAACTTTCCATACAAAGGGGATACCATCAATGGGTGGGACAATAAATAAGCTCACGGACTTGGTATTGAGGAACGCGAAACCGGGAATAGCAACCAGGCGAATGTCTGACGGTGGAGTACAGACCCCCGTTGGCTAACTTTTAAGAATGCAGAAAAGCTTGGCGGTCACGTGAGAAAGGGTGAAAAAGGCGTTGGGATTGTCTTCTGGAGGTTCCTGCCAAGTAATGAACAGCTGGACTGTGCCGTCCATCTGTGATTGACATCCAATGTGCAGCTTAAACTCAGTGGATTATTGTCTTGACTCAGGGGTCTATCTTACTTTACCGCTGCGGCTAAGGCACAGACGGCTGCCAACTTTATCCTAGAAAATGGGCAACCGTCTATACCACATAATACTCAACTATCTTAATTCTCAAGTCCTATTCATCACCACCATCAACATCTTCAGCGACAGTTGGCTTTAACGTAATATTGCCCTTGCGACTACCAAAAGTCATTGTGTATTTCTGCCCGTCAGTGACATCTTTTCCCTCGAACATCCATGCAGGTATAACCAAACCTTTTTTCTCGGAATACTGAGGACCTTTCTTGGCCCTTTTGCCAGCCTTTTCGATAATGTTGGAGAGGAAAGTGCTATTCCCGGCAAGTTTAACAACAGCAAGAAGTAGGCTGTCAGTTATTTGTTTGGGGCTATCCAACTCGAGTTTTGTTGCCAACTCCTCTTTCGTGAACGTATCTTTTTCTAAGAGGGACAGCAGTTTTTTTAATAAGTCTTGGTCGGTCGAGAGCTTTCTTCGTTTGATCTTTGCAGTCTTTTCTTCCATTAATATGTTCTCCTTTTGATTCATAATAAATTTAGATTTAGCATCTTGCTTATATGCTGTGGAGCTTACCATACTGCATTTTTGTTGAATCGGATAGGGATTCGCATAGATTAGCGGTTTGAGAACTTGGAATATGGTGTTCCTATCGAATGATATATGAAATCAATGATGACTGTATAAATGCCCATATATCCTAAAATCAATAAATATGTAAGCAGAAATAATCGAAAATATCCAATATTAGAGAAGATATACAGGAGACAGCGAACTCCTTTAATTCGTATACACAGTAGGAAGATCAATATGAAGCAAAAATCGAAATTGATGAGGTTTGGCCTGGCAATCTCAATTGATTGGAAGGTCTTGTGTTTCCCTATTTTAAAAATTCTGCTGTATCATCTTTTCTCTGTTTGAAATACTTTCAGAATATTGTGCGTGATAACGATATAGAAACCCATGATTGCTACATAATTAATGAAGAATCCCACAGTCGATTTATCAAAATCCCAAAAGTCAAAAGAGTAGATCATAAACAACTTCGACAGGACATCTCTGTCGAAAGACGCTTTCACCCCATAGAAAACAATTAATATCGGCAACAACCACTGCACAACGGACTGAATCTTCTGGTTAAACGAAATCGGGAGTACCCTCCTGATTATCGCCTTAAGTCTTGCCCAGTGCATGCCCAGGTGAATAGCCATAAGGATGAAGAACCAATAGGCTGCTGTGGTATGAATCTACCGTAAGGTTAAATTGCTTTCTATTCCAAGAGACGTAAAAAGCGTGCGCGATATCATGAGGCTGCTCCCTATCAGCGTCGCCATTGCCAGAAAGAACAGCAAATTGACCGCAATATCGAGAATGCGGCGTATACTGTATTTTCCCTGCAATATGGATGAATACCATCGCCAATTCAGAATATTATGGAGGAAGAATAAGAAAACGATGAATAACCCGACTGATTCATGCATTCTATTCTCTGTCAACTTATTGGCGATTGCCAACACAACAGAGAAGACCATGGCACAATCAATTACCAATTTCAGAAGCGTTTTTCGATTCATTTATCGCTGTTTACCTTTAGCTATCTTCAACTTCGTCAACCAGTCGATAATGTCTTCTCTCGCTGATTTGCTTCTCACGCTCTTGCCCTGTATGGCAAGACCATCCAGAACAGTTGCCTTCGGATTGAGCGTTTTCAGATCGGTAACGCTTCTCCCGAGGAAGCTTCCCTCATGGGTGCAGAAGGGTACGAGGATCTTTTTTGAAAAGTCGTTCTCCTCGAAATAAGTAAACAGGGCCATCGGCAGCGTGCTCCACCAGTTTGGATAGCCGATGAAGACGACATCATACGATTCCAGGTTGTGAACCTTGGTCGTGAGTTGTGGCCGGTAATTCTTTTTCTGTTCGCTCTTTGCCTGGTCGACAACAGAGTCATAATCCACGGGATACGGATTCACGGTTTTTATTTCTACAATATCGCCACCGACCTGTTCATGGATTTGCTCTGCCATGAAACGTGTATTGCCGGAGTGTGAGAAGTACGTCACCAGGATATTTCCTTTTCCTGAATCCTTCTGTTCTACTTCCGCAGAAACAACGTTGCCGATTGCTATAAAATCACACATAGCAACGGTACCCATCGCTATCGCGCTGTTTTTCATAAAACTGCGACGCGAGGTTTTTCTTCCCATAATTTCTCTCCATCCAATAAACGAGGATTTGTATTTTTAACTTGTTAACCCTATTGACGCTATTCCCCGGCAATCCGCTGCGAGCGCGGGAGGACGGGCGAGGGCAATGGTCAGCTTGACCGTGCCGAATGCCGGAGCGAGGGCTGTCGCAGCTGATCAAGGTTCAGTTGAGAAAACAGGGCGCTGGGCGCTTGACAGTGAATCAAGCGCCCTTGCTACACGATTAATTGCTCAACATCCAAGGATACCAGACGCATATCGCTTAGAGGTTACCCTTAAAAAACGGCGACAGCTTGTTCATCGCGAGATCCGCGCCTTTGCCATCGTATAGATCCATGTGCGTGGCACCGTTGATGATGAACAGTTCCTTCGGCCCCGCTGCCTTGGCGTGAAGTTCCTGACTATGCCAAAGCGAGCCCGCCTCGCTTCCCGCGACGATCAGAACGGGCTGCGTCAGCAGCGTATCGACCCGGTCGAATCCGGTGAACGAAACCAGGTAGCTGACGCTGGTCAACAGCATCTTGTTGGGGGCGTTCGGATGCTGTCCGCGAGACGTCAGATAGTAATCTGCCGCCTCTTGCAGATCGCGGGGCGCAGTCTTATCCCCGACGTTGGGCACATAAGGAACATAGACCGGTGCTGCTCCGGCTGCTTCGGCGGAGCGCTGCTTGGCCACCGCCTCAAGTGTCGCAATCTGAGCGGCTTCCGAGGCTTTGCCGTCCCACCCCTTCCGCGTCGCAGCGCCAACGTCCACCCCGCTCACGATGGCGAGAGCCTTGATGCGGCGCTCGGTCGTTGCAGCCTTGACTGTGGTCCCGCTGCCAGCACAGATACCCAGAGCGCCGATGCGATTAGGGTCCACGTATGCCAGCGTGGTGAGGTAATCTACGGCACTGTAGATGTCTCCGACCCGCGTCATCGGGTCGTCGAGGAATCGTGGCATTCCCTCGCTATCCCCTTGGTGTGACGCATCGAATGCCAAGGTGACAAACCCCTGTTCGGCGAGTTTTTGCGCATACAAGCCAGCCGTCTGTTCCTTGACGCCACCGCCGGGATGCACAGTGATAATCGCGGCATACTTTTGGCTCGCATCAAATCCTTCCGGCAAATAGAGGTTGCCGGCCATCTTGAGGTTGCCGTTCGTGAACTGAATATTCTTCATGGTTCCTTTTTGATCACTCTGCGTCTTGATTACCTGAGGCTCTGCCGCTGATATGGCTTGCGCCAATGGCCCAATGGCCAAAACGGTCCCAATCAGGAGGGTAGAGGCTAAAAAGCCAAGGCGACTGACGGTCCGACGGTCTTGCGTATTCGATTCAGTTGTTTGCTTATTCTGTTTCATAAATATCTCCTTAAATTTATTGGTGGCTGTGTTGTTTATCATGCCCGCTCCAGCCTCATTCAATCTCTTCGTGACCGGTCACTATGTCCGGTCAACATCCTGCATGTATTTTTCACCCATACGGCCACCATGTATCGTTATTTTAGAAAAAGCAAATTCGATCTCACTCAGATCTGCTGGTGTCAGCTGAACCTGGAGAGTGCCTAAATTCTCATTAAGGTGATCTATGTTGCGTGTCCCCGGGATCGGAACAATCCATGGTTTCTTACCCAGAAGCCAGGCAAGGGCAATTTGAGCAGGTGTCGCGTTCTTCTTCTCTGCAAAACGTTCCAGTAGCTCAACAACCGGCCAGTTTGCTTCTATGTTTTCAGGCTGAAAGCGATCGAACTCATGTCGCAGATCTGTTGTCGGGTCGAACTTCGTGTTAGCATTTATCTTCCCTGTCAGATATCCCATTCCGACTGGACCCCATGGGACGAACCCGATTCCGAGCTCTTCACAAACTTTAAGGACATCGTTTTTTTCAGGGTCTTTGGTCATAACCGAGTATTCACTCTGGATAGCTGCAACTGGTTGAACAGAATGTGCACGACGTATTGTCCGTGCACTCGCCTCAGAGAGGCCGAAGTGCAAGACTTTTCCTTCATTGATGAGATCTTTTATTGCACCGGCAACATCTTCGATGGGCACTTTTGGGTCGACTCGGTGCTGGTAATAGAGATCAATGCGGTCGGTTTTAAGGCGCTTAAGCGAGGCTTCAACCACTTTTTTGATGTGCTCTGGCTGGCTATTGAGACCACCTTTTTCAAGGTCAAAACCAAATTTTGTTGCGATAACGACTTCCTCGCGGAAAGGAGCGAGTGCTTCTCCGACAAGGTCTTCGTTTGTATAGGGGCCGTAAACCTCGGCTGTATCAAAGAACGTGACGCCTTTTTCATAGGCTGTACGAATGACCTTGATGCCGTGGCTTCTGTCTGCAGGAGGGCCGTAGTTGGCGCTAATACTCATGCATCCATGTCCTATTTCCGAGACTTGCAATTTCCCGAGTTTTCGTGTTTTCATTTTGTTTTTTGCTCCACTGAATTCTTTGTCGCTCCCGTGGTTGATTTCCTCCGATGATGCGGTTCCCAATAATAGTGGTCCGATGGCCAATCCTGCCCCGACAAGGGCAGCAGTAGCCAAAAAATCTCGACGACTGTAGGGTCGGCAATCTTGAGTATTTAAATCAGATGTTTGCATATTCTTCTCCATAAATTTTCCTTTTAATTTCGCTGCAATTGTTAATTAGACCGCTTCGATCATAGCGCTACAACATTACAGTTGCGCGATATCGACTAGACGCCCTTCAAATCGGACTAGACGCTGCTATATGACAATGCGACCGACAAGTAAGAATACGCCTCGATTTGTGTCTGGAGATCGGCGACTTTCTGCTTGGCGAGCACAATAGCATCGGCGCCTGCGATAAAGCGGCGTGGCGGCAGCTTTTCGCTCGCGATTTTGATCAGCGCCTGGGCGACCTTGGCAGGATCGCCAGGCTGAAGACCGTTATTGGCTTGCCACCACTTTATCTGTTGCTCTCTACGCTCGGCGTAGTCTTGAATTGCAAGCTCAGCTGGGATCATTGACTTGTCTGAGATGAGGCCCGTGCGAATAAATCCTGGATTGACGATTGTGGTATTGATACCGAACGGCGCAATCTCAGCTTGCAGCGACTCCATCCAACCTTCCAGGCCAAACTTTGATGCCGCGTAGGCGGAACAGAACTGAAAGCCAACTAGTCCGGCGGCCGACGAGATTGTAATGATGTGACCGGAACGTTGCTTCCGCATCAAAGGAAGCACAGCGCGAGTGACGTTCATGGGACCAATGAGGTTGGTGGCAAGCTGACGTTCAATCTGCACAGGGCTAAGTTCTTCAAAGTAACCAGCATAGTAATTGCCTGCATTATTAAGCAGCACATCAATGCGCCCGAAGCGTTCAACCGCTGCCCTTGTAGCCACCTCAGCCTCGGTGGGGTTAGTTATATCCAGTTTGACGACCAGCAGATCGTTCGATTTACCCACTGCCTTGGTCACAACGTCAATATTTCGTCCGGTCGCTACGACAGCAAAGCCAGCGGCCAACGCGGCTTTAGCAAAATCAATCCCCATACCTCGGCCTGCGCCAGTAATGAACCATACTTTTTTGTCTTCCATGAATGTCTCCTTCAACTGACAGAATTGTCCTTATCGTTAACCATATCGTATCCCAGAAAGAGCCAAAACAGGTAGCACGATCCTACAAACATATTGCCTAATAGTACAAAATATGATGAAATCTATTGTAACGCAAATATGGCTCAGGTAATATTTATGCAAAACAACCCCTTAGATAAATAAGGAAAATATGAAGAATGATAGCAAGAATAGCATGGAGATTTCGCTTGAATTACTGATAGATAGCATTGCCCGATACACCCAAAATGGCAATCAAGATCCAACGGCAATTCCAGCTTTATCGTTGTTTCGGATGATAGAACTGACCGGTCCGATCAGCGTCATGTACGAACCAAGCATTTGTATTGCAGTACAAGGAGCGAAGCGCGTCTATCTTGGAGAAGAGACCTATGTGTATGACGCCCACAATTATTTGATCACGTCCGTGCATCTACCCACGAGGGCACAGGTTATTGAAGCAAGCCCGGAAAAGCCATTCATGGCGCTCAGGTTGAAACTTGACCTGAAAGAGATATCGCAACTGATGTTGGACGGCAGACTTCCGCCACCTCGTACAAAACAATCAAGTCGCGGTATGGCAACCGGTGAGATTACACTACCATTACTCAACACCTTTCAGCGGTTAATTGCGTTACTTGATGAAGAGCAGGACATCCAGATTCTTGCTGCGATCATGCAGCGAGAAATCATTTACCGATTACTTGTAGGTGATCAAGGAGAGCGGTTACGTCAGCTAGCGACGGCAGGGAGCAAGAGCCAGCAGATAGGGCGGGCTATTGAATGGTTAACGAGTAACTTCGCACAACCACTCAGTATTGATGATCTTGCTGGGCATGTGAACATGAGTACTACATCGTTTCATAACCACTTCCGGTCGATGACTTCGCTGAGTCCACTGCAATTCCAGAAGCAGATGCGCTTGCAAGAAGCCAGGAGGTTAATGCTTTCAGAACGGATGGATGCAGCAACCGCTGCGTTTCATGTTGGCTACGAAAGCCCTTC
>JANOIV010000054.1:0-4309 GCA_031407875.1 Desulfobulbaceae bacterium | reverse complement strand
GACCGTCACGAAATAGCCCAGGGCCTTGGCCTTGGCAATCGCTGCGGGCAGGTCGGGATGCAGGGTCGGTTCCCCACCCAGGAAAATAACGTTGCTCTTTTTATCCGGCGAGGCAAACAATTCGAGCCATTTTTCGATCGTTTCTCTCGGCAGAGCCTGGCTGCCATGCTGAGCAGGATTGATGTAGCAATGACTGCAGGAAAGATTGCAGGCCGTCAGGATATGAAAGAAAATATTACGCTCGCCGGGTTTGAAGGCAACTGTGCGGGCAATGTGGTTCATGGGATTTCTCACCGGAGAATGGTCTGAAAAGGGATTCGGAATTCTATTGATCCAATGTGTGATAAACTTGTAAAAAGCCGCCACGAAGATCATAGATGGCTAGATAAAAAGTTCGATATCCAAGGCGTAGTGTTTTTGGTAGGTTCTCGACTATACACATAGTATGTCGAGAGCCTGCCAAAAACCTACAACGAAGGAGATCGGGCTTTTTACGACGCCATCAAGGTAGAGCGGGCAAGCAACGTGTCGTGCAGATAGCCGTTTGGTCTGTCTCTGAAGAACTGTTGAAACAGGGCCAGACACTCCGCCCGCAGGACAGAATGGGTGATATCAATCTGCTTTGCCGCATAGAGAGGTGCGAGTGCCGCCAGAGGTATATTCGTCCCCCCGCCCATAACATCTTCATACCCGAAAACTATCTTCTCGATGTTATTCACCAGCATGGTTGCAAAACACATGAGACAGGGTTCCATGGTCGAATAGACCGTGACCTGGGATAAATCGGTCCCCGGTCTGTCGGCCAGGAGTGACCGTACGGCCACGATCTCAGCATGATCAAGCTCATTGGCCATGCCCGCGCTGTTTCTCCTTCTGCCGGTGGCCACAACCGCGCCGGCCTGGACAATAATACAACCCACGGGAAGATCCCCTGCCGCCAAGGCCTGCCTGGCCTCATCAAGGGCCAGGCGCATATACACCTCATGCTCTTTCATGTCGTTCTCCTGATGATTCTGCATTTTCTGACGGTCACCATACGGTAAGCATTCCCGCAGAAAATCCCAGTATCCTATAATTTCCTGCCAAAACGCAAGGCCGCTGCGTTGATGCTGATCGAAGTATGTTTCTGCAGCAGATCATGCCCCATATCGCGAAAAGGCAGATAGACAAGGGAGATCTTGCCGGGCGGTAGTTTCAGAGAGGGCAGGAGAGGCAGGACCTTTTTCTTACTCAGGGCGGCAGCGGCCACCACACATTTAAGGGCCTGAACGGCCTCCTGGTGCGACAGATTGACAGGATAGACCCGGCCATGGATTTCCGGCTCGCCCTGCGGAATCCGTCTTTGAGACACGGTCAGATAGTGGGCGGACTGCAGGAAGAGAGCAGGAGTCAGCTTGAAGGCGGGAATCCAGAAAGACAGCGGCAAGGTTTCATATTCTCCTTTCACCAGCACCGGTTGATTGGTGAATCGCAGAAAATCGGCAAAGCTCCTCAGTTCGCCACCATGTCCATCCTCAAGGCAAATCTTCCAGAAAGGAACGGCAAGATCCTCTTCACTCTCTCCCCTGATGCTTTGCCAATCAATGGCTCTGAATTGCCCCTCACTCTCTTCCCACATTGACTGGCAGTTCGGGCAATGGAGGGCTAGGGCATCGGCTTCACCAGCCAGGGGAGCGGCACAACGAGGGCACAGTGTTGACAGAAAGCGGGGTTCCCAGCTCTGTTGAAAAGAGATCGTCTGTTCGACAAATGCCGACCAGGACGAAGCGGCCCTACCGATCTCCAGATTGGTCACTGCATCAAAAAGTGTATCGTCCTGAAGATAGACAGGCAGATAGATCCGGCTCAGGGTTTCGCCGATAAAGGCTCGATGAAACAACTCCTGTTTTTTTTCCAGAGAAAAGAGGGTGGTCAGTTTAATGGCCTGGCTCAATATCGTCTCGGGCTGTACCGTCTGCCTGACAAAATGTCCAACATGATCGGCATTGACCGGAACGACCTTCATCGCCTGGGGCCGCAGACCAAGCGAGGTGGGAAGGCGATCTGCCGTAATGGCCAGCCGGGTGGTGTCGATGACCGCATGCTGGACTTCCTGGCCCTGACAGTAATAGATACTCCCCTTGAAGCGCAGATACGGCACATAGACGAGATCTTCTCTTGCGACATGACGAGGAAGCTTATCCGGCAAGGCGAACCGGGCCTGCCCTCCCCCCATCATATAATTTTTCACCTCGCAATACGGGCAGCCTATGAGCCTGTCGGTCTCGTGCAAGACGATAGGAGCCCCACAGGAAGGGCAACTCTGTTCAATAACAAGGTCCATGAGCCCCTAGAATCGTTGCCCGCAGTTATTACAAAACAGAGAGCCTGGCATATTCTCACTCTTGCATTCAGGACAGAGAGGGATAACAGGTTTCGCCTCCGTCGGCTGTCCGCACTGGGAACAGTATTTGGCCAAGGGTGAAAGATTTTTGCCACAGTGTTTACACTGACTCAAGATAACCTGCTGATGGCCGCAGACCGGGCAGAAATGTGCATCCACTGGGATGTTGTGCTGACAATCAGGGCAGATAGCCTGAGATCTCCGTTCTACTGCTGTCTCCGGCACCGTGGCCGCAAGGCCCCTGGAAAACATCGCCGGCAGCAGCATGCCCATGCCCAGCCCCATCCCGGCGCCGGCCTCCCCCTGGTTTTCAGCGGCTTTCTCCATAGCCATCGCCGCCTTCATCTGCACGAATTTTGGCATATCCCTGATGACACTCAGGCGGCCCTGATCATCGATGGCCTTCTGCACCTCCTCGGGCGGGGTGATTGAAGTTATGTAAAGGTGGCTCAGGCGAAGACCGAAATGGCCGAAATCCTCAACCAGCCGCTTCTGCAGATCACTCGAGAATTCCTCAAACCTGCCGGGCAGGTTGAAAATGGTATCGAGTTTTTCACCCAGATAATCATTGAAGCGCGAGACAATGACCTTTTTCAGATAGGCTGAGATGTCATCGGTTGCAAAGCTGCCCATGGTGCCGACCAGGGCATTGATAAAGAGCACCGGTTGCACGATCTGCAGGTTATATATACCATGGGCCCGGAGCCGGATAAGGCCGAGTTCCGAGTCCCTGAAGGCGACCGGATCCATGGTGCCCCATTTCAGATCGGTGAAATACTTGAGGTTGACCATATATACCTCTGCCCGCAGGGGACTGTCACCACGCCAGGGCAGTGAGAGAATCTTGGTCAGTAACGGGAGATTGGCGGTTTTCAGAGTATGCCTGCCGGGACCGAAGGCATCACAGGCCTTGCCCTTATAAAACAGCACCGCCGCCTGGCTGTCGCGCACGGTCAGTTGCGCTCCGAATTTGATTTCTCCGGAGCCCTGTTCGGGCAGTCTGTGCACCAGTTCTTTGCCGGTCTCATCAAACCATTCGATGTTTTCGAGAAATACTCCACCATCAAATCTGTTCATACACGCCTCTTTCTGGCAATAGGGAAGGATGTAAAACTGTCGAGCAACGATTTCAGCCCATCGGTACTTTGCAGAAACGTGCAAAGAAATTATAGTATAGCCAGTGCAATAAAAATTACAAACCCATCCTTGGAGATGCATCAATGGATTTTAAAGATCAGTGGAACCTCGAAACAGCCATGAAAATAATGCAAAATCAGACTGTTGAATCAAAGCTCTGGGCGGAAGCGGTGGAATGGCTCATGCTCTTTGGCCCGCCGGAAATACAACAGCTTCTCCTCAAGGCCTCGGGCATTGCCACCGAGACCTCTTTTCCGGAGCTCAAGCCGTCCCACTTCAGTGCCGAAGGAGAGCCTTTTTATGATGTTGCAGCCATCGCCCAGGCACTGGGAATAGACGAAGAGGAGGCCCGTGAGATTATCAGGAGAAAGGAGGTCGAGCACCAGATGCGCCATTTCCTCTCAAGTGACTCGGAAACGATCCACTGAGAATGAAGAAGCATCAGCGAAGTCCGGTGTTGTGGGAAAGCCGGAATTGGCAAGAGAAGGCACACTTCTCGCTTGAGAGGTCTTATTCCATTTTCAAATCAAGATGAGAACGCGAAGGCAAGCGAGCAGCGACGAGACAGTACATAAAGTACGGCGAGGAGCCGCACAGCGCAGCCGACAAAGTTAACGCTTGATTTGGAATTGGAATTACAGGTCGTATAGTTTTTCATCATGGAACGGATGTCTGCGGCCGGCAAGTCCCTTTTTTTTCAAGGCCTCAAAAGAGAAATCACCCTCACCCCCCAGCACATCTCCCATCTCCTTTTCCACCTGATCCGGATCCTCTCCAGCCTCCATTCGG
>JANOIV010000018.1:0-17266 GCA_031407875.1 Desulfobulbaceae bacterium | reverse complement strand
AACCGCCATGAGGTTGGCCTCGGGTGGCAGTTTCATGGCAGCGTGTCCCCAGTAAGCATTGGCAAAGGGCCCAAGCTGGCCACTGGCAACGAGGGCCTTGACTTTATCTTTGACTGCGGCAAATCTTTTCGGGCTGTTGCCCGGCCAGTCAGAGAGACTGTCGGCGAGAGCTGCTGTTTTCACCGGGTCAGCATCGAGGGCCGAAACCACATCAACCCAATCAAGGGCCGACAGGGCATAGAAGTGGACGATATGATCATGCAGAGAGTGAATTGACTGTACCAGATTGCGGATGAGCTGGGCATTGAGCGGAATCTCCAGGCCGAGGGCATTTTCTACGGAACGGACAGATGCCAGGGCATGCACTGTGGTGCAGACACCACATATACGCTGCACGAAGAGCCATGCATCGCGGGGATCGCGACCTTTCAGGATGGTTTCCAAGCCACGAAACATCTGACCGGATGACCATGCCTTGGTGACCTTCCCGCCATCAACCTCGATATCTACTCTTAAGTGACCCTCAATCCTGGTAATTGGATCAATGGTAATTCGCTGAGCCATGTGTAAAACCTCCATAAATTAGTGAAATACCCCTCCGGATTGTCTCGTTGCGATTTCTCCGGACCAGGCATACATTTTCGTATGATACCTAGATATTACCCATCGTGAAAGGGGCTATCGGTTATTCATGATCGTTGCCTTTTCCTTTGATCAGACGTTTACCAACTCCGACTACCGCATGGATACCGATAGCCGCTGCAGTAACACCGAGTACTTTCTTGCCAATACCATCGGCATCGGCAATGATGCCGGTACCGGGGATCTTGACCATGGGTAGTCTGTCATAGAACGGGGTCATGGTATCCCAGAAATTGGGTTCCGTACAGCCGAGACAGCCGTGACCAACGCTGACAGGCCAGACGTCGACATCATTGAAACGGACTGCCGGGCAGTTGGCGAAGGTCTCAGGACCTTTACAGCCGACCTTGTACAGACAATAGCCGAGTTTATGGGACGCATCACCGAATTGCTCGACGAAACGGCCTTCATCGAAGTGAGGACGTCTCTCGCAATGGTCGTGGATTCTGCGTCCGTAGGCAAAGAGAGGACGGTTGAGGCTGTCAAGGGCCGGCAGGCGCTTGAAGGTCAAGTAATGGAGAACGGTACCGAGGAAAGAGATCGGGTTTGGAGGGCAGCCGGAAATATTGACAACAGGCACGCCTTTTACCAGATCCATAACGCCAACCGAACCTGTAGGATTCGGGCTGGCAGCCTGGACGCCGCCGAAGGTTGCACAGGTTCCGATAGCGATGATAGCAGCAGCTTTTGGGGCAATTTCCGCCAGGATGTCCATGGCTGTTTTGCCTGCTATCTTACAGTAGATACCGCCATCTTTGGTGGGGATGCCCCCTTCAACAACCAGAATGAATTTTCCCGCATGCTCAGTGACGGTCTTCTGAAGCACTTCTTCCGCCTGATGGCCTGCAGCAGCCATGATGGTTTCATGATAATCCAATGATATAACATCAAGGATCAGGCGGGCCAGGTCAGGGTGGGAGGCGCGGAGAAGACTCTCTGTGCAACCTGTGCATTCCTGGAAGTGTAACCAGATGACCCGGGGTCGCTCAGCGGATGCTGCAGCTTCAACGAGTTTGGGGATCATTGCCTCGGACAGTCCCAGAGCGGCTGCAGCCATTGTGCAGCCCTTGAGGAAACCACGCCGATTGAGCTGCGGATCCAGAGTCTTGTTTACCGTGTCTGCCATATCAACCTCCTATTGCTTGACTACAATTTTGCGCTGCGCGCGATTGTACCGGCACTTAAGGTGCCGATAAAAAGAATTAGATAAAAATCCCTACCTCTGCCGAACATACTACGAATTCAGGTATGGAAAAAAACCGATCAGGGATAGAAGGATCCCCGAGTGTGACTGCTTGTGTTGTTATTAGAGGTAAATAGCAACAAATGTCAAATAAAATAGAGGTAATTGGGAATAAATGTCGTAGGAAATACAGAAAAAAGGCGGAAAAAAATCCTTATACAGAGGAACAAAAAAATGAATAAGTCGTGATAATATCGTAATTACGATGTGTTGTCTGGCGGGGTAGAGGTTGCTCTCTTTGAGCTAATATTGAGAACCATCATTGCAGATTATGACATGGCGGGATGTGCAACTTGAGCAGGAAGGGCCGCTATTTTTTTTTGAGACCGAAAATACCCCCCTTTGCCTGCGTAGAAAATGCTGGCTTCCCTCTTCGTTGTGTTTCATTTTTATGGTGGGGCATCTGTGGTTTTTCAGGGGCCTGTGGCAGGATCTCCAGGTGCTGTTCCGGCATCGGGCTGCCGGATATCGCTTCCAGGTAGCAGGAATGTAAAAGTGAAGCGCTGGAAAAATAGCTTTTGTTGCGTAGCCATTTGGGCCAGGAATCATTCTGTCGGTGCTGGAGGAGAACTGCCAGATTGGTAAGAAGTGCGGTTGTTTCCTGGCGTAAGGAACGGCTGAGGTTGAGCTGGATGCCAAGATCCTGGTCAAGATCAGCCCTGATTTTCTTGGCTATCTGAAAAAGAGCGGATCCTTTTTGCTGCTGAGAGAATAGACGGTATTTTATCTCGGCCCAGGGGATAAGCAGGATCGCCACAATGATAAAATCAGGTAGATGTACTGGTTTCTGCTGGGACATGCTGGTGTTGAGTCTGTCGAGAACTGCTGTCAGTTTGGCCAGCATGAGGCGGGGGTGCATGGTACCTGCCACCTGGAGCTGAAAAACCTTTCGATACAGTGGCAGGAGGGTGAAGAAAATCTCTGAATCAACAGCCAGCTCAAACCAGGCGGCGGCTGATCCGCTGTAGAGATCTTTGAACAGTTCATCACGCAGGCGGGAAGACGGGCAGAGGGCGAGCTTCTGATGATTTGTACAGATTGCTTTCCAGGTCTCTTCCTCAATGGAAAAATTGTTCCTGGCAGAGTGACGGATTGCCCGCATCATTCGAACCGGATCCCTGTTGATCCGCTTGTCAGGTTCTCCGACCATCCGGATGATGGAGTGGTCGAGATCACCGACACCATTGACGTAATCGATGATTGTTCTGTTTCGTATGTCAAAAAAAAGTGAATTGATAGTAAGGTCGCGGCGTTGGGCATCCTGGTCGAGGGTGCCGAAGGTGTTGTTCGGGGCCAGGACGGTTTGGGGGCCATCCAGATCGTGTTCGCTCAACGAACGCAGGGTGGACACCTCCACAACGTTGCCATGATGGAAGAATACCTGAACCAGCCTGAATCGTTTGCCGATTATTGTGCTGTTGGGGAAGAGTTTGCGGATCTGGCCCGGTCGGGCATCCGTGCTGATATCATAATCCTTGGGGGTCTTGCCAAGATAGAGGTCACGTACCCCGCCTCCGACCAGATAGCCGGAATATCCGGCGTTATTCAATTTTCTCAGAACATGGAGAGCGTCTTTCTCGATCATGTCGAGAGTGATCGGGTGCTCCTTTGCCGAGAAAATACGGGGAATTAGTGCTGCTGGTGGTGGAAGATCCGGCGGGGGGCTGGCGGTTGCAGGGACCATAGGCTGTGTGTGGGGTACTTCAGACCGCGGGGCAGAACCCCTGTCCCTCTTTGTAGACAGATTCCGCCTGTTCGGTGAACTGCCGAAAAATCTCGGCGACAGTGAGGATACTTTTCATCTTGTAGGTGTTTTCACCTGAAAAAACGAGACCTTCTTTGATGATTCCGGCCTTTGCCAGCATGAGGCGTTCGTTGATGCAGTAATGATGGTCACATTTTTTCAGACAGAGATGCGGGCATTTCTTGGCACTGACATCTTCACCGGCGTTCATCGCCTGGACAAAGGGGGTGTTGATGGCCCGACCCGGCATGCCGACTGGCGAGGAGGTGAGCACAATATCTTCTTTTTTAACATCAAGATAGGCCTGTTTGAAGGCATCGGAGACATCACACTCTTTGCTAAGGACGAAACGTGAAGCGATCTGGACCCCGTCTGCACCATATTTATCCATCATTTCAGCCATTTCAAAGCCGTTTGTAATGCCTCCCGCAGCGATCAAGGGGATGTTTTTGATGACCTCGCGTATAGGAGGGAAAATCTCCCGCAGCGCTTTGTCGGTTCCCAGGTGGCCGCCGGCCTCCTTACCCTCTACTATTACAGCTGCAGCCCCCAGTTTTTCAGCAAGTTTGGCAAGAGCAGGAGAGGAGACGATCATGACGATCGGGGTATTATGGGTTTTGCCAATTTTAAAAATATCGCGGGAAAAACCTGCACCGGTGATAATCATGTCGATCCCGGCCTCGATTGAGCCCATCACCAGTTCATAAAAATTCTTCATGGCGTACATGATGTTGACCGCAACGATACCGTCTGTGGCATTTTTAGCAGCCCGGATATCCTCCTGCAGCTCTTCGGTGGGAAGGCCTGAGCCTCCTATGACGCCAATTCCTCCGCATTCAGCAACCGGGGCGGCCAGTGTCGAGGTGGAAACACGGATGGACATGCCTCCTTGGATGAGGGGAATGCGGGCGGTAAATTTGCCGATAGTCAGTGGTGGTAATTTCATGAACAGGGAGGCTCCTTCTAAGTATGATCATGGATGACAGAACCCGATAATGCCCGCCTTGCGGAAATTTGTCAAGAAAACTATACCGCAGGATCTTCGGGCCAAGAGAGGGAGAGGAAGAGTTGGTAGCCAGTGGTCTGTGCTGTTATCCCTCAAAGGGTGGATTCTTGCCGGAAACCGGGGCTAAGCTTGACAATTTCTCTAAAATACGTTCTATTTTACTCTTTTTTGATGACTTCTAACTATAATAAGCAGGTAAGCAGGTGTTGTCACCTGGAGGGATACATTTGAAACTCCAAGCCCTAAATGGCTTCAAGGATATTTTACCTGGGGATGTCGAACTCTGGCAGTCTGTTGAGACCATTGCCCGTTCCGTTTTTGCCCGGTTTGACTTCTCCGAGATCAGACTGCCGATCCTCGAGCCGACCGAACTCTTTGCCCGTTCCATAGGTGAAACCACCGATATCGTCGAAAAGGAGATGTATACCTTTGTCGACAAAAAGATCACCATGCGACCGGAGGCGACTGCCTCCCTCATTCGTGCCTATATCGAGCATGGGCTGTATGTCCAGAAACCCGTGCAGCGACTTTTTACCATCGGTCCGATGTTCCGCCACGAACGGCCCCAAAAAGGGCGCCTCAGGCAGTTTCACCAGATGGATGTGGAAGTCCTTGGCTCCCGGAATCCCCGTGTCGATGCGGAACTGATGGCCATGGGAGCCCTGCTTTTGCAGGAGTTGGGCGTCTCGGTCAGCCTGGAGCTCAACTCCCTGGGTTGCCCGGCATGTCGTCCGGCCTATCGCCTGCAGCTCCAGAACTTCCTCGCTGAACGCTTCGATACCCTGTGCGATGACTGCAAGAGGAGGAGCTCGACCAATCCCCTGCGGGTCCTTGACTGTAAAAATCCCCGGTGCCGTGCACAGGTGCAGAGCGCGCCGTCCATCCTTGAACATCTCTGTTCCGACTGTCTCCGGCATTTCGAGGAGGTGCAGGCCGCTCTCGGACAACTCGGAGTCTCGTATTCTCTCAACAAATTCATGGTGCGGGGGCTCGACTACTATACCCGGACGACCTTTGAATTTATCACAATCGACCTGGGTGCCCAGGCGGCGGTCGGCGCGGGCGGTCGCTACGACGGCCTGGTCGAACAACTGGGCGGGCCAAAAGGTGTCCCCGGCATCGGCTTTGCCATGGGCATGGAGAGGCTGGTCCTGCTCTTGCAGCAGAACGCCGGGGCCAAGGCCTTAGGGCGGATATACCCTGATCTCTTCATTGCCGGTCTTGGGCCGGCTGCCTCGGAGTTCTGTTTCGGCCTGGCCCATACACTACGTTCGGCAGGGCTGCGGGTGGCGATGGATCTTGAGGGCAGAAGCCTGAAGAGCCAGATGAAACAGGCGGATAAGACCGGGGCATCCCGGGTCCTGATCGTCGGCGAAGAAGAGTTGGCCGCAGGCCAGGGGGTTCTCCGCGATATGAGGACCCAGGAGCAGCAAAAGGTGGAGCTGAAAGCAGATATTCTGCAAGGAATACTGCGTCCAGCTAGAAAATATCTTGATGAAAAGAGATCGATTGTCCAAGAGTAGTTCGCTTGACACTTCAGACACTCGTTGAGTGTAAAAATTAACCGGTTTGATGGATATATATGGAATCGATGGGAAACCTGATCCGGACGCATTTCTGCAATGATCTCGGGAAAGACAATATCGGCGAAGAGGTAGTACTGATGGGCTGGGTCCTGCGCAGGCGGGACCATGGCGGCGTTATTTTTATCGATCTGCGTGATCGCAAAGGCTTGACCCAGATCGTCTTCAACCCGGCAATCAATCCGGAGGTCCATGCCAAGGCCCATCAGCTCAGGAGTGAGTGGGTCCTGGCGGTGAGAGGCCGGGTTGCACCAAGACCCGGCGACATGGCCAATGCCAAACTGGCGACCGGCGAGATCGAGGTGCTCATCGACGAGTTGCGTATCCTCAATACCAGTGAGACCCCGCCCTTCCCGCTTGACGAGGATATTGAGGTTTCCGAGAACCTGCGGCTGCAATATCGCTATCTCGACCTGCGCAGGCCTGAGATGGCCGCCAACATGGTGATGCGCCACAAGGCCGTGCAGACGATCCGCAACTATCTCGACGACCACGGCTTTCTCGATATCGAGACGCCGATGCTCACCCGCTCCACCCCGGAGGGGGCCCGTGACTATCTGGTGCCGAGCCGGGTCAATGCCGGCAAGTTCTATGCCCTGCCCCAGTCGCCTCAGCTCTTTAAGCAACTCCTGATGATCGCCGGCATGGACCGCTACTACCAGATTGTCAAATGCTTTCGCGACGAGGATCTGCGGGCCGACCGGCAGCCGGAATTCACCCAGATCGATATGGAGCTGTCCTTTGTCGATGAGGAGCAGATCATCACGGTGACCGAGGGCATGATCGTCGCCCTGTTCAAATCGACCTTGAATCTTGATCTGACCCCGCCTTTTGCCCGGGTGACCTATGACCAGGCGATTAACCGCTTCGGTACCGACCGCCCCGACACCCGTTTCGCTATGGAACTGGTCAATCTCACCGCGATCGCCTCGACCTGCGGTTTCAAGGTCTTCCGGGAGATAGCCGATAGCGGCGGAACGGTGCGGGCCGTCAATGCCAAGGGCTGTGCCACTTTCTCGAGAAAAGAACTCGATGACCTGACGGAGTATGCCGTTCAGTTCGGCGCCAAGGGCCTGGCCTGGGTCAAGATGAAGGCCGAGGGCGAATGGCAGTCGCCGATCGCCAAATTCTTCACCGATGACGAACGTGCGGCCATTGCCGGGGAGCTTGAGGCTGTCGAGGGAGATCTGCTCTTTTTTGGCGCCGATAAAGCCTCGGTGGTCTTGCAGGTCCTCTCGGAACTGCGGCTGGAGTTGGCACGTCGGCTGGCGCTGGTCAAAAAAGACGTTTTCAATTTCACCTGGGTCACCGATTTCCCTCTTGTTGAGTATGATGAGAAGGAAAAACGCTTTCAGGCCCTGCATCATCCCTTTACCGCCCCGCGTGAAGTCGATATCGAAAAACTCGACACGGATCCGGCAGCGGTCTCCAGCCGGGCCTATGATCTGGTGCTGAACGGCACCGAGATCGGCGGCGGCTCGATCCGCATCCATCAGCGGGCGATGCAGTCCAAGGTACTGCAGGTCCTCGGTATTGGCGAGGAGGAGGCCCAGGACAAATTCGGCTTCCTGCTGCGGGCCTTGGAACTGGGGGCGCCACCACACGGCGGCCTGGCCTTCGGGCTTGACCGGTTGATGATGATCATTACCGGCAGCGACTCCATCCGGAGCGTTATTGCCTTCCCGAAGACCCAGAAAGCCACCTGTCCCCTTACCGAGGCACCGGCCTCGGTTACCAGAAAACAGCTGACCGAGTTGTATCTACGGCCGGACTGGAAAGAGTAGTTGATGCCGGGACGGGGACAGTGTTGGACGCCCTGCAGTTTTTCGTGTTAAGGCAGAGTGAGGCATATTGACGGAGAAGGTGGAGGGCCGGGAATGATGACGCGATACAAATATATACTTCCCAATCTGGTTACTGGCGGCCGTCTGGTCCTTGCCGGTCTGTTTTCCTTCTGTGGTCAGAAGTTCTGGCTGGGTATTATTCTGGCCGCCGCTTTCAGTGATCTGGTTGACGGCTGGCTGGCCAGACGCTGGCAGGCGGTGAGCTGGCAGGGAGGCTTGCTCGACGCCGTGACGGACAAGGTCTTCACCCTTGTAGTGCTTATCGCCTTCGTGGCAGTGGGTAAACTCGCCTTCTGGTGGCTGCCCCTGCTGCTGTTGCGGGAGATGGTCGTCGGATTGACTGCTGCGTATCTGGCCTGCAATCGTCTCTGGCTCCAGTTTCGCAATATGACGGCCCGTCCTGCCGGAAAGGTCGCAACCGCCTCCCAGTTTGCCCTCGCGATCACTGTCCTGGTTGCCTCCCCTTGGACGTTGCCGGTTCTCATCCTGGTATCCTTTCTGAGTGCCTTGGCGGCATTCGACTATTGGCGACTTTTTCAAAGAGAATTGCTGATGCGGGCGGAGGGAAGAGAACGACTCCTTTAAGCACGTGGCCTTGATACCTTCTGCTGAATGTATACTGTCTCCATGAGGCGAATGGTTGTCTCACTCATCACTTGAAGAAGGAGGTCTGAAAATGGCTACGAAAAACGATATCTGCAAGAAAATTGAATCTGTTATTCCTGAAGCAGGGGCCTGCGGCAAAGATTTCTCCGTCGAATATAATGAGGAAGTCAAGGCCTGGGAGGTGGATCTTCATCAGGGCCAGTACCATTTAAAAACGTTTCTGGAGACGAGCGAGGCAGATTCCTGCCTTGACCAAGGACAATGTATCCCTCTGGGGCTGCAGATTAGCCAGCTCAAGAACAATCTGGAGCTGTACCGTCACTCTTGAGGGAATGGTGATGCGGTGAGAGTGCAGGGCGAACATCCTCTCTGCGCTCTCCTGCTAATGACCACCGGCTCCCGGGGCCAGCATCTTCTCCAGGTCCTCTCGGGCAAAACGGTAACTGTCCCGACAGAATTCACATTGCACCTCGACGCCGCTCTCAGAGTTGAGGAGGTAGTTGATTTCAGAGTTACTAAGGGCAAAGACCGCCCGTTGCATCTTTTCACGGCTGCAACTGCACTTGTACGTCAGTGCTGTGCTTGTGGTGGCCCGATGCGGGATGGCGGCAAAGAGAATTGCCAGGATGTCCCTCGGGGTTTTGCCCTCTCTGAGCATTTCTGTGACCGAGGCAAGACGGTTGATCTGTCGTTCGATGCCGGTGATCAGCTGTTCATCGGCAGGCGGTAGAGACTGCACGAGGAATCCGCCGGCCGCGGCTATGCTGCCGTCAGGTTGCAGATGGACCCCGAGGCCAATTGCCGACGGGATCTGTTCTGATTCCGAGAGATAATAGGCGATATCCTCCCCGATTTCGCTGGTGGAGAGCTGGACCATACCTTCGTATTTTTTCTTCATGCCAATATCCTTGGTCACCGTGAGAAAACCTGCTCGGCCAAGACCTGCTGCTACATCGATTTTTCCCTGTCTGAGCGGTACATCTGCCCGTGGTTCGGCCACGTAGCCCCTGGCCCAGCCGTTATAACCGGCCTCGGTGATGATCTTGCCTAAGGGCCCGTTTCCTTCAAATCTCAGCATAACGCTCTGGTCATCCTTGAGCAGGGCGGCGAGCAGGACGGCCCCGGTCAGGGCTCGGCCCAGGGCAGCGGCTGCGGTGGGGCCGACATCGTGCCTGCGGCAGGCCTCGGTCACCAGAAGGGTGGTATCACAGGCAAAACCGAAAAAATTCGCGGATTTGGAGATAACTCTTTGCAGTGTATCAGTCATGGCTTTTCAACAGGAAAAAAGGGTGTGGCGGGCGTTACAGGATGAAGATGACGTTCTCACTATAACATATTGGCCGGCAGAGGACGACCACTGCAAAGACAGATCAGGATAAGTAAAAAGTTTGCCATCTCCCGTAATTCGTGGGTATAAGGAAGGGAATCGGGAAATGCGATATTTGGGAATCATTTCCTCATCATACGAAAAATAGGAGGTAAAGCAATGCGAAATGTTTTTCTGGTCTGCTTTTGTCTGCTGTTTGCCCTGCCCGCCGCAGCCCTGGAAATTTCCGGGGTTCCGGTGCCTGAATCGATCAAAACCGATGACGGGGTGGCCCTTTCGCTCAATGGCGCCGGTATCCGCTCTAAATTTGTTTTTGATATTTATATCGCTCAGTTATACCTCGAAAATCCTGCCGCCGAGGCCAAAGAGGTGATCGCTGCCGACGGCCATAAGCGCATGGTCATGCACTTTCTCTATGGCAAGGTGGAAAAAGAAAAACTCACCGATGGCTGGAACGAGGGATTTATCGGTAACAACGGTCCTGAACAACTCAAGGCCCTGCAGGAGCGCATTGATCAGTTTAACGCCCTGTTCACCGATGCAAAAAAGGGAGAGGTTATCAGCCTCGATTATACCCCGGAGAGCGGCACGAAGGTAAACATTGGCGGGGTGGAAAAAGGTGTGATTCCCGGCAAGGACTTCAATGACGCCATGCTCTCCATCTGGCTCGGTGAAAAGCCGGTCTCCAAGGATCTCAAGGCAAAATTGCTCGGTTCCGCTAAATAGAGGGCATTGACGCAAGAGGGAGGCCGGTCTGTGGCCCTTCCTGCACGACTTGGAATAAGAGGAGACAGGGACGAAGATGCACTGGTTTGCAGCGGCGCTGCCATTTCTCAAGGTTATCGGGGCCTTTACCTTGATGCTCATCGGCATCCGCAATAAATTGGGTCTTGCCCTGTCGATTCTCCTGGGCGGTGTGGTCATGGGCCTGCTCTGCGGTATGGATCTGGCCGGGGTCTCCGAGGTTAGCCTGTTGGCGGTGACCCAGGAGCAGTTTCTCTTTCTGGCGGCCATTGTCGGTCTGATCCTCATCCTGTCCGATGCCCAGGATCGTTCCGGGCAGTCCCAACGTCTCATGGCGGCCGTATCCGGCTATCTGGTGAATCCCCGTCTGCGCCTGATCTTCTTCCCGGCCCTGATTGGCCTCCTGCCGATGCCGGGAGGCGCTGTGTTCTCAGCCCCGATGGTCAAGGCGGTGAGTGCGGAAATGACCATGCATGATGAGGACAGGGCGGTAATCAACTACTGGTTCCGCCATGTCTGGGAACTGGCCTGGCCTCTGTATCCCGGTGTCATCCTTACCGTCTCCCTGGCCGAAATACCGATCGGCACCTTTATCTCCTCTACCTGGCCGGGAATCCTGGCCATGTTTGGCCTCGGCTGGTTCTTTTTTCTGCGGCCGGGGGTTTTGGCTGTCGGCCGATCCGCAGCGATCTTATCCTCACCGCCCGGGCAATGGCGAACGGTGCTGATGGAAGGTCTGCCCCTCCTGGTCGCAATCGTCGGCGCCGTGGGTCTTGAGACCTTGATTAGCAAGGCTATGCCGGGTGTTTCCTTTGAGTGGGGTGTGATCATCGCCCTGTTGCTGGCCGTTCTCGCCATCATGGTGCAGAACCGGCTGGGGTGGGATTTCCTTCTCGAGGTCCTGGGCAAGAAGAGTCTCTGGACCATGCTCGGCGTGATCGTGGCAATCTTCATGTTCAAGGATATCATGGGGGCGGCAGGTATTGTCACGGAGATGGCCCACTCTTCCAGCGGCGGGGTGGCCCTCTTTGCCGCCGCCTTCTTTCTGCCCTTTCTGGTGGGCATGGTGGCAGGCATCAATGTGGCCTTTGTCGGGGCGACCTTTCCGCTGCTCCTCGGGCTTCTCCACACCCTGGGCCTGCAGCATCAGACTGTCCCCTATCTGGTCCTGGCCTCGTTTGCCGGTTTTACCGGGGTGATGATCTCACCGATCCATATCTGTTTTCTCCTTAACTGCAACTACTTTGGTGTCGATCTGGTGAGGGCCTGGCACCGCCTGGTCGCCCCCTGCCTCTTCTTCGCCTTGAGCGGCTGCCTGCTGTTCTGGTTCCTGCTGTGATTTTCTAAAAAGGCTTTCGTCTCGAACTCCTTCCGCCAACAACACCTGCCTCTTTTAATTTGGGCAACGTGTCAGTGAGGCTGACTTTCAAACTCCTTTCTTCCGCCGGGCGGCCAAGGCCTCGGCGGTGTGCTGGACGATGATCTGCGAACCGCGTTTCTTCAAACCACCCCGAAGCTGCATGATACAGCCGGGACAGTCTGTCAGCAGGATCTCGGCCCCGGTCTGTTCGACATGGTCGAGTTTTTTGTTCAGGAGTTCGGCGGAGAGTTCGGGGAACTTTGCCGAAAAGGTGCCACCGAAACCGCAGCAGACCTCCGACTCATCGGCCTCCCTGTACTCAAGACCGGCGGCACGTATCAGGTTGCGCGGCGCTTCGTGGACTCCGAGGCCGCGGCAGAGGTGACAGGGGGAATGGAAGGTGGCAATCTTACCGTCTCCTGTAAAATCTTGGGCCTTCAGGCTGAGGATATCGTGGGCAAACGAGGAGAAATCGATCACCTTTGCCGCAAAGGCGCGGGTCTTTTCCAGCATCTTCGGATCATCGGCCAGCAATACCGGATAGTTATGTTTCAGGTGCGAGGCGCAGGAGGCACAGAGGGTGACGATGTAATCAACATTTTCTTTCTCGAAGGCCCGGACATTCTGCACGGCCACGTCCCGCGAGGTCTTGGCCTCACCCATCATCTGCAGAGGCAGACCGCAGCAGGACTGGGCCATCGGGAAGGACATGGCGACCTGGTGGTCGGCAAAGAGCAGAGAAGCGGCCTCCATCTGTTCGGGATAGACAAAATCCTGCACGCAGCCGGAGAACAGGCCGATCTTCACGCGGGGATTCGCCACCTGCCGTCGCAGACCCGGCCAGAGGTCACGGAAGGGTTTTTCGGCCACGATCGGTAGGGCCTTGAAATCATGTTCCTTGAAAAACATCATCGGCAGATGCCGCATGAAGCCATCATTGCCGGCCACCGGTTTCTGGGCCCACTTGGCGGTGCGTAAGAGGGTATGGAAGAGCTTGCGGTTTTTCATGACCTGACCGAGCAGCAGGCTGGGCAGGGGGTGGCCGGTCTGGTCCTGGATCCGCACATGCACCTGTTTGATCAGGCGGGGCAGGTCGATACCGCCGGCGCAGATATCTTTGCAGGCCTCACAGTTGATGCAGTTCTGCACAATATTTTTGGCTTTTTCCGGGCCGTGGAAGAAATAGGTGAGGATCAGGCCGATGGCGCCTATATAGATATGGCCCATCTTGTGACCGCCGACCAGGCGGTAGACCGGGCAGACATTGGCGCAGGCCCCGCAGCGCACACAGCGGAAGATCTGGGAGAACAGCGGATCCTTGGCCATCTCCAGCCGACCGTTGTCGAGGACGACGAAATGGATCTCCTTTTTCTTGCCGACGGCCGAGGCGCATTCATTGGCCCCGGTGATCCAGGTCACATAGGAGGTAATATTCTGGCCGGTGGCATTACGCGGCAGGACCTTGAGGATCTTCAGGGCATCCTTGAGGCTTGGCACCAGCTTGTCGATCCCCATAAGAGCCACATGCACCCGCGGCAGGGTGGTGACCAGACGGGCATTGCCCTCGTTGGTCACCAGACCGATGCTGCCGGTATCGGCGATGGCAAAGTTCGCCCCGGTGATACCCATGTCGGCCTCAACGAACTTGCTGCGCAGTTCCCGCCGCGCCACCTTGACCAGCTTTTCAATATCTGGTTCCTGGTGGGCTCCGGTCACATCGGTGAAGAGGTCGCCTACCTGGAAGCGCGACAGATGAATAGCCGGCATGACCATGTGTGATGGTCCTTCGTGCCGGAGCTGGATGATCCACTCCCCGAGATCGGTCTCTGTGACCTCCAGGCCATGGTCTTCCAGGGCATGGTTCAGGAGGGTCTCCTCGGCGGTCATCGATTTTGATTTGATGATTTTTTTGCTGCCGGTTTCTTCGGCGATCCGCACGATGAGGGCGTTGGCCTCGTCGGCATCCTTGGCGAAATGAACCTGCACCCCGGCCGCCTCGGCATTCTTCTTGAATTCCGCAAAGAGCTCACCCAGTCGTGGCAGGACGCTATCCTTGGCCTCGGCCACATCGGCCACCAGCCGGTTAATGTCGAATCCGGCAAAGGCCCTGGCCCTGCTGGTCCGGTAGGTCACGGCAAAGGTATCAAGGGCTTTACGTAAAAAAACGTTGTCAAGGGATTCCTGCATTTCCTTGCGGTATTCTTTGAGGTTTTTGGCATCCTGCATGATCAATCCTCCAAGAGAAGAATATGTAATTCGAGTGGACCGTGGACACCGAGGGCCAGGACGCGTTCGATATCGGCAGTCCGGCTGGCGCCTGTGATGAAGGCGGTGTAATCGGGGGTCTTGTGCATGTACTTCAGCAATTGCTGATCGGCGGCGAAGGCGTCCTCGACGATGGTCGAACGGCGCACGACGCAAATATGGTATTCACAGAGCATGGTGGCAAGACGCAGCTCTTCGCTCGGACAGTTGATGACCAGGGTGCCGGTCTCGGCGATAGCGCTATCGGCCATCGTAAAGCCGATATCGACCCCGCTCAGATGGGACCGCATGCCGGATTTGATGCAGGTGAAACCGTTCTCGGCGCAGTGATCCAACAGCCTGGCGTACTGGGCCGGATCGAGCCCAGGGGCCGCTACGATTTTCTCCTGCTTTAGCTCACAGAGGGCGTCAGCCGGCACAGAGAGCTGCTCGTCGCAACCGGAAATCTTGATCCTGCAGGCGCCCTGTCTGCCGCAGAGATCGAGGCAGTAGGCTATGGCCTCGTCAAAAGTGCGTATCTCTGTAACAAAGGCGGAGACCGCCTTGGCTTTTTCGCTGAAGCGGGTACAGAGCAGATCCTGTTCGTCCTGTACAGCTGTTGTGATGGCCATGCATGCCTCCTTTTCTGATCCTGCTGCCGTTTTGGCAGCGGTACTATTTCTTCTTGTCGACGTCAGGCCTTCCTGTGCATCTATGCCGGCCTCCTCGCTCGAGGCTGTCGGCATAGAGTTCCACCACATGCTTGACTTTGATGCCTTTGTCTCTGCGGGACAGCATATCGGTCATCTGCATCATGCAGGCCGGGCAGCTTGTGGCCACCGTCTTCGCCCCGGAACTGACAATATTATCGGCCTTGCGGTTGCCGATCCTCTTGGACAGCTCATAGTGGACGACATTGAAACTGCCACCGCAGCCGCAGCATTTTCCAGCCTCGGTCATTTCGATGAATGTTCTGCCGGTGGCCTTGATCAGGGTCCGTGGTTGCAGGGTTATCCCTAACGAATTCTTCAGGTGACAGGGGTCATGATAGGTGATGGCGTCATCCGCATTGCCGGTCGCCGGGTGTTCGCTCACCGGGCAGAGATCGGCCAGAAATTCGGTGATATCGCGGGTCTTTTCCCCTAAGGCGACAATGCTTGGCACCATTTCCCGGTTGCCGCCGTAGAGATGCGGCCACAGTTCCTTGATGGTAGCGGTGCAGGAGGCACAGGGGGTGACCAGATAGTCGAAATTCTGCCCTGTAAAGAGTTTGAGGTTCATTTCGATAAGGTTGTCAAAGGTCTGCCGGTCGCCGCTGGTCAGCACCGGGATGCCGCAGCAGGCCTGGCCGGGGGGCAGAAATATGCCGACGCCCTTCTTGTTCAGGATCTTGATCACCGCCTCGCCCACCTGCGGGAACATCTTGTCGACCACACAACCGGGGAAAAAGGCGACCCGCAGGCCGCTGCTACCGGCCGGGCTATCGAGTTGACCTACGCTCTTGCGCAAGGGGGTGGTGGCCAGTGCGTTGAAATGCCGGTCGGCCACCACCGGGGCGTTGAAGCGGGCACAGGACGAACCGAGAAGATCGTCGACCTTTTTGGTGAAGATCCCCTGAAATTTCGAACCCATCGAGGTCAGGAGGTTGAACAGTTGCGGATTGGCGAGCATCCCGCGGAAGATGGCTTTTTTGACCGGAGACAGACCGAAATAGCCGGTCATTATCGCCCGGGCCTCAAGAAAGATGTCGATCACTCGCACGCCGCTGGGGCAGTTGGCCTGGCAGGTACCGCAGAGCAGGCAGCGGTTGAGGATCTCGTTTACCCCGTCCGGGTCCTGCAGGAGCTGTGAGGCCAGGCCACCCAGCAGGGCCAGTTTGCCGCGGGTGACGTCGGTCTCCCGGCCGGTCTCCTGAAAAAGCGGGCAGACGGCTTGGCACATGCCGCAACGCATGCAGTTGACCAGTTGATCGTCGAGCTTTTTGAACATCTCGGCCAGTTTGTGAATATCCGCCATAATTTCCCTCTATCCTACCATTTTCTTGGGATTCAGAATGTTTTTCGGATCAAGAGCCGCCTTCAGCCGGGCGCTGTAGTCGAGGGTGGCCCGACCGGTCTCTTTAATCAGAAATCTCGCCTTGGCAAGACCTATGCCGTGCTCGCCCGACAGGGTGCCGCCGAGTGCCAGGGCCCGGTCGAAGATCTCCTCGACGGCCTTCTCCACCCGGTGCCATTCCTGGGTATTGCGTTTATCGGTGAGGATGGTCGGGTGCAAATTACCGTCGCCGGCATGGCCAAAGGTGCCGATGGTCAGGTCGTATTTCTTGCTGATCTCGGCCAGGGCCTCGATCATGGCCGGGATCTTCGAGCGCGGCACCGTGGCATCTTCCAGGACGCAGGTCGGTTTGAGTTTGGCCAGGGCCGGCAGGGCATCCCGGCGGGCCTGCCAGATGGCGTTGCGTTCGCTGGCGTCATTGGCGATCTTCAACTCCCTCGCGCCATGTTTCTTGCAGATCGCCTCGACCTGAGCGGCCTCGTCGGCGACCTGGCCGGGATGGCCGTCCACCTCGATGAGCAACAGGGCGGCCGCATCGACGGGCAGGCCGGCCTTGCGGAAATTTTCGACGGTGCGGATGGTGAAGTTATCCATCATCTCCAGGGTCGCCGGCACGATCTTGGCGGCGATGATCGCCGCGACGGTCTCAGAGGCCGCGGTGATCGAATCGAAGACGGCCATCATCGAGCGGGCCGTCTGCGGCGGCGGGATCAGCTTGAGGATGATCTTGTCGAAGACCCCGAGGGTCCCTTCCGAGGCGACCATCAGGCCGTGGAGGTTGTAACCGGTCACCGATTTGACGGTGCGGGAACCGGATTTGATCAGCTTGCCCTCCACGTCCCAGAACTCCATGCCCATGACATAATCC